>NZ_SJPF01000002.1:866622-997157 GCF_007859755.1 Blastopirellula retiformator | reverse complement strand
CGAAGAAAAAATCGTAGTAGGCAGTAAGGAGTCCGCCGTCGAAGCGGTCTCTCGGTTGATGCTGCGCGGATGGAAAACGGAACGGCAGCTTGCACGGTCCAGCAGCGGGGCGAAAATGCGTGAAGAGGTCGAAGCGGGATCAAATCTGTTTATGCCGACTGGGCGTGCCGAACAGTATTGCCACGAGGGCATTTTTCAACCTCGCTAGGCTCAGAGCATCGCTCTTCGCGGCTCGCAAAATAACGACATACGTCGCTATTTTGGGATCGCATCCCTGCGATCCAGCAGCCCGTTGAGAAAATCAACGGACTGCCAATCGACCGCGCTGTGGCGAAGCGACCTGACATCGAAACGACCAGCCAAGAAAGGAATACGCCATGTCGCCCGTCTACAACAGCGTCGAGAATCGCCTGGTCGAACCGTTCGGCGGTTCGGCCCCTCGCCCCTCGTTCTTAGCGGAACGAGAAGACTGCACGCTGTAGGAAGTCACAGCAAAACGGTGGCGAATTGCCGGTCGTTCGAATCGACGCACCTGTCGAACGAAACGACATTCGGATTGCCGCCAAGAGGTTGGGCGTTGATTGAGCAAGTGACGCTCGCCCGAGAAAAATGGGCCTCTAGCGGGAGGCCCGTCAGAATCTTGCGACGTGGCACGCTTTGTGCATTTAAGTCGTCGCATACTGGCCTGTGCCTACTCGTACCGGATCGCGTCGGCGCGCGATCCGGTCGAGTTGGCCGTTTTTCTTACTCTGCCAGTCTTCTTATTCCGCCAGATTGACGGTCACCGTCTTGTTCTCCAGGTAAGCGTCCAGGCCGGCCGCTCCCAATTCGCGACCAAGACCAGACATCTTGAAACCGCCAAACGGCGCCGCCGTATCAAAGACGTCGTAGCAGTTGACCCAGACCGTTCCGGCCCGCACTTCGGCGGCGAAGCGATGCGCCTTCTTCACGTCTTGCGTCCAAACCGCCGCGGCCAGGCCATAGAACGTGTTGTTCGCCCGCTGGATGATCTCGTCCTGGTCTTTGAAACGGAGAACCGACATGACCGGGCCGAAGATTTCGTCGGTGGCGATCTTCATGTCGTCGGTAACGTCGGCGAAGAGGGTCGGCTCGACATAGAAGCCTTTGTCGCCAAATCGATTGCCGCCGCTCAACAGCTTGGCGCCTTGTTGCTTACCGAGATCGACGTAGCTGAGGATCTTCTCCATCTGCCGCTGATCGACTTGCGGACCTTGTTCGGTCGCCATGTCGAGCGGATTGCCCAGCTTGCGGTCGTGGTTCATGCCGGCGACCCGTTTGCAGAACTCGTCGTAGATCGAGTCTTCGACAAAGACGCGGCTTCCGGCGGTGCAGCACTGGCCTTGGTTGAAGTACAAGCCAAAGTGCGAACCGGCGATCGCCGCATCCAGATCGGCGTCGGCGAAGACGACGTTCGGGCTCTTGCCCCCCAATTCAAACGTCACCCGCTTCATCGTGTCGGCGGCGCTCTTCATGATGATCTGGGCGGTGGTGTGTTCGCCGGTAAAGGCGATCTTGTCGACGCCGGGGTGGGCGACCAGCGAACCGCCGGCAGTCGGACCGAAGCCCGGCACGACGTTGATGACGCCATCCGGAATGCCGGCCTCTTTCGCCAGCTGCGCCATCCGTAGACAGGTGAGCGGCGTTTGCTCGGCCGGTTTCATCACGATCGTGCAGCCCGAGGCGAGCGCCGGTCCCCATTTCCAGGCGGTCATCAGCATCGGGAAGTTCCAGGGGATGATCTGCCCGACGACGCCGACCGGCTCGCGGCGGGTATAGCAGAAGTAATCGCCGCGGATGGGAATCGTGGCGCCTTGGATCTTATCGGCCCAGCCGGCGTAGTACTTCAAGCAGTCGATCACCAGCGGCAAGTCGGCGTTGAGCGCGTCTTTGATCGGCTTGCCGTTGTCGAGCGTTTCGAGCGCGGCCAACGCTTCTTTCTCTTGCTCGATCAGTTCGGCCAGCTTGTAGATCAACGCCCCGCGATCGCGAGCGTCCATCGTTCGCCATGGGCCACCATCAAACGCGCGACGGGCAGCCTTCACGGCGGCGTCGATGTCGGCGGCGTCCCCTTCAGCGACCTCGGCGATCACTTCCTCGGTCGCGGGGTTCAGCGTTTCAAAGGTCTTGCCGCTGGATGCGTCAACCCATTTGCCGTCGATGAAGCACTGCGTATGTCGTACTTGGGGCGCAGCGATCGTGATGGAGTCGGTAATCGTAGCCATGATTGAGTGGTTCCTTTTGCAAGCGAAATTGACGGGCAAATCAATTGTAGGGCGTTTCGCCTGCCGCAAGCAATCGGTTTCGTGGGAGGATCGCTCCTAGCTACGTTGGAAAGCGAGGCCCATCGCGATAGAATGACCGCCAAGGAAATCGCGACCAACTCGCGACTGCCCTCCCACTCGCAGCGATGTCCGTCTGTTCGGAGAGTTTCTTTGCAAGATTTCGACTACGCAGCACCGATTTCCACCAACGACGCCGTGCGGTTGCTGTCGGACCCCTCGCAAAAATCGGTCGTACTGGCGGGCGGCACCGATATTTTGGTTTTATTGCGAGAGCGGCGGCGACGTGCGACGTTGGTTGTCGACGTCAAAAAAATTGCCGAATTAAATGAGCTGGCGATGACGGCCGAAGGAGGACTCTTCCTCGGCGCGGCAGTCTCTTGCAGCCGCATTTATCGCGAAGCGGCGATTGCCCAGAACTATTCCGCCCTCGTCGATGCGGTGAAGATCATCGGCGGTTGGCAGATCCAATCGCGGGCAACGGTGGGGGGGAATCTTTGCAATGCTTCGCCGGCCGCCGACTCGATCCCGCCGCTGGCGATTTATGACGCCGTCGCCGAGATCGCCACGCATTCGGGACGCCGGCAGATGCCGGTCGCCGAGTTCTGCACCGGCGTCTGCAAGAATGTCTTGGCGCGGGGCGAGTTGTTGGTGGCGATTATTTTTCCCCCGCATCCGAAATTAAGCGGCGCCGCCTATCAGCGTTTCATTCCGCGCAACGAGATGGATATCGCGGTCGCCAATGCGGCCTCGTATCTCGAACTGGACAAAGCGGGGAAGATTCAAAAGGCGCGGATCGTGTTGGGCGCCGTCGCTCCGACTGCCGTTCGGGCATCCGCCGCCGAAGAATCGCTCGTCGGCCAAGAGCCGAATGAAGAACTATTCGCAATAGCGGGCGAACTGGCGCAGCAAGCGGCCAGCCCGATCGACGACATGCGGGGAACGGTCGAGTATCGCCAGCATCTGTGCAGCGTTTTATCGCGACGGACGTTGACGATTGCGGCCGAGCGAGCCGCCGCCAACAAATAGCATTCACCTTCCATACGACTGGGGTTTGAAGCGTGGCCAAGAAACAGCTGATCACCGCAACGATCAATGGCGAACAACGCGAGTTTGCGTGCGAGCCGCGGCAGAGCCTGCTCGAGGCGCTCCGCGACGGGTTGCAATTGACCGGCGCCAAAGAAGGCTGCAACAACGGCAACTGCGGCGCATGCACGGTGCTGCTTGATGGCGAACCGGTCGTCAGTTGCCTGGTGCTGGCGGTCGAAGCGGAAGGCGCCGAGATCGAAACGGTCGAAGGGATCGCCGCCGGCGGCAAGCTACAGCCGCTGCAGCAATGCTTTTTGGAAGGGGCGGCGCTGCAGTGCGGCGTCTGCACGCCCGGCTTTCTGATGACGACCAAGGCGCTGTTGGATCGGATTCCGCATCCCAGCGAAGAGGAGATTCGTTTTCAGTTGGCTGGCAACCTCTGCCGCTGTACCGGATATGACAAGATCGTCCGCGCCGTCCAAGCCGCCGCCGAAGGAGAGCAAACATGAGCGACAACTCGCCCATTTCCTATAGCGACAAACAGTATAAAGTGCTGGGCACGCGGCCCGTGCGTCACGATGGCGCCGACAAGGTGACCGGCCGGGCGATCTATGGAGCCGATGTACAAATGTCGGGCATGGCCCACGGCAAGATCCTCCGCAGTCCGCATCCGCATGCCCGGATCAAAGCGATCGATACGTCGATCGCCGAAAAAATCAACGGCGTCTACGCGATCGCGACCGGTCAAGATTGGCCCGATCTGATCGACAAAGTGGCTGATCTGGGGGAAGGCGCCGTCAACCTGCACGACCTGGCGCAGAACTGCCTGGCGGTCGACAAGGTGTTGTACAAAGGGCACGCCATCGCCGCCGTCGCTGCCCGGGATGTGCATGTCGCCGAAGAGGCGATCGCCGCGATCCGCGTCGACTACGAGATCTTGCCGGCGGTGACCGACATCGTCGAGGCGATGCAGGCCGACGCGCCGATCTTGCATCCTGGTCTGAAAACCGAGACGCTCGAAGAGCCGAGCGATCAACCGACCAACATCGATCGCCACGTTCATTTTGAGACGGGCGACATTGACGCCGGCTTCGCCGCCGCCGACGTGATCATCGAACGCGAGTACCGAACGGCGACGGTTCACCAAGGTTACATCGAACCGCAAGTGTCGACCGCGTTGTGGAACGAAGATGGTCACCTGAAGATCTGGACGTCGACGCAAGGATCGTTCACCGCTCGGCATCAAACGGCCGAACTGCTGCAACTGCCGATCTCGAAAGTGACCGTTACGCCGTGTGAGATTGGCGGCGGATTCGGCGGAAAGATCGCCGTCTACTTCGAGCCGGTCGCGGCGATGCTAAGTCGCAAGTGCGGCCGCCCGGTGAAGATGACGATGCAGCGTGACGAGGTGTTCGAAGGTACCGGCCCGACGCCGGCTTCAAACATCAAGGTCAAGCTCGGAGCGACGAGGGATGGCAAGCTGACCGCCGGTCAGGCGTATTTGGCGTACGAAGCGGGCGCCTTTCCCGGCGGCGTGATCGGCCCCGGCGCGATGTGCATCTTCAGCTGCGTCGAGCTGCCCAACGCGATCGTCGACGGCTACGACGTCTGCGTCAACAAGCCGAAGACGCAGGCGTATCGTGCGCCTGGCGCCACCCAAGCGGCGTTCGCCTTTGAGTCGACGCTAAACGAACTTGCCTCCGAGCTGAAGCTCGATCGCATCGAGATCCGCCGCATCAATGGCGTCAAGGAAGGCGTAAAACGCGTCGATGGCCCGGTCTATCCGCGGATTGGGTATCTGGAGTGTCTCGACGCCGTCGAGAAGTCAGCCCATTGGAATACGCCGCTGGAAGGCCCTAATCGCGGTCGCGGCATCGGCGCCGGCTATTGGTTTAACATTGGGTTGAAGTCGAGCGTCTCGGCGTCGGTCAATCCCGACGGCACGGTGCATCTGCTGGAAGGTTCGACCGACATTGGCGGCACCCGCACGTCGATCGCGATGCAACTGGCCGAAACGCTGGGCATTGCGGCGCATGACGTCTTGCCGAAAGTGGTCGATACCGACAGCGTGGGCTACACCGACGTCACCGGCGGCAGCCGCACCACCTTCGCCACCGGCATGGCGGCGCACAAGGTAGGGCTCGATCTGCTAGAGCAGCTTACTGCCCGGGCTGCGATGCTGTGGGAGTGCGACCCCATCGAGGTGCAAGTCGACGGCGACCTCTATCGCTTCGGCGATCAGCAGATAACCTTCAAACAGCTGGCCGCCAAGTTGCCGGAGACCGGTGATCCGGTCGTCGGCCGGGCCTCGGTTTCGCCGGAAGGCTCGACCAACGGCTTTGGCGTGCACATCGTCGATGTGGAAGTCGATCCCGACACGGCGAAGGTGACGATCCTTCGCTACACGGCGATCCAAGACGCCGGCAAGGCGATTCATCCCAGCTATGTCGAAGGGCAGATGCAAGGAGGCGCCGTGCAAGGCATCGGCTGGGCGCTCAACGAAGAGTACTTCTATGGCGATGATCACAAGATGCGAAACGCGTCGCTGCTCGACTATCGCATTCCAACTTGTCTCGACGTGCCGATGATCGATGCGATCATCGTCGAGGTCCCCAATCCGTCGCATCCCTTCGGGGTTCGCGGCGTTGGCGAAACGCCGATCGTGCCGCCGCCAGCCGCTATCGCCGATGCGATCTATCAAGCGACCGGCGTCCGCATGACGCAGTTGCCAATGTCGCCGCCGCGGTTGTGGAAGGCGATGACGCAGCGATAAGAAGCCAGCGTCTAGGCGGCCGCTAGTTGGCGGTCGCTGCCGATCGTTTCTAGGAACTCGCTCAGGCTTCGGCGTACGTCTTGGGCGTCGACTTGAATGTTGGCGTCGCTCCCACGTTGTCCGGCCGGCTGGCCAAAGTAGACGGCGTGCGGCTGTTCGTTGATCTCGGCCAGGTAGTGGAAGAAGAGGGCAGGGCGGCAAGTCGGCGTGATCTCGAAGACCGCCGTGCGTGGGGGCGAATAAACCAGGTTCGTGAAGCCGGCGCCATGCGGCCCAACCACGACGCCAGCGCGTTGGAACAGCTGAATCTGCCGCTTCAGCGGCAAGTACTCGAGGTAGACCTTCTGGAAGCCAAGCGGCTCGAGCTGCGCGAACAGCTCCTCTTCATTCACGATATTGCGCGACAGACTCTTCCGCCGCGCGATGTACAACTTCAGGCGATCATCACGATCGTAGTGCGACCAGCTTTGACGACGCATCCGCTCACGCAGGTAGCGCACTCCTTCCGCTTGCGGATAGAAGTGTCCGGCGCTCGGCACGATCAGCCGATCGGCTTGCAGGTGCGTGTAGTGGTTGGTCAAGACGATCTTCTCGGCCGGAATGCCCAGTAGCTCCAGCGTCTGCCGCGCGAACGCGCGGCGCTTCGAGGCGGCGACGTAGTCGTACGAGACGTCGGCTTGCTCCAGCAATCGCAACTGCGACAACATCTCCAGCGTCCAGTGATAGTAGTTGCGATGCGCCAGGAAGCGGGTCATCGCCAACACGTCCCCTTTTACCTTCGTCGGGCGGGGTAAGTGGGAAGGAGGAGCCTCGTTGTCCAGCAGCGACGCCAGAGAACTGCCGCCCAGATCTTCCATCACGCCATGCTCGGGCGAGATCAAGATCCCACTTCGCCCAACGACGCTTCCCTGGTCCAAGAAGCTGATCCCGCTCGCCGGGTAGTCAATCGTCGACTCGCCATTCCATTGCCGATCATGCACGCTCAAGTGATCGCCGGCGATCATCTGCTCGACGGCGGGGCCCACTTCGTCGATCGCCCCATACATCGTCCGCTGGCCATACTCGTACTGCGACGCCGGCTCGACTTCGATCTGCGGCTTCGCTTCGTGGCAGACCTTGGTTGGCGCCGCCACGCCAAACCCCTTCCACCAGGCGCGCAGGGCGATGTTTCGAATTCTTCTGAAGCCGTCCGTGTTGAAACGCATGTCCAGTCGATCCCCGCTCGTTGGCAAAATAGGTCACCAGAGTCTAGCGAGATTCGCCGATCAGCGGCAAGAGTGATTCCCCGTCTATGGGCCGGCTTTTGGCTGTTTGTCGGGCGTTATCCCCCGCCAATTGCCGGCAAAAAGTAGACTTCGCTCTGTGGCGCAAGCGCCGCGGCCAGCCCTTTTTGGCTCATCTGTCCGTCAATCGTCACCTGCAGTCCAGGGCGAATCCGGTCCCCTTCGCACAGTCGGTCTTTGATTCCGGGGAACCGCGACTCCAGCGCCTCCAGCAACTGCCGCAGGTTAGCCGCTTCCACTTCAACCTGCTCGCTGCCGGTCAGCTTGCGGAGTTGAGCCGGGATATGAACGGTTGCCATCCTAGGCGCTCCTTCGTGAAAAAACGCCGCGTCTGCCAAGGGGCGGACGCGGCGCTTCCATTGTCAAAATAATCTCGGTAAGCGGTCGCTTACTTCAAGCCCGAGACGGCGATCACCGAGCCTTCGTTCTTATCGAACTCTTTGCCCAGTTGGCCGATGTAGAGCTTGCCATCGGGGCCGAACGTGCAGGCGACCGGGCCTCGCAGCTTTTCGGTCAGCACTTCAACTTTGGCGTCGCCCGATTCTTCCGGCAGCGTGACAACCGCCAGTTTGCCCGGCTTCACTTCGGTCAGCGCCCAGTTGTTGTCGACCACAGCCAGCTTTTTGGTTCCCGGGATGACGGCGAAGCCCATCGGATCGAGCAGGCCCGGCACGGTCCATTGCTTGGTCGGCTTGCCGCTTTCCAGGTTCCACTCGACGATCAAACCGTCGTCTTTGCCGCCGGCGCCCGAGTAAAGAGCCAAGATCGCGTCATCGCCCCACAGCGCGGTCGCCATCGGCGAGTTGATCGCGATGTCGTTGTCGTCGGCCGAAAACAGCGGGCTCAGCTTCTTGTCGGCGACGTCGACTTTCAGCAGCCAGGTCTTGGCGTCGGCGCCTTGGCCGGCCAGATAGATGGTCTTGCCATCTTTGCTGGCGGTCATGCCGGTCAGGTTGCCTTCCCCCTTGTCGGCTTCGTCTTCCGAGGTCGGACCGACCGGGTTGGTTTCTTCGCCCGCTTCGGCTTTGCCGGGGCCCTTGAAGAAGACGACCGTTTCTTCGCCATCCTTCAGGCCAGCGTTGGTCACGGCTAACGTTTCGCCATCCAACCAAACGGCCGACAGCGGACCGAGCTTGAACCGCTTGGCGCCCGACTCGGCGTCGACCTTCCAGTATTCGGTCGGGAAGCCGGTGATGTACTCTTTCAGTTCGCCCGACTCCAGGGTCAGGACGCGGCCATCGGCCGAATCGCAAATCGTCAGCGTGCCGCTCGGGCTGAACGCGACGCCGGACGGGTTGCTCAAACCCTTGGCGGCGACCTCGGCCGTGTAACCTTCAGGCAAACCGAGATCGATCGTTTCCGCAAAAACGCTTCCGCCGCAAAGCGCGGAGGCGGCGACAAACAGACTGCAAAGCATGGTTCTACGCATCAATGGCCTTCCTTCTCATGTGTATTCAAAGTGGAACCGTTATCGTCGTCAGCGAGGTATTTTAACACCCTCGTGCGACGTGCGCCGACAACCCTAGCAGGCCGTTGATTTTCTCGACGGACTGCGTGATCGCACGGATGCGATCCCAAAATAATGACGTAAGTCGTTATTTTGCGAGCCGCGAAGAGCTATGCTCTGAGCCTGGCGAGGTTGGAAAATGCCACGAGGGCATTTTTCAACAGGCAGTTAGTCTCGCAATTTCTTGCTAGCCTTGTAGTTTGGGTTGGCCGTCGGCAGGATCGCCCCCACTTCTTTCCGCCACTGACGCAGTTTTTGGTGAAGTTGCTTGCGTTTCTCCGGCTTGGCATCGGCCAAGTTCTGTTTTTCACCGATATCTTCGGCCAAATTAAAAAGTTCTAATTTGCCGTCTTCGTACCATTCGATCAGCTTCCAGTCCCCTTCACGAACCGCGGCGGTCGGCTGTCCCCCTTGATTGCCGTAGTGAGGGTAGTGCCAGAAGATTGGTCCGCGATCGAGCGGTTTTCCTACCAGCGCCGGCACAATGCTTACCCCATCGGTATCGACCTTCTCGCCCGGCACGTCGGCTAGCGCCAAGATCGTCGGCAGAAAGTCAGGGCTGGTGACGATCGCGTCGCTTTCGCTGCCTGCTTTGACCAGCGGCGGATAGCGAACGATCAGCGGTTCGCGAATGCCCCCTTCATACATCCACCCTTTGCCGCCGCGCAGCGGAAGGTTGCTGGTCGGGTGTCCTTCGGAAGTCGACAGTCCGCCGTTGTCCGACGTAAAGATCACGACCGTGTCGTCGGTCAACTTCAGCCGATCGATCGCGTCGAGCACCTTGCCGATCGCGGCGTCCATCGCCTCGACCATCCCGGCGTAGACCGCATGCTCTTGCACCAGGCGAACCTTGCGTTCCCCTTCTTCGCCCCAGATCGGCCCGGCGATGCGAATCCGCGATTTGATGTCTTCGTACTTCTGCTTCAGATCCTTGCGAGCCATTAGCGGCGTGTGAACCGAATAGAAAGAAAGGTACGCCAGAAACGGCTCGTCCTGATGCTCTTCGATAAACTTCACCGTTTCGCTCGCCAGACGATCAGGCAAGTGCTCGCCATCGGGGCCGTCGGTGAGTCGCGGATTGCCATAGGGCGAGAAGTAACGCTTGCCGCCGTAAGGACCGCCCCGGTCGATGCCTCCCTGGTTGACGTCGAACCCTTGATCCTCGGGCCAATAGCCTTGGCTGCCCAAGTGCCACTTGCCGGCGAAGAAGGTCGCGTACCCGCGCTCCTTCAGCGCTTCGGCCAACGTCTTTTCCTTCAGCGCCAGTTGCGGCTCGTACGGCGCTGGCAACAACGGCGTGTTCCGCCGCCAACCGTCCGGTTGCGGCGCGCCGATGTAATCGGTGATCTGCACCCGCTGCGGATACTTGCCGGTCATGATGCTGGCCCGCGTCGGCGAGCAAACCTGGCAAGCGGCGTAGGCATTGGTGAACTTCATTCCTCCCTTCGCGAGCGCGTCGACGTTCGGCGTCTGGTAAAAACTCGATCCATAAACGCCGGTATCGGTCCAGCCGAGATCGTCGACCAAAAAGAAGACAAAGTTCGGCGGCCGCTTCTCATCGGCGGCCATCGAAACGTTGACGAGCATCACCAGCGACACCAGACCGGCCAGAGCGAGCCGAATATAGGTCAGGGGGCGAAATTGGTGCATGAGGACTCTCAGAAAGGAGAAATAGGCGGGCCGAACCAAGGCAAGTGGCCCTCCAGTATCGACCGAATCGTAGGCCTGGTCAACGTTTACGGTTCGCCCCAGTGGTTCGGCGCAACCAAATTTATCGGTAAGTGAAAACGAATGTTTTTTCGCCGACCGACTGGACCGGACTGTTTCGTTTTTTTCGCCCGCGAAAGTAGGGGACTGAACTGTTCGTTTTTTCTTCGCGGCGGCGATTGGTGGTGGCCCCTTTCCCTCGGCTTGCGCACTCGGGGTAGTGTGTGGGAGTGGACTGGACCGCCGCCGCCTTTTTTTCGCTGGGCGAATCGGTAAGCCTACACATTCAACGGCTTCGCGCTCAAAACAGCACTGGACTAGTTGGCTTTCATTTTTTCGTTCGGTAGTGGACTCGACTCACAACATTTTTTTGCCGCGATCGCTGGCGTTGATTTCAATTGCATGCGAATCATTTTCACGCCTACAATAAGGCGACTCGACCGAAGCCCATAGCTTTGGTTTTCGAGGCCAGATCAAACCTGGCAAGTCACCCCACAATCGATCAAAATTCCGTGCGCTTTGTCAAGCAAAAGATGGGCGAATTGCTGAAGCTTGCCCTACCACCAATTCTATCTGCGACCATCTGCGCTCATCTGTGGTTCCAAGATCCGTAACCGCAGGTAGTCGCAGATTAGCGCAGATGGGTTTGACCCACCGATGTTTCAAGCTGGAGTATCAATGCATGAACCGTTTCCCAATTTCGACTCTGGCGTGTTGTCTACTCTTCCTCTCCATCCTCTGCGGCTGCGCCCCCAGCGCCGAGCAGCGGCTCGAAGGGGACTGGGTCTTCTGGCATAGCGCGATGATGGATGGATCAGAAGCCCAGCGTAACGCGGCGACCGAGCATCGTTTGGAGCGTTATTCCATCGTGTTCCACTTCAAGCCGGGCGGTGTCCTCGAGGTAACAGGAGACGAAACCGGCGAAGGAACCTGGAAGGTGATCAACGCGTCAGGCGAGTCCGCGACGGTCGAACTGAAATTCGCCGACAAGGCCGAGACGGTCGATATCAAGATGCCAGGAAGCATCGCGATCGAATTCCAGCGACCAGGCCAGGATGTGCCCTACGTCTACACCCGACCGATGCAGTAAGTCGTTATTTTGCGAGCCGCGAAGAGCTACGCTCTGAGCCTGGCGAGGTTGGAAAATGCCACGATGGCATTTTTCAACAGGCAGGTAAGGTCCGCTGTGCGGGCCACGGCCTTGCTGGTTCGCTTGCCACTTGGCTCACGCTTCGATTGGTCCGCACAGCGGACCCTACGACTAGCGAACCCCTGCTTGGGTATGGTTGGCCTTCTGCGTCTGCTTCTTCCCCCCCCCTTTTTGCCGTTTGTTGGGGCTCCGATTCCCCTTCATCTTTTCTATTTGATATAACTTTGGCAAAATCATGGTTGCGCCTGCCTGGTTATCTAACGCCAAGACGAAAATATCAGCGGTCTCTCCCAAGACTTTTTCGAAAAGAGAGACGCTTTTTGATCCTTTGAGGAAACATGCTCATGGCCACTTCGCCCTCGATTCTCGCCGATAAACTACACGAGTACCCGCAGCAAGATCTGATCGACGGAACGAGCGACGGCGTCGCTGCGGTTCTCGAAAGCTGTCTCAGCAAGACCGGCGGCGTGTTGCAACTGCTGCACCGCTATGCCGGGCGGACGTTTTGCAGCCCGGGCAAACGGCTTCGCCTGGAAGAGAAGTCGTACTATCCCGACTACATGGGCGGCACGGGATTGGACGAAATCTGGATGTGCTGCACCGTGCCGATCGTGACCGGCGTCGTCGACACCCGCACCGGGAAGGCGCCCTATCGCGAAGGGGAAGCGCACGTGCTTACTCCGGAAGGGCAGGTGATCGCACTGCAGGACTTGATCGCCGCCGCTCCCGAGACGGTCATGGGCGAAAAGGTGACCGCGTTTGCGAAAGAGATGTTTGGTAAGCCGACCTGGCCGATCGTGTCGAAGAAGTTCGACAATCTGAATCCGATTCCCGATCACCTGCACTGGGCGAAGTGGGAAGTGTATGACATCAACTCGTTCGACAACCCCGGCGTCAGTCCTTCGCACTATCACACCACGGCGATGGGGCTTTACTCTTGGGTGACCAAGGATAAGTTCCTTGAGTGCATGAAGAGCTATGGCCAGGGAGAGTACAACGGCATTCGCCACCTGGCGCCGCATGTGATGATGCAACTAGACAACGGCTTCACGATGCCCAACGGCGTCCTCCATTCGCCGACCGATCTCTGCACGCACGAACTGCACGTCACGATGGATGAGCACTTCCTGGCCGAGGACGTTACCCTGGACGGGCGCATCAGCGCCGAGGCCGCCTTCTATGCCTGCCGAGAAGAGGACTATCCGAAGGCGAAGCATGGAGACTGGGACTACCTGGTCGACCTGTTCGACTTTGCGGCGAACCAGGACCCTGACTTCGTCTTGAAGAATTCGCGTCCGGCCATCAACGCCGAACAATTCAGCGGCGCCGGCGTCGACGCCAAGTGGATCGTCTACGGCGAACTGCTGGGGGACCAAAAGTGCTCGATTCTCCGACTGACGCTCGAGTCGGGGGCGAAGACGAATTTCTGCCCCGAGTGCCCGACGATGTTCCACACCAACGGCGGCAGCGGTCGCGTTGGCAAGCTCGAGGTTCGCTATCACCAGGATATGGTTTTGGGCGAGATCTATCCGGAAATCGGATTCATCACCCAGGCGGCGCTTAATAGCGGCGGCGTGGAAATTGAAAACACGGGAACCGAACCGCTGGTGTTGACGTTTGATTTCCCGCAGAACGCCCACAGCCAGACGCCCGGCGTCGCTGCTGCAAATTAGTTGTCGCGCAAGGTCTCCGGTTGCTTGCGAGAGCAACCGGAGAATCGTTGCCAGTCCTTACGACTTGTCTGCGGTTCCAAAATCTGCCGCCAGGGAAGTTAGCATCTAACCCGGCGGTTTGCTGGTCAGGACGATCGCCCTGGGCAAGATCGCAATCTGCCAGCGATCGCGAAGTGCTGAACCTTGAATCGCGGCGATCGCTTCTTCGGAGGTAAGACAGCCATGGACCGATTGGGTCCAGACTGACCAGATTCGCTGCGAGAGGAACATTCGTCCGATCAGCATGATCGACTTGCCGATCCAGTTCATATCGCGGCGGTCGTCGCCGATCCAGAAGAGGCCGTTTGGTTTGAGCACCCGGGCGATTTCGTCGAGCGCCTGCTCGGGCGGATCCCAGTAGTGCAGACTCTGAAACGAGTAGACGATATCAAACGAAGCGTCGGCGAACTGCCGCATATCGGCCGCATTGCCTAGGGTAAAGGTCGCCCGGTCGTCGACTCCTTCGCGGCGGCTGTTTTCGTTGGCGATCTCGACAAACGCCGCCGAAACGTCGATGCCGGTGACCTGCACCGCGGGCCGCAGCTGCGCCAGCTGAATACCGATCCAACCAGGTCCGGGGCCGATTTCTAAGACGTTCAGCGCTTGCGTCGGCTGAATGTTCTGCGTCAAGTATTTGAGCGGCGGCTTGAAGTCGGGGTTCGTCTTGCCGACGTGGGTGTTGTACTCGGCCGCAAACTCGGGCTGCTCGTACAATTGCTGATCGTGGATGATTCGCTCTGCCGACGGTCGCGCAAACAAGGCCATGGCAATTTTCCCGGGTGTTGTCGCTTACTCGGCCAGCCAGGCCGAAAAATCGCGCAGGCAACTGGTGTAGATCTCGTAGTCGAGATGAAATCGGTCGCACATGCTGTAGATGGCGCCTTGCAAGGGAGGCGTCTCGACCTGCCGTCGCTGATTGAACCGCCGCAGGTTGGACGTGCCGCACTCTTCGTTTTGCAGATAGGCGACGATCGCGTTGGTTTGCTCGGTAAAGATCGGCCAGCAAGAGCGCAAACCGATTGTTTCGGCCAGGTAAAACAGGCCGGCTTCGGTGGGGTGAAAAATGCGAAAGCTGAGGGCGTCAGCGATTTCGTTCTCCGAGGCGCCGGGCTGGCATAGGAGCGGATACGATCGGCTAAAGCCGGTGGCGAAGATCACCGCATCGATCGGTTCCGCCGCATGTTCTTCGCTGGCGAAATTGGCGACGCCATCCGCAAAGCCCGTGACGTTCGAGCGAACGACGACCCCGCCAGAGCGAATCGCGGCGACGATTCCGCGGTCAAGGATCGCCATCTTGTCGTGCAGTCCATGCTTGGGGCTCGACATGCCGAGCCGCCGATGCCCGCCGATGTACGCCCAGCGGATCATGTGGAGCGAACCGTCCCGATACCAATTGGGGAGCCAGTTGGTGTCGTGCCCCAGCTTGTCGACCGGCACGCCCATCACGACTTGCGGAATCAGCCAAGGAGGCGTGCGCACCCCGAGTATCGTGCGGGCGGTTGTCGAGCAAATCTTGGCGGCGATGTCCGACGCCGAGTCCCCCAGGCCGACGATCAGCACCCGCTTGCCGGCGAAACGCTCGGGGGTTTTGTATTCGGACGAGTGAAGCACTTCAATCCCGGCGTCGCGGGCCTGGGCGGCCAACTCGACCGGCATGCGGCCATGTTTTTGATTGTGTGAGCCGGTGGCGAAGATGATGCCGCGAAACTCTTGCTCGTACTCCTGTTTGTCGTGATCAGCGCCGGTCGGGCGGAGCTTGACCTGCCAGGTTCCGGCTTCGCTTTTTCGCGCATCGACGAAGGAGGTTTCAAACTTGATTTTGTCGACCAGTCGGTGCGACTGGGCGAACGCTTTGAACTGCTCGAACGCTTGTTCATGCGGGATGAAGTTGGGGACATCGCCGGCCGCTGGCGACTCGCCGACGAAGGTGGTGAACCGCGACGTGACGGTGCGGAGACCTTCGTAGGCCGAACTGATCGGGTTGGAGATGTCCCAGATGCCGCCGACCTGACGGTGGCTTTCGACCCCGACAAAATCGATCCCTTGTTTGGCCAAGGCCGCCATCCCGGAGAGCCCGGCCGGTCCGGCGCCAACGACCAGGATCGGCAGTCCAGGGACGGTTGGCGTCGCTTCGCTCGGCGATGCCGGATCAGGCGTCGCCAGCCACTTGGCGAAGACGCTGCGGGGGCGTGCGGTTGTTTTCTTCGTCTTCGGCGGGCTACTGGCGACGGTATCAAAAGCCATGTTTCAGTCCCTTTTCGTAATCGACTTTCGATCGAGAGGACGAGCCCCCCCGGCGGGTATTCGTCGAACTAATTTCGACTACGTTGCCTGGTTGGACGCATCGTTATAAAGCTCTCATCCTGTGCAGACTGAAACTTTTAATGCTCGCGTTAGTAGATGTCGAGCATTCGATGCGAAAATAACCAAAATGGGGAGCAAATAAGGGAAGGTTTCGTCGTCGATGGAAGAAGCCGCAGGCGGCTTGCGGCGCCTAAAACGAGGTGGATTTTCTCGAAGGTTTCTCGTAGCCGCCCAAAAGTAATCGAACGGTTTTCCACACAGCAAAAAGGGGGGGGTAATTTTGCGCGAGGAGATGGGGTCTCATAGAAGATGCCGCGGCGAATTGCTATTTGGGTGCGAATGAATCGCATGTAGAATGTTGGCCGCGAACGTATCGTAGGGTCCGCTGCACGGACCCTACCCGTGGCACAAAGGTTAGCTGGGCTGCATTAGCGCCCGGTAGGCCAGCTGGTCTTCGTGCATCCGCCGGAAGACGGCGTACTTGGCTCGGTGATATTCAACCGTCGGGCCGTCGGTGGGCGCCAAGACCTGGCTGACGCCGCTCATCGCGGCCATCGCCGCCGGTAGGTCGGCATGGTCGCCTGAGGCGACGGCGCCCAGCATGGCGCTCCCTAATAGCACCGACTCGGTTTCTTGCGCCAGCACGATGCGGCAACCGGTGATGTCGGCATGCTCGCGCAGGAAGATCGGGTTCTTCGTCCCGCCGCCGCAGGCAAAAATCGTGTCGATCTGGTAACCCTGGCGGTTCATCTCTTCGATGATATGCCGCGTGCCGTAGGCGATGGCCTGGATGGTGGCCAGGTAAAGCCGAGCCAGGTCGTCGAGCGACGCCGAGAGCGACAGCCCGGCGATAATGCCGCGGAGCGAAGGATCGGCCCAGGGAGAGCGATTGCCGTGGAAGTAAGGAGAAACGTGCAGGTCGCGGGTCAGCGACGCCGGCACCTTGCGCTTCGAGGAAAGCGCGGCCAGGCGATCGTTGAGGATCTCGTAGACCGACGTTCCGGCGTCAGCGGCGCGTTGTTTCAGCTCGGCCGTGGCGCCGTGGTTCTCGACAACAAAGTCGACCAGAGCGCCGGTCGCCGATTGCCCACCTTCGGTCAGCCACATCCCCGGGATCATGGCCGAGTAGTTCGGTCCCCAAATCCCTTGGATATAGCGAGCCTCAGGCGAGACCGCCATGTGGCAGCTCGACGTGCCGCCGATCAGGGCGAGCCGCTGATCGAGGTTCACCGTTTCGTTATCTCGGCAGGCGCCAATCATACCGATGCCGCCAGCGTGGGCGTCAATAATCGAAACGCCCACGGCGGTTCCCGCTGGCACGCCCAGTTCGGCGGCGGCAGCTTCGTGGACCCCTTGCCCGATCGATTCTCCCATCGGACGCACACGCTGGCCGATGCGGGCAAAGTTTTCGTCGGCTAAATCTTCCAGGCCAATCGCGCGGAAGTATTCGGCGTCCCAGCGACCGGGCTGCTCGGCGCCTTCCGTCGTTTCATGGCCGAGGTAGGTCCACTTGCAGACGGTGCTGCAGAGCGAGCGGGTCTCGTCGCCGGTCGCGCGATAGGTCAGATAGTCGGGCAGGTCGAAGAACTTCTGCCCCCGGCGCCAACTCTCGGGCAGGTTTTCTTTCAGCCACAGCAGCTTCGGCGTTTCCATCTCAGGCGAGATGACGTTGCCGACATACTTCAGCACTGCGTGATCGCCGGCGTTGATTCGGGCCGCCTGATCGTTGGCCCGGTGATCCATCCAGACGATGACGTTCTGGGCATCGTCGCCATCGGGGCTGACCGTGACGGGGCGTCCTTGTTCGTCGATCACCACCAGCGAACAGGTCGCGTCAAATCCAATCCCGCCAATCTGGGCGGCGTCAACTTTCGCTGCGGCAATCGCCGTGCGAACGCACTGGCAAACGGCTTGCCAGATGTTTTCCGACGATTGCTGCACGAAGTCAGTCTGCGGGCGAAACATCTCAATCGCTTGGGTGGCCGAGCCGAGCAACGCGCCCTTGCCGTCGAACAGACCTGCTCGAGCGCTGCCGGTGCCGACGTCGACGCCAATGTAGTAACGCTGGTTCATACGATTACGCTTTCTTGCCCAGGGGAGCGCCGGCTTTGTCGGCGCCGCAGAGGTTGACCTTCATTCCCAATGCCGCCGCCATCGCGGCCCGAGCCCACATCGCCTGGTCGGCGGCAGCGGCGTCGGTGGCGTATGCGACCTGAATGTGGTTCGCCTGATGCTTGGCCATCATCTGATCGCGGCTAACGCCGTAAGTGACGCCGTGCATGATCGGCCAGACAGGCGTCGTCGAATCGAGGCGTCGTTGCGTCTCGCTCTCGGGCAGCGCGATCGCTTCGCCGCGGCCGATGTCCATGTTCAGCGACTCGTTGGCGACGTAGATCCGGGACCAGACGAGCTCGCCCGGCTTCGATACGCCCGCCAAGGTCGAACCTCCCTTGGGGAAGTACATCGACGGTTGGCGATAGCCGTGGCACTGGTTCCAGCCGCCTAGATGTTCGGCCGGGGCCGAACCGGAGATCTCAAAGACCCAGACGTACTGATCGGTTGTGCCAGACTCGTCGGGGCATCCCCAGCGCAGATCGTGTAGCGTCGTTTCGACCGGCTGCCCCAGTTCGCGATGGAGTCGCTGGATCAGGATCGCGTCGAGCCCCGCACATTCGTCGACTTCGTTGAAGTGCGGAATCGCACGGCCGGCGTAGAGTTCTCGCTTGCCGCTGGAGTCGAAGACCGGCGGCCGCGACGTGCTGTTGAGCGTCCCTTCGACCAGGTCGCTGGCCGGCGTCATGTCTTTCAGCCCTTGTTGGTACTGAATGCCGATCGTCTCGCAGCCGAAGTGATCGGCCAGACGGACCGCGGCGACATACATATGGCATTGCTGCAGCACCTGCGACTTGGTCAGCTCTTCGTTGTCGTTTTCGCCAAAGTGGAACTGCATTCCCTGGTCGCAATACCAGGCGAACGCTTGATGCGCTTCGGCGACCGAGACGGTCTGCATCTCGGCGACGAGCGCCGATTGGCTGAGACGTTCTTTAAAGACGCCGACCGCGTGGAGCAAGTGATCGGGAATGATCGCGTTGAACATCCCCATACACCCTTCGTCGAAGACCCCCATGATCGCCTTGTCGTGTCGTAGACGCCCGGCCAGCTTTTCTCCCAGGGCGGCCGCATCCGCTGGAATCTGCTGTGGATCAAGCGGGGCGACGTGGTCGAGCGGATGGTCGCACTTGCCCGACTTTAGCCACTGCTGCAAGCGGATGGTGAAGTAGTCATCGGTGAAGTCGACGCTCCACAGGGTCGAGTAGTCGACGCCGGCCTTGGTGAGCGAACCGTTCAGGTTGAGCATGCCGACCAGGCCGGGCCATTGGCCTGACCAGTTGGCGACGGTCAAGATCGGCCCGCGATGGCTGATCAGTCCGGCCAGCACATGATGCGAGTATTGCCAGACCGCCTCGGCGACGATAAGCGGCGCGTTCGGATCGAGCGCGCGAAAGATCTCGATCCCGCGTTTCTGGCTATCGATAAAGCCATGTCCCGCGGCGGTCACCGGATGGGCCCGCTCTAGCTGATAGCCGAGCTTTTCGACGGCGGCGGTCAGTTGTTGTTCCAGCTGTTGTTGAGCGGGCCAACAGGTTTGATTGGCCGAAAGACGCGAGTCGCCGCTGGCGACCAAAAGGACCGAGGGGGGCATGCGAATCAACCTTGTGCGACGGGGATTTCAAGTTCCTGCAGAATCGTGGCGATCTTTTCACGTTCGGGGGCGTGAAATTTGTGAAACGGCTGCGCCATGCAATCATCGCAGATTTGCAGCAGCGATAAACAACACTTGGTCGCCTTGATGTATTTCGAGCCATATTTGCCGACTTCATAGATCCGCTGAAAGTCGACGATCCGCTGATGCAATTCGGCCTGTTTGACGCTGTCGCCGGCGACGACCGCATCGTAGCAGTCGACAAACAGTCGCGGCAAAACGTTGGCGCCGCCGTTCACGCCGCCATCGCCGCTCAGGGCCAGCGACTGCGGCAGCAGCGCTTCGGGACCGATCAAGATTGACCAATCGGGGCGCAGCGCTTTCAGCTTGGTCGCCTGGGCGTAGTAGTCGAGATCGCCGCTGCTGTCCTTCAGCCCGACGATCCCTGGCAGGTCGCTCAGCTTTTTCAGCGTCTCGATCTCGAACCAGATCTTGGTCAACTGCGGCATGTTGTACAGCATCAACGGCAGCGGCATCTCGGCGACGATGTTTTGGACGTACGACGTCAGTTCGGTCTGCCCAGCCGGAAAGTAATAAGGCGTGGTCAACACCACGGCGTCGGCGCCGGCGTCGGCCGAATGCTTAGCGAGCGCAACCGATTCAACAAACGCCGTATCGGTGACGCCGACCAACACCGGCACGCGGCCGGCGGTTTGCTTGCAGACGGCGTCGACCAACTCGCGGCGGAGTCGATAGCTGAGGCTCGGCGCCTCGCCGGTGCTGCCCAAGATGAAGAGGCCGTGGACGCCTCCTTCAATCACATGTTCGAGCAACCGCTCCAGGCCCGCGTGATCCAGCTGATCGTTCCCAAGCAGCGGAGTGACGAGCGGGGGAATGATTCCATGAAACTTTGACATAAGGGAACTCACGCGGGACGGATGAATGTTGTTAGGAGAACGAGGATCGCTTGTGGGGCGACCTTTAGGTTTTGTCTTGTGATGGCGGATCGGGATGTCGGAGGTTGGCAGACGCTCCGCGGGCGAACAGTTGCGTCAGCAAGAAGCCGACCAGCAAAATCGAAAGCGTGCCGAACACAATCACCAGGAACGAATCGAACGGGCTCTTCACGCCATCCAGCTCTGTCGGCCAGATCGTGGTTTGCGACAACGTCATCCAGAGGATCACCGCCACGCCGGTCGTCACCGCCAAAATCGCCGAGGCGTTGCGCGCCTGACGCGACAGGATGCCAAGCAAAAACAGCCCCAACATGCCGCCGCTGAAGATGCCGGCCAGTTTCCACCAGACGTCGAGAATGCTCTTCACTTCGGTCATCGCGAGCGCAGTGCTGGTTCCCAGGATGCCCCAGACCAGCGTGCCGACGTACAGTACGGTCATCGACTCTTTCTCGCTCGCTTCGGGCCGCAGGAAACGTTTGTAAAAGTCGGCCAGCGTCAGCGTGGCGGCGCCATTGAGACTGGTCGAAAGGGTGCTCATGGCCGCGGCGAAGATCGCAGCGACCAACAAGCCCGAAACGCCGACCGGTAGCCCCGCCACAATGAAGTAGGGGAAGACGCCATCCCCTTTGCCCTCGGCGATTTCGGCTTGCAGAGCAGGGGGCAGCAGCTCCGGCCGAGCGCCGTAGTAGGCGAACAGCGACGTGCCGATCCACAAAAACAAAATCGAGATCGGCACGTAAACGATCGCCCCTAGCCAGACCGACCGCCGGGCGTCGCCATCCGACTTGGCGGCGATATACCGCTGGATGTAGCTTTGATCGATGCCGAAGTTTTGCAGGTTGATAAACAAGCCATACACCAGCACGACCCAAAAGGTCGGCGCGGTCAGCACCGGCGCGAGACTCCCCAGGCTAAACTTGTTGTGCTCGGTCGCGATCGCCATCAACTGCGATGGGCCTTCCGGCATGCTGTATGGAATCAGAATCGCGCAGACGATCGCCCCGGTCGCAAGCACCAAACTTTGCAAAGCGTCAGTCCAGATCACCCCTTCGATCCCGCCGAGCAATGTGTACAGGGTCGTCAAACCGCCGGTCACGAAGATCAACAGCGGGATGTTCCAGCCCAGCAATTGATGCAGCGGCAAGGCGAGTAAGTACATCACCGATCCCATCCGCGCCACTTGCGTCAGCAAGTAGCAAACCGCGGCGTAAGTGCGGGCCCATGTGCCGAAGCGGGTTTCCAGGTGTTCATACGCGGAGATCGCATTCCCCTCGCGGTAGTACGGTACAAACCACCGCGTCGCCACCCACGCGGCCAGCGGCAGAGAGATGCTAAAGGCGATCGCGTTCCAGTTGCTCGCATACGCTTTGCCCGGCAGCGCGATAAAGCTGATGCTGCTGACGTAGGTGCCGAAGATCGAAAGCCCAACGACCCAGCCCGACATCGAGCGACTGGCCGCCATGTAGCCGTCGGGGTTGCTGCTCTTGCGATAGAACCAGGCGCCCAGACCGACGACGCCCGCTAGGTAAATAACGAGCACGCCCACGTCGATCGGGGAAAAGTGGGGCACGAAAAACTCCTCGCTGCGGATCAGATCAGGCATGACGGACAGGGTGGATCCCGCTGGTATCCCAGCAGTATGGATGCGCAATTTTGGAGATGCAACCCCTTGGTCGGCCTGTTCGCCGCGACGACTGGCTTTCGCCCGCAAGGTCGTCGGCGCAAGCTCTGCGATGCGTAAGTCGCCTGGCCAACCCTGACCGAGAAACGTCGCTGTCGCGAGGCGGTCTGCGGGGCGCCCGATCTCGCTATCCTGGCGAATCATAAGAGGATAGACTAACGTGAAGGGACTGTTCGCCTGCCCGCTCGTCGCAATTTCGCCTGGAACCGCAAAAAGGAAGTCATGGAAAAGATTCCCCGGCGACGTCAGGCCTATCTCTACATCCAACAGCGGATTCTTTCGGGCGACTTATCGGCCGGCAGTCAGGTCTCGGAACTGGCGCTCGCCAAAGAATTGGGCATGAGCCGGATGCCGGTTCGCGAGGCGATTCGCCAGCTCGAAGTCGAAGGTTTGGTGCGGCAGGTTCCGCGGTTCGGCACGATCGTCCACTCGCTCGATCGGGCCGAAATGGCCGAGCTGTACGAAGTTCGCGAAGCGCTCGAGAGTCACACCGCCGAGTCGGTCGCTGGCCGGCTAACGGACGAAGATTTGCAGATGCTCAGCCTCCTCTGCAAGCGGCTGCTTCAGGTGGGCCGTCAACTGCAGGAAAGTACTCAGAAGACGTTTGACCCCAAGTTGCTGCAGAGCTTTCTGGCGGCCGACATGGGGTTTCACATGGTGATTTTGCGGGCCGGCGGCAATCGGCGGATGATGAAGATCGTCGCCGATTTGCGGGTGTTGTCGCGGATTTTCGCCACCCAGCGTGAGCCGCACGACTTGAAGATCGTGGTGAACGTCTATCGATTTCATCGCCGGATCTTGCGGCAGCTGAAAAACGGCAATACCCAGAAGGCCCGCTACTGGATGCAGGAACATATCCGCGCCAGTCGACGGTTGGCGCTGGAGTCGTTTGATCGGCGTCAGGCGCTGGGCGAAGCGAAAGCGGCGATGCCTTTAGCGCTGCCGCAAGACTTGCTGGAAGAGCTGAATCAGCTGGAAGCCGGCGAGGCGAACAAACGCTAATCGAGTCGCACTTTCCCCCCTTCCTTTCGCGGTTAGAAAAACTACTTGCTTTCCATTTTTGCATGACCTATCCTGGGATCCCAGTGGGATTCAAAGGCAGCCGCGGCTAGTTTTCCTCGGAAATCGCGGCGATGATGGGATTCCCTCTCACCCCCGCCGACGATTGCCGCCCCGGAGATTGTTTCGACGATGAAGATCACGCCCCCCCGCGTTTTTCTCGTACTGCTGGCCCTGCTGATTTCCTTTCCTGCCCAGGCGCAAGAGTCGCTGCCGCCGGTCACCTATGGCGACGCCGATTTGAGCGTCGACTTGGGGGTGGGCCTCTGGGCCTGGCCGATGCCGATGGATTGGGACGGCGATGGCGATCTCGACCTGATCGTCGGTTGCCCCGACGTGCCGTTCAATGGCAGTTATCTGTTTGAGAACCCCGGCGGCGACAGCAAGATGCCGGTCTTTTTGCCGCCGGTGAAGATTGGGCCGGGGATGCACTCGCTGCAGGTCTCTTATGTCGATGGCCAGCCGAAGGTCTTACTGCCGGGCATCGAGTTTCGCCATTTCCTGAAACAGGGATACGCCGAGAAAACCGAGATCCACCCGACTAAGAACATCTACAAGAACAAGGTTCGCGCCAATCAATGGCGGTATGTCGACTACAACGATGACGGTGCGCTCGACCTGGTGATCGGCGTCGGCGACTGGAGCGACTACGGCTGGGATGACGCGTTCAACGAGCAAGGAGAATGGACCCGCGGGCCGCTACATGGGTATGTCTATTGGATGCGGAATCAAGGGACGACCGCGAAGCCGAACTACGCCGAACCAGTGCAGTTGGAAGCGGCCGGTTCGCCGGTCGACGTCTTTGGCATGCCGACGCCGAACCTGGCCGACTTTGACGGGGACGGCGATCTCGATCTGTTGTGCGGCGAGTTTCTTGACGGCTTCACTTACTTTGAAAATGTCGGAACGCGGAAAGAGCCCCACTTTGCCGCCGGCCGCAAGCTGGCCGCCGATGGACAGCCGCTGAAGATGGACCTGCAGATGATCACGCCGACGGCGATCGACTGGGACGCCGATGGGGACGTCGATCTGATTGTGGGCGACGAAGATGGCCGCGTCGCGTTTGTCGAGCATACCGGCAAGATCGTCGACGGCACGCCGCAGTTCCTGCCGCCCAAGTACTTCCAGCAACAGGCCGATCGCCTGAAGTTTGGCGCTTTGGTGACGCCCTATAGCGTCGACTGGGATGGAGACGGCGACGAGGATCTGATCGCCGGCAACTCGGCTGGCTACATCGCCTTTTTTGAAAATACCGACGGCGGCAATCCGCCGAAGTGGGCCCCGCCGCGATTGCTGGAAGTGGATGGTCAGCCGATCCGCGTTCAGGCGGGCGAGAATGGTTCGATCCAAGGCCCGGCCGAAGCGAAGTGGGGCTACACCACGCTGAGCGTCGCCGACTGGGATCATGACGGCCAGTTGGACCTGATCGTCAATTCGATCTGGGGCAAAGTCGAGTGGTACAAAAACCTCAGCGGTTCGCCAGCGAAACTAGCCGCCGCGCAGCCGATTGAAGTCGAGTGGGAAGGCGCCGCCCCCAAACCGGCGTGGAACTGGTGGAACCCCGAAGGCGCCAACTTGGTTACGCAGTGGCGCACCACCCCCTACGTGATCGACCTGAACCAAGATGGCTTGAACGACCTGGTTTGCTTGGATCACGAGGGCTATCTCGCCTTCTTTGAGCGGAAGAAGACTGGCGACAAGCTGACCCTATCGCCCGGCCAACGAATCATTACCAATCCGAAGGGCGAGCCGCTGCGCCTGAACGCGCGGAATGCCGGCGGCAGCGGTCGACGCAAGCTGACCTTCGCCGATTGGGATGGAGACGGTCGTTTGGACCTGCTGGTCAACAGCGCCAACGTCGACTTCTTCCGCAACGTTTCGACCGACGAACATCCCTGGGCGTTTGAAAATCGCGGCCAGGTTCATAAGCATCGCCTGGCGGGACATACGACCAGTCCTACTACGGTCGATTGGGACCAGGACGGTCGAGCCGATCTGCTGATCGGCGCCGAAGATGGTCATTTCTACTACTTGAAAAACAATGTGGCGCCGACTGCAGCGAAATAGATCAAGACGCCGCTCCGCATTTCACGCCTTATCGTGTCGCCCCGGCTTTCCTTCGAATTGCGGGCACGGAATACGATGCTGGCCGAGTGGTGCAAGCAGGTTGATGCGCAGATGCCAACCGAGCCGTAGCGCCCCAGTCGCTCTTTCGCCAAATCGATAAACGCCCGCAGGGTCGGATCCTCGGTAATGCGGCGGCGATCGGCCAGCGGATGGCCGACCGGCATGATCACCATCGGCTCGATCTCGTACATCTTTTCGACCAGCAGTTCCTCGGGATTACGACAGCATTTATTGTCGCCGATCACCAGATCGACCTCGCCTGCTTCCAGCATCTCGTTGCCCAGCGACTCAAACACTTCCCGCATCACTAGCCGCACATCGGGATAAGTCGCCCTAAACTCATTGATCACGCCGAGCAGGTCGTCGGTATAACTGCGCGGGGGAGCGGCGATCGACAAGGTCCGCGGCGCCGCCAGGCAAGCGTCGACGAGCTGAAGTTCTTTGAAGCCAAGATTCGCCCGCGGCTGGTCGCCAAGTGCGTCGATTGCCATGGCGCCGATGCGGCGGAGTCCGACTTGCGGTTGGATACCTACGCCGGCATGGTCGGCGGCGGCGTTTTGGGTCCGGCGGTCGCGCCGGGCAAATTGGACGAAAGCTTGCTGCTGACCGCGATCAGCTACGAACATCAATTGCTGCAGATGCCGCCCGACGAGAAACTGGCGTACAACACCGGAGAAGACGTGCAGCGCTACCTGACGGCGCTGCAGAAGTTGATCCCCAAAACGCACTCGCCGGCCGCCCGGTTGGCTGGCAGTCGAACTTGACGAGCATCATTGATCCGAGCAGCAACGCGTCCCACGGGATGCGCAACCCTTTCTTACCCCCGTAGAGGACCCAACCGCAGTGAAAACGGAACTCCGCAAAAAGCCCGCAGCACGCGCCGCCGTCTCGCCGACCAACGTCGAACCGCTCGATTTTCTGACCGCCGACGACAAAACGTGGATGCTGCAAAAGACGGCCGAGAAGGTCTATTGGAGCTAGCGCCAGCGGCGGCATCGTGAAGGCTGCTCAGAGTTCGCGTTGCTGCTAGTTCTAAGACGCGATATCCGTCTGAAAACTTATTCCGAAGACGCTTTCGACGAGAGGGCGGTTCCTGGGAATGTGAAAATTTCGCGATCTGAAAATTTCTCGACGTGAAAGTCAAGCGAAGCGATTGGTGAGCGGAGGCAGGTGCATTAGCATTTGTTCTTGGCTTTCGTTCGGTTTGCTGTGGAAAGGTGGTGGGGACGCGATGCGGACTCTTCTAGGATGTGCACTGATGTTGGCGACTACGGTGGGTGTGGCGCTGGCGCATGAAGGGGAAGATGGACATGCTCACGCGCCGATCGCGGTCAAGCCGGCCGAGATGTACGCGCCGACCGCGATGCCCGATCGAGTTGTGTTGACCTGGACCGGCGATCCCCGCACCACGCAAGCGGTCACCTGGCGGACTTCGGTCGACGTCGCCGAGGGGTTGGCCGAGATTGCCGAAGCGGAAGCGGGGCCTGGCTTCGCCGCCAAAGCGACCCAGCACAAAGCGGTCTCCGAAGCGCTGAAGACCGATATCAACACGGCCCACTTTCACACGGTTGAGTTTGACGACTTAAAGCCGGGAACGCGATACGCCTATCGGGTTGGCGATGGCGTGAACTGGAGCGAATGGTTCCAGTTTTCGACCGCGACCCAGCAGCCCGAGCCGTTTTCGTTCATCTACTTTGGGGACGCCCAGAACAACCTCCGGTCGATGTGGTCGCGGGTGATTCGCGAAGCGCATCGCGACGCGCCGAAGGCGGCGTTCTTGCTGCATGCGGGCGACCTGGTAAATCGGGGCGCCCAGGATGCGGAGTGGGGCGAGTGGTTTGGCGCCGGCGGCTGGCTCAATGCCATGACGCCCAGCGTCGCCGTCCCGGGCAATCACGAGCAAGCCAAAGACGAAGATGGCGAGCGCTACTTGACCAAGCATTGGCGGCCCAGCTTCGCCTTCCCCGAACACGGACCGCGCGGGCTGGAAGAAAGCTGCTACACCTTGGTCTACCACAATCTGCGGATCATCGCCCTGAACAGCAATGAAATGCAAGAGGAGCAGACCGCTTGGCTTGAGAAAGTATTGGCCGAGAACACTTCGCCGTGGGTGGTGTGCACCTTCCATCATCCGATTTTCGCGACCGCGCAAACACGGGACAACGCCGAACTGCGGAAGCTGTGGAAGCCCCTATTTGACCGCTACAAGGTTGATCTCGTCTTGCAGGGGCATGATCATTCGTATGGACGCACCGGTCTTGAAGTTCCCGGCGTCGAAATGCCGAAAGACGAGTTCTCGACGTTTGGCCTCGCCGTCGAAGAGGCGGAGCGGGAGCAGAAAGGGGACGTTGAGGTCGGCACGGTCAACGTACCGGTCGGCGTGCAGAACGTCGACAAAGAAAATGGGACCGTCTATGTGGTGTCGGTCAGCGGGCCGAAGATGTACGACAACGCCCGGTGGCCGTTTATGGTTCGTAATGGCGAAGACACCCAGCTTTACCAAGTAATCCACATCGACGGCGACAAGCTGCGGTTTGAGGCTCGCACGGCGATCGGCCAACTGTACGACGCCTTTGAACTGCAGAAGCAGGGGAAAGACAAGAAAAACAAGCTTGTCGAGGTTCCGGTCGAGATGCCCGAAATTTTGCGCGGCGTGACCGAGTAGCGTCGGTCTGGCACTACCGCAGGGGAAATTTGTCCCTGCTAATTGCCGTAAATGTGGCAAAGTAGACGCGTTCCTTTACCAGTCGTCCGTTTCCAGATAGGCGCGTTTGCTCCGCCTCTGGGTGGGGCTCGGCGGGGGCCGATCGTGAAAAGTCCTGTTGATCGATTCCCCCTCCGGCCGATAATTTACCGTGGTCCAACCGATTTCTGTAACCGGAACCAGGGTCGTGATACGTCGTGTAGCGGTAATTCTGACGATAACAGCCATGCTATGGCATGCGGTCGCCGGGTGCTGCGCTCATCACGTGCATGCCGCCGAGCCGCATGATCAAGCGACCGCGGCGACCGAGAATCACGGCTGCTGCGGACATCATCACGCAAACCTGGCGACCGCAGAAGTCGCCGCCGAACCTAAGGCGCCAAGCGAATCGGAGCATGACTCGCAATGCTCGGAGCAACGTTGCGTCTACGTAACGACCAGCTCTGACGACTCCGGCGTCGATCTCGACTCGCAGCCTTGCTATCTCACGACGCCGAACGATGTCCTGCTGGCGATCGCCGGCGAAACCTTGGAGTGCGCGAAGCGCCATCCTCTCTTGCCCGACGGCGCCGCTATGCGCCGTCACCTGTTGCTGGGCGTCTTGCGGATATAGACCGGCCGCTAGGGCAGGTTTTCTAGCTGTGCTGAAACGTACGCAGAGCGATCGTATCGCGCGCTGTATTCATGGCCGCAGCCCATCGCTTAGTCCCAAGGCAGAAACAACGACTTCTCGGCTCGTTTGCGCCGCTAGCGTGGCGCAACGCCAAATCGGAAGAAAAAGAGATGAACGCTCCTCAAAAGACAAGTTCCAGCGGTTTCGGGACGACCTTTGTCGTCGCTGTGGTGGTCGCGGCGATCGCGGCTGGATCGGTTTATGTCGTCATGCGTCCGGGGCAGACGACCACTGCAGCGACGGACGAGCACGTCGATCATGGCCTCGAAGAAGAGCATGGCCATGATCACGCCGGGCATTCGGACCAATCTTCGATCGAACTGAGCGAGAAGGGGCTGAAGAATATCGGCTTTCGCCCGCTCACCGTCGAGTTGGGAACCTATACCCAGCGGGTCAATCTGCCGGCGATGGTGGTCGAACGGCCTGGGCGGACGCAGATTCACATCTCGTCGCCGCTGACTGGGGTCGTTTCCAAGATCCTGCCGATGCAAGGCGCGGCGGTCGCCCCGGGCAGCCCGCTGTTTGAGATTCGGCTGACCTTTGAAGAGTTGGTCACCGCGCAAAGCGACCTGATCAAGACGCAGGAAAACCTGGACGTGGTGAAGGCCGAGATCGCGCGGCTGCAATCGCTAACCGCAGGGGTCGTGCCGGGCAAGCGGATTTTGGAACAAGAGTACGAGCAACAAAAGCTGGAAGCGTCACTCAAAGCGGCTCGTCAGGCGCTGCTGTTGCACGGGCTGAGCCAGGCGCAGATCGATGCGATCACGCAAGAACGCCAACTGTTTCAAACCTTGACGGTCAACGCTCCCGAGTTGTCGGACGAGGGAGAAACGTGCGGGATGGATCATTTTTTCCACGTGCAAGAGATCTCGGTCAACGTCGGGCAACAGGTCGAAGCGGGAGAGCGACTTGGCGTGCTGGCCGACCACTGCGAGCTGTACATCGAAGGCAAAGCGTTTGAGGATGACGCCGAGCGATTGCGGGAGGCGGCTTCTCAAGGTTGGCCAGTGACCGTTCAACTGATGGCCGGCAAAGGGGAACGCGCAACGATCGACGGACTGCAACTGTTGTACTTGTCGGACGTGGTTGATTCGCAATCGCGCGCGTTTCGCTTCTACATGGGCCTGCCCAATAGCGTCGTCAGCGACAAAGTCGCGTCGAACGGGCAACGTTACGTGGAATGGCGATTTAAGCCGGGACAGCGAATGGAAGTGCGAGTGCCGGTCGATCAGTGGCAGGACCGGCTGGTGCTGCCGGTCGCAGCGATCGTTGACGAAGGCGCCGAGAGCTACGTCTATCAGCAAAACGGCGATCACTTTGACCGGGTGCCGGTGCATGTTGAGTTCCGCGACCAAGAATCGGTCGTCGTCGCCAATGATGGGGCGATCTTCCCGGGAGACGTGATTGCCGCCCGCGGCGCCTACCAGATTCATCTGGCGATCAAGAACAAGTCGGGCGGGGCGGTCGATCCGCATGCTGGACACAATCACTAGGCCGTGCCGAAAGTCGCACGTCGTCACACGCTCTCCACGACCTTCAACCCACGCGCCGACGCATGCTCAACTCTATCATCCGGTTTTCGCTGCAAAATCGCCTGTTGGTGATCGTCTTCGCCGTCTTCTTGCTGGTTTACGGCGGATGGCAGTCGTACCAACTGCCGATTGACGTCTTCCCCAACCTGAACCGTCCCCGCGTCGTGGTCATGACCGAGGCGCCGGGGATGGCGCCGGAAGAGGTCGAAACGTTGATCACCTTTCCGCTGGAAACGGTGTTGAACGGGGCGACCGGCGTGCAGGCGGTTCGTACGCAGTCGGGGGTCGGTCTTTCGGTCGTCTATGTCGAATTCGACTGGGGCACCGACATCTATAACGACCGCCAGATTGTCGCCGAGCGTTTGGCCCTGGCGACCGACCTGTTGCCGAAGACGGTCAAGCCGCAACTAATGCCGATTTCGTCGATCATGGGACAGATCATGATCATGGGGATGTACAGCGACGGCGGCGCGACGTCGCCGATGGAACTGCGGACGATGGCCGACTGGGTGGTGCGGCAGCGTTTGCTGACCATCCCTGGCGTGTCGCAGGTGGTCGTCATGGGAGGCGAACGAAAACAGTTCCAGGTGCTGGTCAATCCGAACGACATGCGCCGTTATGGCGTGACGCTGCACCAGGTCAAACAAGCGCTCGGCGAAAGTAACCAAAACACGGCCGGCGGATACCTGGATGAACAGGGGCCGAATGAACTGTTGGTCCGTTCTCTGGGACGCGTGACGACCGTCGACGAACTTGCCCGCATTGTGATCACTCACCGCGACGGGCAGTCGATCCGCTTGTCGCAAGTGGCGCGAATCGTGGAAGGCCCACAGACGAAGCGGGGCGATAGCTCGGCATTTGAACGGGGCGAAGACGGTACCTTCAGCGGCGGTCCCGCCGTGGTGCTGACAGTGCAGAAACAGCCAGAGGCCGATACCCGCCGCGTCACCGAAGAGGTGATGGAGGCGCTCGAAGAACTGCAATCGTCGCTGCCGGGCGATGTGCGCGTGCTGCCCGAGCTTTACCAACAGAAGGCGTTCATCGACCTGGCGATCGACAACGTGATCGAGGCGCTGCGGGATGGCGGCATTTTGGTGGTGATCATCCTGTTCCTGTTCTTGATGAACCTGCGAACGACCTTCATCACGCTGACGGCGATTCCGCTGTCGATTGTGATTACGGCGCTCGTCTTCGCCCTCTTCGGCCTCTCGATCAACACGATGACGCTGGGCGGTTTGGCGGTGGCGATTGGCGAGTTGGTCGATGATGCGATCGTCGACGTGGAGAATATCTTCCGCCGCCTGCGCGAAAACCGGCATAGCGATCATCCAAAGTCGCCGCTGCTGGTCGTGTTTCAAGCGAGCTGCGAAGTGCGCAACTCGATTGTTTACGGCACCTTGATTGTGGTGCTGGTGTTTGTGCCGCTGTTTGCGCTCTCGGGGATGGAAGGTCGGCTGTTTGCTCCGCTGGGCGTGGCCTACATCGTGTCGCTCGTTTCCTCGCTGTTGGTTTCGCTGACGGTGACGCCAGTGCTTAGCTATTGGCTGCTGGGTAATCAAAAGCTGAAGCATGATGAGCAGGATGGCATTTTGCTTCGGGTCTTGAAACGGGGCGCCGGCGTGGTGATGGGCTTTAGTTTGAAGCTGGCCGGGCCGATTCTCTTGATCGTAGCGATCGTGGTGGCGGTCGCCGGTTGGGGAATGTTGCAATTGGAGAGCGACTTCCTGCCGCCGTTTAACGAAGGCGCCGTGCAGATCAACGTCGTCTTGCCGCCGGGCACGTCGCTAGAGACGTCCAACGCGATCTCCGATCGGGTGGAACAACGCTTGCAGCAGATCGACGATATCGCCGCATTCGTTCGCAAAACGGGGCGGGCCGAGGTGGACGAACATGCCGAAGGGGTCAACATCAGCGAGTTCGTCGCGACGATCGACCCCGATACGACTCGGTCGCGCGAGGAAGTGATCGAAGAAATCAGCGAAGCGCTCGCCGACGTGCCGGGGATTGTGACTGCGGTCGAACAGCCGTTGGCTCACTTGATCTCGCACATGCTCTCAGGCGTGAAAGCCCAGATCGCGATCAAGTTGTATGGGGACGACCTGGACGACCTGCGGCGTTACGCCCAGCAGATGCAAGCGGCGATCGCCACCGTGCCGGGGGTGCGCGACTTGCAGGTCGAACAGCAGGTCAACATTCCCCAGTTGCGTATCGAAGCGGATGGAAACGCCCTGGAGCGATACGGTCTTCGCCGGATGGACGTCAACGAGTTTGTCGAGACCGCCATGCAAGGTGAGGTCGTGTCGCAAGTGCTCGACGGTCAGCGAACGTTCGACCTGCTAGTGCGGCTAGACGAGCCGTTCCGCGAAGATCGCAGCGCGATGGAACGCCTGGTATTGGAAACGCCGGACGGCGGCTCTGTGATGCTGAAACACGTCACCGACATCTATTCGTCGGATGGACCGAACACGATCAATCGCGAACAAGTTCGCCGCCGTATCATTGTGCAGTGCAACGTCAGCGGCCGCGGGCTGGTTGACGTGGTGGAGGATATCAAACAGCGGCTCGAGCCGATCGAGGCCGAACTGCCGACCGGCTACTTCACCGAGTACAGCGGTCAGTTCGAGAGTCAGCAGTCGGCCTCGCGGATGATCGCGGTGCTGTTTGCGGTTTCGTTGATCGGCATGTTCCTGGTGCTGTACAAGATGTTCCAATCGGTCAATCTTTCGCTGCAAGTGATGATCGCGCTGCCGATGGCGTTCATCGGCTCGGTCGCGGCGCTTTACCTGACGCAGCAAACGTTGACGGTGGCCAGCATGGTCGGGTTCATTTCGCTGTGCGGCATCGCATCTCGAAACGGCATTCTGCTGATCAACCATTACTTGCACCTGGTGAAGTACGAAGGAGAAACCTGGTCGCAGGAAATGATCATCCGGGCCGGCAAAGATCGCCTGGCGCCGGTGCTGATGACGGCGCTGACGTCGGGGATTGGTCTGGCGCCGCTGGCAATGGCGGCCGGCGAACCGGGCAAAGAGATCTTGTATCCGGTCGCGACGGTCATCATCGGCGGCTTGATTACGAGTACATCGCTGGAATTTCTGGTGCGGCCGGCATTGTTCTGGACGTTGGGAATTGGCGCCGCCAAAGCGGTGGTCGAAGCGAACGAGCAGCAAGTGGCGCTAGTCGAAGAAGGGGAAGAGCCCCATCTGCCGACGACGCCCGAGTTTTAACGAACGAACGTTATGCGATCGCCAAGGCGGAGATCGCTGATCTGATTCACCAATAACTTGGAGGAGATGGGGCCTATGAAGATCACGGAACTTTGGACCGGTCGAGCCGCTCGCCTGATGGCGACGGGGCTATTGACGTTGTCGTTGGCCTCGCTGGGCTGCACAAGCGGTTCGGCGCCAGCGTCTGAGGGCGATAGTCATGCCGAGCATGATCACGACGAACACGAACATCCAGGCGAAGGGCCACATGGCGGTTCGCTGATCGAACTGGGGAACGAAGAGTGTCATGCCGAACTCGTTCACGACGAAAAAGCGAAGAGCGTGACGATCTACATCCTCGACTCGGCGGCCAAAGCGGCGACGCCGATCGAAACGCCCGAACTGACGATCAACCTGAAGCATGACGGCATGGGTGAGCAGTTCAAACTGGCGGCCGCCCCTGAGTCGAGCGACCCGGAAGGAAAGTCGTCGAGGTTCGTATCGACCGAAGCGGAACTGGCCGAGGATCTGGATCATGAAGGCGCCGACGCCCAACTGGTGGTGACGATCGCCGGCAAGCAGTATCGCGGCGCCGTCGAGCATGACCACGATCACGAAGGTCATGACCACGACCACTAGAGCGGTTTTCCTCCATCTGTATCGTTCTGGCTGGTTGCGGCGGCGCTGGTCGGCGTTGACCTGCATCGACGAATCTTGAGGATTCGCCTGCTTCGGTCGCCTTGACCAGCTTGCCTCACTAACGCCAGAAACGCGACAGCTATCAGAAAAACGCTCTAGTCGCTAAGAAAAACGAAAGCCCGGCCGAGGGAATTGTTCCTGCGGCCGGGCTTTTTTTGTGAGTCTTCGTCGAAAAGGGGGGGAGCTAGTAGAGCCGGAAATGCCGTCGCATTTCGGCCGTCAGCTCAATCGCTTCCGCTTCTGGGAAGCGACGCAGCAGCCGACTCTGAATCATCTCGCCCAGGTTTTGCACGACGCCGTCGTACTTCAGCACTTTGTCGATGCCGCAGAACTTGCCGTACCGCCGGGCGGCCGCCTGAGGATTGCAGCAGTAGAGCCAGACGATCGGCAGGCAATGGTTCAGCCGCATCTTGTTGGCGATCAAGCTGCCTGACTCATCGGGCATCGACTCGTTGATGAGCACCAACTGCGGGTCGTATAGATTCAAGCCAGCGGCCACGTCGGCTGCCCGTTCAGCGCGAATCACTTTCCAACCGAAGTCTTGTAGACGAGCACGTAGCTCGACGAACACTTCGTCGCGAAACTCAACAACGAGCGCCGTCTGATCAAACGGCGTTTCCTCTAGGCGGCGAACGATCGCCGGGAAGAAGGTGGGATCGATCCGCGATCCGAACAGTTTGCGGGGATCGGGGTTTTGACTTCTGTGCATCGGTAACTCTCTTGGCTATGCGTTTAGCGGATAAAGCGAAACGAAGAATCGCGCAGATCGCCAAAGACGTTGGCGATCTGCGGCATTCGCTTTAGAGCCGAAAACGCGAGAGCGTAGCGCACAGCGCCAGCGCTGGTACCGAACGGGGAGGGCTTTCCGTAAGCGAAGAAAGAGGGGGCGACCGCCAGTCATGACCTGGCTGCCAATGACAAGCGGCCAGTCGAACGGCTTGATCGACATCGTCGGCGGGGCGAATTTCACGCGGCGTCGGCGTCGCCTGGCGGGGAGCGGAATGACGACACTGGCAAGGGCAGGCGTCTTTTCCGTGCGACGCCGACAGATGCGGATGCCCCGGCGAATTGCACTGCGCCGTTTGCAGCGCATCGGCGCATAGGTGCGCCAGCTGCTGCAGGCAGTCGCAGCTTTCCAGGCCTTGGCCCGGCAACGACAACAGCGCGCCGACGACCCAGATCGTCGTACGCATCGTCAGCGATTTTGGTGTGCCGGGAGATGACATCAGCGGGGCTGCCGTCACGCATAGGAAGGAAAGTGCGGGAACCGGCGCAGGCGGGTGAGCCGGTCCCTTGAAGCTAACACACAACCAGGCAGGTTGGAACGCTAATTTTCGTTAACAAAATTTAAGGAATGCAGCTTGCGAGGGGAACGCTGGCGGCGGCGTTCCCCTTACTATGCAGGCTGGGTGAGATCGCTTACTTTTCGAGACTGCCTTGCAGCATTAAGCCGCGGATCTCGGTCGCCGAAATCCACAGTTCGCGTTGCGAGTCGAGATACGCCAGGTTCGTTTGGAAATAGGTTCGCTGGGCGTTCAGCAGGTCGATGACGGCGAACTCATCCGCTTCGTAGCCGATGCGGATCAGCTCGAGCGAACGCTGGGCGTTCTCCAGAATGCCGCCGGGGCGTGCATACTGCGTGACCTGGTTGCGGGCGCTTTCATATCGCTGAAACGCGACGGCCAGCCGGGCCTGCAGATCCATCGACAGTTTGTCGGCGGCGCGATTGGCGGCGGCCGCATCGGCGTAGGCCCGCTGAATGCCGCCCTGATTGCGGTTCCACAGCGGCAGCGGTAGCGTCACTTGCAGGTTGCCGTCCGTGCCGTCGATGCCGCGGTCATCTTGAATGATCGCTTGGACTTCGATGTTGGGGATGACCTCGGCGTAGGCTCGCTGCACCGCCCAGTGGGCCGCTTCGACGTTGGCCAGCGCCGCCGCCAGTTCTGGGCTTTTCTGCATCAGGTTGGTGAGCGTCTCGTCCCACTGCAGATTCATGTCGTCCGCGTTGATTTCCCCTTGCAGCGGTTGCAGCTGCATCGCCGGCATGCCGAGCACGGCGGTCAAACGGCGCCACGCTTCGACGTGCTGATTGATCGAGTTCTGCAGCACGATCCGGGCGGTTTGGGCTTCGACGCTTGCACGCAGCGGGTCGGCTTGGCTGACCTCTTGTCCTTTGAAGAGGGCCGCGGCGCTTTGCTCTCCCTTTTCGGCGATCTGCACCAGTTCAGCCGCCAGCTCGCGACGTCGCTGAGCGATCAAGACGTCGTAGTAGCCGATCCGCACGTCGGTCAGCACCCGCAAGCGGAACGCGTCGAGATCACGCTCGGCCCGTTGAATCTCCCACGCGGCGATCTCGCGGTTCAGCCCGAGCTTGTGCCCGGTGACGAACTCTTGCCCGATAAACATGCCGGTTTGCGTCGCCAGGCCGCCGCTACCAAGCTGCTGACCCGAGTAGCCCAGCACCGGGTTGGGCGCCAGGCCGACCTGCACCCAGTTGCCATGGGCGGCGTTAACGCGAGCGACCGCTTCGGCCAAGGCGGGGTTGTTTTGCAGGGCCAGCTCTTCAAGCTCGGTCAACGACCAGTCGCCGGTTGAGCGGATGGCCGTAACCGGCGGGGAGATTGGTTCGGCCGTGGCGGGCTCTTGTTGATACGAAACCAGCGACGCTGCCGGCAGGTCTTGCGGCGCCGCTTTGGCTGCGGGAAGTTCGCTCGCCTGGGTAAGCGATTGCTCGGCCGAGGCGAGCGCCGCGGCGGTGGGGGCGGCGCTGGCGACCGGCACATGAGCTGTAGACGCGGGCGAGGTAGTGCGGCAACCGCTGGTGATCGCCGCAAGTCCGATCGTGAAGGCGATGCTGGCCTTTTTCATTGTGTCAAGTCAATGGAATCTTTGAGGAAGGTTTCGATACCAGAGTCCGCGCAAGCGACATCACGTTCACGATTGAGACGTAATGGTTCCTTCGGTTGCGACGATTGGAAGTGTTGATGCGATGCTGCGTCGTGTGACGGATACGCGGCGCGTCGGGGCCAGTCGTTCCGGTTAGGAAAGCCTTGACGCCGTGCGGTCTGGGTCGCTAGCGAGAGAGACGCTGGCGCCGCTACGTCGACAGTTGGGCCGAGATTTTCTCCGCCGTTTGCTTGACCGCGTCGATCAGTTGCGGCTGCGAGTCGGCGTCGACGCGGGCCGTCGGAATGCTAACGCTGACCGCCGCGACGATCTCGCCGCCATCGCGGATCGGGGCGCCAATGCAGGTGACGCCAATGTCGTTTTGATCCTCTTCGATCGCGTACCCTTGTTGGCTGGCCCGCTGGTGAATCTCGTACAGCTGAACCGGGTCGATCACCGTCTGCGGCGTGCGGGCTACCAGCTTGGTGTGGTGGATCAGTTCGTTCCAGTCGTCATCGGCTAGCGCCGAAGTTAGTGCGCGACCCAGCGCCGTTGAGTAGAACGGATCGCGACTGCTGGCGTCCACCACCAGGCGAAACGGATGCTTGCTCTCCAATATCTGCAGGTACCGAACCGACGTGCCCCGCAGCACGCCCAAGTTGACCGTCTCGCCCGTCTGTTCGTGCAGCTCTCGCAACAGCGGATCGGCCGCTTCCAGCAAGTGATCGTCCAGCTTCCCCAGCGTCAACCGCAGACAGAAATAGCCAGCAGCGATTCGCCCACCCCAAAAGACTTAATAATCTTATCTGCGAACATCTGCGCTCATCTGCGGTTCGAATCAATCTGGAGAACAGGTTGAAACCACAGATGAACGCAGATGAAGATCATCAGTCTGTGGCTTTGCTAATCTCCGCCTGCAACTGTGCCGCCAGCGCCTGGCCGGCCGTGATCTGGTCCCCAATCTCTTGGCCGACAATATCCCGGGCTTGGGCGGCGCCCTCGGCGTCTCCGGTGGCGGAGAGGGCGAGCCAGGCGTAGGCGGTGACGTTGTCGGCCGCGACTCCTTCGCCGCTGACGTACATCATGGCGATGTTGTACTGCGCCTTGGAGTGCCCCTGCATGCCGGCTTTGGTATACCAGGCGAGCGCTTCTTCATTGGACTGCGCCACGCCGGCGCCATCGCGATACATCTCGGCCAGGTTGAACTGGGCGTCGGCGTGCCCTTGGTCCGCCGCTTGGCGATACCACTGTATGGCGGTCGCCAGGTTTTGCTCAACGCCCTCACCGACGTCGTAGGCGTAACCCAGAGCGGCTTGGGCTTGTGGATTTCCGTTCTCGGCGGCAGCTTTCATCGCTTCGAAGGACATGGTGGATTCCTGTGGTGAATGGATTGGACTTTCGCGGGATGTCCGCATCCTACCGCATCCGTGGTGGGAAGTCGAAAATGTTGGAGTAAGAGAGTGAGATCAAGACGAAGAGGCGATAGATCGATTGGCGGGCGAGTACGAATGTAGCCAGCAAACGTCGGAGGCCCGGAGGGCCGATCTAATCTAGCCTGGGGCGAAGTCGCGTTTCGCGGCGCAGCCCCAGGTCAGTTTGCCCGTTGAATCGTTGACGCTGGACGCGACCGTGCGCTTCGTTGGATCGCCCCGCTGGGGCTTGCATCGGTTCTCGACGTTGTTACCCAGGGCTGCATCGCCGTTGGCGACTGCGCCCTGGGCTAGGTTGGGACGGCCCTCCGGGCCTTGGGAGCCTGAGATTCTCTACCGAGTCGCGATTAACACGCGAATTCGCCCGCCATTCCCTCAACAAATCTGCGCCCATCTGCGGTTCCGATATTTGCCGCCAGATTATACCAAAGAGGTCGCTTGGAGCGGTTGCTCTTCTCGCGGGGATCGGAGGTTCGCTTTGCCTCTTGGCCGCGTTTTCCTCGCTTGCGCTGCGGGCTAGTATTGCTGTGGCCGTGGCGTTGGAAGGGTGCGTTAGATCTTCCGCGACAGCGAATAGCGCGTCGCGTCCAAGTGCGGCGTTTCGTCGTTCATCAGTTCCGCCACCAGTTTGCCGGTGCCGGGGGACATTGACAGGCCGAGCATGTTGTGGCCGGCGGCGACGTAGACGTTTTGGTACCGTTTGCTGCGGTCGATGTAGGGGGTGCTGTCCGGCGTCATCGGGCGCCAGCCGTACCATTTTTCGATGATCGGGGCGCAGTGCGGATTCTTCAGGTAGACCTCGGCGCCGCTCGTCAGGATGCCGAGTCGCTTTTCGTTGATCGTCGTGTCGTAGCCAGCGAACTCCATCGTCGAGCCCAAGCGGTAACCGCTTTCCCACGGCGTAACGCCGACGTGATGTTGCTCGAGCAGCATCGGGAACCGGGGGCAGATCTCGGGGCGGGGCATCGTTATCGAATACCCTTTGCCCGGCTGGATCGGGATCTTGGCGCCCAGTTGGTCGTTCAAAAAGGGAGTCCAGGCGCCGGTTGTGATCAAGAAGTCTTCGCCATCGACTGTGCCGGTCGACGTTTCGGCGGCGGTCGCCGTTTTGCCGCCGCTGGTAAACTGCTTGAACTCGCAGTTCTCGCGGATCTCGACGTTCATCCCTTCCAGCACTTTTCGCCACGCCGTCATTAGGCGATCGGGGCGCAAGTGGGCGTCGCCCCCAAACAGCCAACCGCCAGCGATGCCTGGTTTTAGGGCCGGCTCTAGTTCGTTGAGCGCTTCGCGGGCATAGGGGGCGGCGACGACGTCAAACTCGCGGGAGAGGAGTTCGTTGACATGCTCGAATTCGTGGAAGTGCGACTCGTCTTTGTAGACGAACAGCAGCCCCCGCTCTTCGAATTCGCAGTCCATCTGTTCGTCGGCGATGATCTGGCTGTAGAGCTGTCGCGACGATTGCAGCAGCGCGTGGATGCCGCCGGCGGCCTGCATCATTGGTTGGCGACGGCAGCGCAGCGCGAACTTGATCAGCCAACTCCACAGGGCAGGGGAGAAGCGGAACCGGATTGAGAAGGGGGAGTTCGGTTTGAGCATCGACAGCAGCGATGGCATCAGCACGCCAGGTTGGGCGAGCGGCAGCACATGGCTGGGAGAAAGGTAGCCGCAGTTGGCGTGCGAACAGGCGGCGCCGAACTTCCCTTTTTCGAGAATGACGACGGGGCGGCCTGACTTGGCGAGATAGTACGCGGCGGCGGCGCCGACGACCCCTCCACCAATAACGACGGCTGGTCGATTGCTCACGGGCTGATTGCTTTTTGCTGGCGGAACTTAGCGGGGAGGAATGCCGAACGCGAAACGATCGGCCGGGTCGATGATCAATTGCGAAACGCCGGTCACGAAGGCCGATCCGCGAATCGTCGGAATGATCTGATCATCGACTACAGCATAACTGGCGTGGAAGATGCTGCCAGTGATCGACTCTTGCCGCCAGGTTTCGCCGGGCTGCAGTTTGCCTTCGGCGGCCAGAACGGCGACCTTGGCCGAAGTGCCGGTTCCACAGGGAGAACGGTCGTATTCGCCGCCGGGGCACAGCACGAAGTTGCGCGAGTCGGCGGCCAGTTCATTTTGCGGCAAGCCATACAGCTCGATATGGTCGATCTTGCCTTCGCTGGCGCCGGTGATCCGCTGCTTGTCGATCGTTTTGCGGATCGCCTTGGTAAACCACAGCAGTTCGTCCCGGTCCGAGTACTTCAACTCCATGGCCGGCGACTTGACTAGAAAGAACCAGTTGCCGCCATAGGCGATGTCGCCGACTACGTTGCCGTAGCCTGGCACGTTGAGTTCGACGTCGGCCTGATAGCGATAGCTGGCGACGTTGCGGACGCTGACTTCGCCATTGTCGTGCAGGGTGGCCAAGACGTCGCCGACCGGCGTTTCAATCCGATGCGGGCCTGGCTGGATCCGGCCGAGATGGGCGAGCGTGGCGATCACGCCGATCGTGCCGTGCCCGCACATGCCGAGCACGTTGACGTTGTTGAAAAAGATGACGCCGGCGGTGGCGTCCGGATTGGTCGGCGGCGTCAGTAGCGCGCCGACCATCGCGTCGGATGCCCGCGGCTCGGTACAGGTGCTGCTGCGGACCCAGTCGAACTTCTTTTTGAAGATGGTACGACGTTCCGACAGCGGACCAGCGCCCAGGTCGATCTCTTGATCAATGACGCGGGTCGGTTCGCCCCCGGTGTGGGAATCAATCACCGAGAGCGTCGTTACCGAGCGGGGAGTATTAGCCACAGCGTCCTCTTAGACAGTAAGAACCGGCCGCGTGGCGATCGCCTTGCGAATGACGCCCAGGACTCTTTCACGTTCGTCGCTGATCAGCGGCAACCGCGGCGGACGGGTCGTTTCAGTTCCATAACCGCATTCGGCGTTCGCCAGCTTAATATACTGTACCAGCTTCATGTCGGTATCGAGGTGCAGCAGCGGCGTGTACCAGCGATAAACTTCGACCGCTTCGGCGTAGCGACCTTCCATCGCCAGGTCCCACAGCAGACGGTTTTCGGCCGGGAAGGCGTTGACCAGGCCCGAGACCCAGCCGTCGATTCCCAGGACCATGCTTTCGAGCACGACGTCGTCAACGCCGCAGAACAACAGAAAGCGATCGCCGCAGACGTTGCGGATGTCGGTGATGCGGCGAGTGTCTTCGGTCGATTCTTTGATCGCGACGAACTTTGGCTCGTCGGCCAGCTCGGCAAATTCTTCCGGCGTGATGTCGACCTTGTAGGAGACCGGGTTGTTGTAAATCATGATCGGCAAGTCCGACGCGGCGGCGACCGCGCGGAAGTGGGCCGCCGTCTCGCGGCTATCCGAACGATAGACCATCGCCGGCAGCACCATCAGGCCATCGACGCCAAGCTTGGCGGCGTCGGCGGCAAAGCGGCACGCGGTGGCGGTCGTAAATTCGGCGACGCCGGTCAACACCGGAACGCGTCCGTTGATGTGAGCGACGCTCGCCTTCAGAACCTCCAGTTTCTCGTCGTAGCTGAGCGAGCAGTTCTCGCCGACCGTACCCAGCATGATCATGCCGTGGACGCCGGCGGCGATCATCGCATCCAGATGCTGCAGCGTGGCGGGAATATTAACGGAAAAGTCAGCGTTGAATTGCGTAGTCGCTGCCGGAAATACTCCGCTCCAATCGACTTTCATGTGGTAGGTCCTTTGGACGAACAAGAGATTGTTTTTGTGTACAAAGACACGATAAGCAATCTGGTTCGCTTCGTCAATCGTTTTTCGTAAAATCTTCAGGTTAACCTTTGTGTCGGACCTACCCAGGAATCGTGCCCGTGTCGTTGTCGGAACGCATTGTTGAAGAGCTTTCGGATCGCATCCATAGTCGGGAGGGCTTGCCCGAGCCGTTTTCGATCGCCAGCGTCGCGCGTCTGTTTGACGTCAGCGCCTCCCCCGTGCGGACGGCGTTTGACCAGCTAGTCGAAGAGGGGCTGTTGGTTCGCGATGCGACCGGTCGCCTGACGCCCAACCCGGACCGCAAGGCGAAACGCCGCGTTCAGCGGAGCGAACCGCGAGAGCCGGCCCTGGAAGTCCGCATCCGCGAGTTCATCATTCGCCGCAGTCTGGCAGGCGACGATTCGTTTTTGCGTGAGGAAGCGACCGCCGAGATGTTCCGGGTCAGCCGCACCGTGCTGCGGCATTGGCTGGGGAAGCTGGCCGGGCAAGGCTTTATCGAACATGTGCCGCGCCGCGGCTGGCGGAGCCGGCTCTTCTTGCCGCAAGACCTGGAGCATTACTCCGAAGTCCGCGAGGCGCTCGAGCTGATGGCGCTGCGCACCGTCCGCGCGCAGCTTGACGCGGAGTTCCTGCAGGAGATGCTCGACGGCAATCAGCCGGCGGCCGATGGCACGCCGCAGCTCGATAACCGCCTGCACGCTTACTGGATCGACCTGTCCGGCAACCACTACATCCGCGACTTTTTCGAGCGGCATGGTCTGTTCCACGCGGCGATCTTCGACCTAGCGACGACCGAAACGGCGGCTGTCGAAGAAATGGCCGAGCAGCACCGCCTCATCTTGCAGGCCCTGATCGAAAAGAACTGGAAGAAGGTCGAGACGGTCCTCACGAAACATATCCGCTCGCAGATCCCCCGCGTGGAGCGGATGCTGGAAGAGATTCGGGCCGAAGGGAAGTAGCAAAGTCTGCTGTTGCCATGCTCTTGCGGCGTCTTCGCCGGCTTGAAGCATGTCTTTGCTCTGGGGAAAACGCATTGAAGACATGCTCATCTCGCGAAGAGGCGATAAGAGCATGACGCTAGGGTTTCAGGATCCATATCCAAATGGGGGGATGATTCGCTTTCACCTGGATTCCTGCGGCCCACTCGGGGTATAAACGTGCGTGCAAGCGACGTTTGGCCTGACTTTTCCCGATTTCTTGTCTCCTTTCGTCCTCTAATACGCCTAAGTAGGCGGTAGTCACAACACTGCTTACGAGGAATCTCGACCGATGAACGGTCTGCTGCAAAAAATCATGTGGGCGACTCTGCGGTTTTTGCTCCGCTTCCGCTATCGAGTTCAAGTCGACGGGCTGGAAGAGCTACGAAACCTGAAGGGGCCAGTCCTGGTTTTGCCCAACCATCCCGCTTTTGTCGATCCGCCGACGGTGCTCAGCCATCTTCGCTTTGGCCGCTCGCTGCGGCCGCTGGTCTTTACCGATACCTACCGCAGCTGGCTGTTTCACCCGTTCTGCATCGCCAGCAACGCGTTTGAAGTGCCGAACCTGAAAAGTCATAGCCGCGACGCCCATCGCCAAACGACCGAGATGATCGACAAGGTGGTGGCCGGCATCGAAGCGGGCAACGACTTCTTGATCTATCCCTCGGGACGGCTAAAGCGTCAGGGGACCGAAATAATCGGCGGCGCCCGGATTGCGTACGAGCTGTTGTCGCGCTGTCCTGACCTGCAAGTGGTGTTGGTTCGGACCGAAGGTTTGTGGGGCAGCCATTTTGGGTGTGCCCAGACCGGCGGCGTGCCCGACTTGGCTGGTGGGGCGAAGACGGCGGTTTGGAGTTTGATCTCGAGTCTCCTCTTCTTCGTGCCGAAACGCGACGTCTCGATCACCGCCGTGGCGATCGATCGCGATCAGTTGCCGCTCGACAGCAAAGAGTCGCTCAATCGCTATCTCGAAGGGTGGTACAACGCCAATGGGGGCGAAGAGCCGAAGTACGTGCCCTACAATCCGTGGTTCGGTCCCCGCGACTTTGACTTCGAGTCGGTCAAAGAACAAATCGACATCGACGCCGATGCGATCAAACCGGCCACCAAAGAAGCGATCGCCGCAATGCTGACCGAGCATCTCGGCCGCGAGCTGGAACCGTCCGAGCAGGCGCCCGAGACGACGCTCGACACGCTGGGGCTCGATAGTCTTGAGCGGATGGACATGGCGCTCGAGATGGAGCGGGAGTTCGGTTTCCGCAGCAATCATGTGCCGACCAATGTGGGCGAGCTTTGGCTGTTGGCCGAAGGGCAGCTTTCCTCGGACGAGGACGAAGAGTTGGTTGTGCCCGAGATTTGGAACCAACATCCGCAGGTCAGCAGCGAGGTTCCGCACGCGTTGGCCGACAACCTGGCCGAAGCGTTCGTCCGCCGGGCGACCGAGCGTCCCGATTCGGCCGCCGTCGCCGATCAGCTGTCGGGCGTGCTGACGTATCGCAAGCTGCTGACCGGCGCCACGATCTTGTCCAAACGGATCGCCAAGCTTGACGGCCATACGGTTGGCGTTCTGCTGCCGGCTTCGGTGGCGGCCGATACGTTGTTCCTGGCGATTCAGCTGGCGGGCAAGTTGCCGGTGATGCTGAACTGGACGACCGGCGATGCCGGCCTGGCGCATGCCGTGGCCAAGCTGGAAGTGAAGAACGTCGTCACCTCGCAGCGGTTCCTCGATCGACTCGGGATCGAAGTCCCCGGCGCCAACATCGTCGCCTTGGAAGAAATGCGGGAAGGGATCAGCAAGTGGGAACAGACGAAGACCTACCTGGCGACCTACGTCGCGCCGAAGTCGTTCCTCCGCAGCTTGCCGCAGGTCGACGTTGACGCTCCGGCGGCGGTGTTGTTCACGTCGGGGTCAGAGGCATTGCCGAAAGCGGTGCCGCTGTCGCATCGCAACCTGATCGCCGACATCAACGCCGGCGTCAAACTGATTCAGTTTGAACAAAGCGACATTTTGTTCGGGTTCCTGCCGCCATTCCATAGCTTTGGTCTGACCGCCGCCTTTTTGATGCCGGTGCTGACCGGCATCCGCGTGGTGCACTATCCCGACCCGACCGATGCCCGGGGATTGTCGCGGATCATTCGCAGCTACGGCGCGACGCTGATGTTCGCCACACCCACCTTTTTGCAGTACATCTTCGGCGTCAGCACGGCCGAGGATCTGAAGACGCTGCGAACGGTGATGGTCGGCGCCGAAAAGTGCCCCGACGCGCTGCATGATCATTTTGCCGCGACCTTGCCTGGCGCCGAACTGCTGGAAGGTTATGGCATCACCGAGTGCTCGCCGGTCGTCTCCGGCAGTAGCCCCTGCGACAGTCGCCGCGGCACGATTGGCAAGCCGCTGGAGTGCGTCGAGATGCTGGTCGTGCACGCCGAATCTCACGAGCCGATCGACGATGGCGAGACCGGCCTGCTGTTGGTCAAGGGAGAGAGCATCTTTCAAGGCTACCTGAAACATGACGGCCCGCAACCGTTTGTCGAAGTCGCCGGCGCCACGTGGTACAACACCGGCGACCTGGTGATGAAAGACCCCGACGGGTTCTTTCACTTCCGCGGCCGGATGAAGCGGTTCCTGAAGATCGGCGGCGAGATGGTTTCGCTGCCCGCTTTGGAAGAGCCGCTCGCCAAGGCGTTTCCGCCCGACGAAGAAGGGCCGAAGATCGCCGTCGAAGGGATCGAACTGGATGGGGGACGCAAGATCGTCCTGTTCACCTGTGCGGCGATTTCGCTACGTGACGCCAACGCGATGATTCGCGAAGCCGGCATGCAGGGAGTGATGCGACTGGACGAGGTTCGCCAGGTCGAGCAGATTCCGGTTCTGGGGACCGGCAAGACCGACTATCGCACGCTGCGAAGTTGGGTTACCGAAATGCCATCCGGCGCCGAGCAAAAGTCGGCCTAACGTCAGCGAAACGTTCATCCAACCTGAGGGATACTGCGTCATGATCGCACTACGCGACGTTTGCAAAACCTGGGACGGCGGCCAGTCGTATGCCGTCAATAATCTCTCGCTGCAGATTGAGCAGGGAGAAGTTTTGGCCCTGCTCGGCGGATCGGGATCGGGAAAAAGCACCACGGTTAAGATGATCAATCGCCTGATCGAGCCAAGCGGCGGCGTGATCGAAATCGACGGCGAGAACATCATCGAGCAAGACCCGGTGCAGCTGCGACGCCGCATCGGCTATGTCTTTCAAAGCATCGGGCTCTTTCCGCACATGACGATCCTGGAGAACGTCAACATCTTGCCGAAGATGCTCGGCCAAGACGCGGGGGCGTACAAAGCGAAGGGATCGCAGCTGCTCGACATGGTCGAACTGCCGGCCGCCCAGTATGCCGATCGATATCCGCATCAGCTCTCCGGCGGACAGCGGCAGCGGGTTGGCTTTGCAAGGGCGTTGGCGGTCGATCCGAAGGTGATGTTGCTCGACGAACCGTTTGGCGCGCTCGATCCAGTGACTCGAGATAGCCTGCAGGCCGAGTTCCTGCGACTGCAACAAGAGCTTGGCTTTACGGCGGTAATCGTCACGCATGACATGGCCGAGGCGCTGCTGTTGGCCGACAAGATCGCCGTGATGAAGGACGGCGAGCTATTGCGTTTTGGCACGCCCCGCGAACTGCTGCAAGATGCCGGCGATGAGTATGTCGCGCAGCTGCTAGAAACGCCGCGTCGCCACGGCCGCCTAATACACGATCTAGAAACCACTTAACGCAGCCCTCCCAAACGTGTGCCACCGCTGGCTTACCCAGCCGTGGATCACTGGTACCAGGTTCGCACTGCTGGACAAGCCAGCAGTGGCGCCCGAATGAGACAAATCCCATGTCCGAAATCTTCACCCCTTGCTGCTTTCTGGCCTCCGAGATGGGCTGGCATTTTGAGTGGGCCAAAGTGGTCGAGCAACTCCAGTTCCTGCCTGACCGTCTGCAAGGGCATGTCTTCCTGTCGTTCACCGCGCTCTTGATCGGCGGGCTGATCAGCGTGCCGCTGGGGATCTGGTGTTCGCGCCGCAAACGGGTCGAACGGATCTCGCTGACGACCGCCAGTTTGATTCAAACGATCCCGAGTCTCGCCTTGTTGGCGGCGATGGTCTTCGCCTCGGGCGAAATTGGTTGGGGCCCGGCACTGGTGGCCTTGGTGCTGTACAGCTTATTGCCGATGCTGCGAAACACGATCACCGGCATCCAGTCGGTCGACCCGGCCTGTTTGGAAGCGGCGGAAGGTTTGGGAATGGATAGTCGACAGCGGCTGTTGATGGTGGAGTTGCCGCTGGCGGCGCCGACCGTTGTGGCTGGCGTCCGGACCGCGGCGGTCTGGGTGGTCGGCGCGGCGACGATCGCCTTTCCGGTCGGTGCGACCAGCCTGGGGGACTACATCTTCACCGGGCTCTTTACGAACAACGTTTACGCGCTGGGCGTCGGTTGTTTTTTCTGCGCCGCTTTGGCGCTGGGGCTTGATGCGCTGTTGGGGACGCTGGAGTCAGGCGTTCGGACTCGCAACCGGCCGGCGCGGATTGGATCATTGATCGGAATCGCGGCGCTGGCGTTGAGCCCCATGTTGGTCGGCATGTTGCCGCTGGGACCGAAAAGCTACGACGGGGCCGGGCCGCGCAATGTCGCTACTGGCGACGAGTTCGACGGTCGCAACTATGTGGTCGGCTGCAAGGGCTTTACCGAGCAGATGATCCTCGCTCGCGCGATCTCCGGCGAGCTAGAAGAGGTCGGCCGCACGGTTGAGCGGAAAGAAGGGATCGGCTCGGCGATGATCTTTGAAGCCTTGGAAAACGGCAAGATCGACTGCTACGTCGACTACACCGGCACGCTGTGGGCGAACGTGCTGAAGCGAGACGATCAGGTTTCGTCCCCTGAGATGCTAATCGACCTGGCGACCGACCTGAAGGGAAAGCATAGCGTGATTTCGCTGGGGCCGCTTGGCTTCCGCAATGACTATGTCTTTGTGATGAAGCGGGCCAAGGCGGAAGAGCTGGGGATCGAGACGCTGGATGACCTGGCGAAACATGCCGATCAACTGCGAGCCGTGACCGAGGCCGAATTTTGGCAACGTCCCGAGTGGGCCGCCGTGCGGAGCGCGTACGGATTCGACTTTCAAAGCAAACAGGCGATGGACGCCGGGTTGATGTATGGCGCGATCGCGAATGACAACGCCGACGTGGTGGTCGCCTTTCGGACCGATGGGCGGATCGCCGCGAACGATCTGGTCGAAATCGAAGATCCAGCCCGAGCGTTGCCGCCGTACCAAGCCATCTTGCTGGCCTCAAAGCGACTCGCCGAAGATCCGGCCGCGGTCGAGCGATTGAGCCAACTGGTCAACTCGATTACGACTGCCGAGATGCGTGACGCCAACCGCTCGGTCGATAGCGAAGGGAAGTCGATCGCGGCGGCCGCCGAGGCGATCAAGCCGGGCGAACAAGGGTGATCGATTCGTCGCCCCCATACCGTGAGCCGACCAGAATCGTGCGGTCGTCGACCTGGGCGCCAAGGACGCCGATGGTATCGCCGGGAGCGAACGTCGCTTCGTAGCCAATGTGAAACGAAACGACTTCGATCTGCTGCTCTGTCTGGTAGACCACCGGAAAGAAAAGCGATTGGCGACGGTCGGCGATCGTCAGCTGGCGCTCGACCGGCGGGGCCGCGACCAGCGGAACTGGGGCGGGAATTTCGTCCCAGTTCCGCACGCCTCGTACGCTGAACCGCGTGCCAAGATAGTAGCCTTGGTTCCATTTTTGCTCACACAGCTGTGCGAACGACGCATCGCTGAGATGGGGCGGCCGCTGGATGAACTCCGGCGTGATCGGTTCGATTTCCGGCAGGGCGAAGATCCGTTCGGGCGACTGCAGCCAAACCTCACAGTTATCGGCGCCATAGATGACCAGATCGATATCGGAGTCGGAGTTGCCGGCGCTCCACAGGAGCGAGTCGGTCAGGCTGAACGCATCTGGCGGCAAGTTTAACTTCTCCGCGAACAGGTCTGCCAGTTCCACCGCTTTCTGCAGTCGGCCGACCTGAAATGACTCCCGCAATTGCGGCAGTCGTTGATCGCTGAAGTAGACAAATGCGATCGACTTCGAGGGGACGCGGATCAATTGATCGACGTAGTGGGGATAGCGTTGCTCGAGAAACCGCAGCGCTTCGTCATAGTTTGCGAGCCACTTTTCGCCGGCGACATACTTGAGCCCGCATACGTAGGCGCCGTCCGGATGATCGTAGCCGAGCACATTGAAGATCAGGCCGTCGTTGGTGAGCAGGTAGTCTTTGTCGCGCAGTCGCAGCATGGAACGGCCGAGGGGAAAACGAAAAAGGGACGCCAGTTGGCGGCGTCCCTTGGTGGATCAACGTTGATCTTGGCGCGACGCGTCTAGCGCGTCGTTATTCTAGCGGAAACTGCGGCTGTTACCGAGCGGCGAACAGCTGGTCGTTGACCGCAAAGACCCAGAACTTGGTCGGCAGCGACCCTTCAAAGTCGTTATCGACGGCGAGCACGATCGTCTGGCGGCCGTCGGCCAGTTTCGGACCGAAGGTCAGCCCTTCGATCTTCTCGGGCATTTCTTTGCCGGCCAGGTGAAACTCGGGGGCGTTGAAGTCGAGGAAGGTGCGCTTTTGGACCGGCTTGATCTCGGCCGGCAGTTTGTCGGCCGGCAGCGATTCGACGCTCGCGATGTCGGTCGCGCCGTTCAGATCGATCCAGTTTAGCTGGCGGTACTTGGCCGCTTCCCCTTGTTCGCCGTCCCGCTCCAGCACGAGAAACTGCCCCGGACCGCAGGCCAGGATTTCGCTCATGCCGTAGCTCGGGTCATCCATCGGATAGGCGAACTCGCGGACCTCGCCCGAGTCGACGTCGATCTCGACCAACCGGGCATAGCGGCCCATGATCTTACCGCTGCCGGTCCGCAGGCCATCTTGCAGCAGGCTGCTTTGCATGATGCCGACCAGCTTTTTTCCATCCTGGGTAATGGCCAGGCCTTCCATGCCGCGGTTCGAGGCGCGGCCGATGGTGTTGTCGTTGTTCTCCGCCTTCTTCGAGTCGGAGGGATGCAAACAGCGGAGATGGGCCGGCATTTGATAACGGCGGGTTTCGCGATCGTTGGCGTCCAAGAGCAGCACCAGCGGACCATATTCGTCCGACAGGAACTTGCGACCGTCAGCCAACACGCGGATTCCTTCCGGATCGAGACGACCGGCGCAGTCGTCGGTGCACTTGATCGCCTGCGAGGCGCCGGTGAAGCAGCGGTTCTTGGCGTCGTGCAGGATGTGGGTTTCCTTCAGCGCGACGGTGACCGGCGAGGCGGCGCCCGGCTGGACGTTGATCTCGACCACCTGATAGCGGCACTGATAGCCAGTGGCGCCATCGTCAGGGCCGCGGTCAGGCAGGGCGATGTAGCGATTGCCGACGCCGGCGTATTCGAGCGCCGAGATCCCGCCAAAGCGATTGTGGGGCTCGCCGTTTTCCAGCTTGTTAGCATGGCCCGACAGGTCGGTGGCGGTTCCGGAAATTTGCGCTTCGCCGAGAAATTCGATTGGAGCGGCGGGGCGTTCGGCGGCCAGGGCGACGCCAGGCAAACCTAGCAATGCGATTCCCAGCGATAACGAACGAAGCGAACCAGTGGCAAACATGTTTTTCATTGGATTACGTGACTTGGTCGACGGGGAAGAGGGGATCAATAGCGACTGCCAGGCGTCGCTGGTCGGCTGCGCGACCAGCGACAACGGATGACGGTAACGCAGCGATTAGTACTCGCCGTTGACTTCGCCGCCGGCGCGGGTGCAGAGGTAGACGAAGGTCTCGGTGTCGACCGTTTCGCCGACAAAGCGAACCGAACCGTCGGCCAAAGCGAACTGGGCGCCGCCGCTGTGGAAGCTGAAGACTTCGCTGACGTTGATCGCGTTGATCATCTTCGGGCCGTACGGCGTCAAGCCGTCGTTGGTGGCGCCGTTGATGCTGAACCCGCAGTCGGGATCGGCCCAGCCGGTGCCGTCATGGGCGACATAACTGCCGCTGACGTTTTCGACTTTGTCATCGGTGTAGAGGCCGAACATCGTGGCGTTCATCGGACCACGGCTGGTGTAGATGCTGGGGTTGCCCGACTTCTCGGCGACCATCAGGGTGTTCGACGTGCCGTCGATGATGTCGCGCAGTTGGTTCTTCACCGCCTTCGATAGTACGCCGGCGCGGGCGGCGCTGCCCGGATTGGCCAAGCCCAGCACGTTGGTGTAGACCTTCTTTTTGACTTCGTTGATGCTGCCATAGTCGCCAGCGGCGGCGCCAGCGACCCAGAAGCTATCAACGCGATCCGAACCCGGCGTCGACGGGCATTGGAACGCATCCAACTGTTGGCTGACGGCGGGGCGATTGGCCGACGCGCTCCAGGCCTGCTTGTAATCGATCAGGTCGCTCAAGTTGCCTTGCTCGATCATCGGCAGGATCAAGGTCGTCCACGACTGATAGGCGCTGTCGTTGCCGGTGTTGTCGTAGATCTCCACATCGGGATCAAGCCGGCTCGGCGGCAGGCAGCGATGGGCGCTTTCGTAGTTGTGCAGCGCCAGCGCCAGTTGCTTCAGGTTGTTTTGGCAGCTCATTCGGCGAGCCGCTTCGCGGGCTTGCTGAACGGCGGGCAAGAGCAGGGCGATCAACACGCCGATGATCGCAATCACGACCAGCAATTCGACGAGCGTAAAACCACGACGCGAGAGATTGACTTTCACTAGAAGACTTCCTTGGAATTAAGTAGGGAGAATTTAGGGGGGGCGAAAGCCGCTGCGTTGGGCCTTCGCAGGTGTTCGTGAAAACGGTTTTGCCGGCCAGATCAGTTCAGTTCAGTTCGATCGCCGGAAGCTTCGTCTCGGTGTCGCCAATTTCGACGACGATGCCGGATGTCGCCGGCTTGGTGTATTTGCGGGGGAGGCGTTCCGGACGAGCGTCGCGCTCTTCTTCGGTCAGACCTTGCAGCGAGCCGGCCCAAGAGACGGCGACCTGGTACTTGCCGGGAGGCGCCCCGTCGCCGGTGTTGTAGGTCGAAAGTTGGAACGTGCCGTCCGCTTTCGAGCGGGCTCGCGGCAGCGGAATGTTGGGCTCGCCGGACGCAGCGGCGACCGGGTACAAGCTGAGGAACGCGTCTTCCAGCGGTTTGCCCTTGTAGGAAACGGTGCCGGACGCCGGGGTAACGCCCGGGCTGTCGCCACTGGCGCCCGAGCAGCCAGCCAACGATGCGATCAGGGCCAGGCCAAGGACCGCCGCGACGCCTGTCCGCAGTCGGTTGTCAACAACTCCACCGTCAGTCGTTTTCATTTGCTAAAGAACTCTTAAGGTTTTTCTGAGATTTGAAAGGCCACATAATGCCGCCCTTATGTGAAGAAGCGATGAACAATATGTGTGTCTTCGATGAAGACAGACGCGAAGAAGAGGGGCGGCCAATCTGGCCACGCAGTGAGAATCAACAATGTCGATCGCGGGGAAAAACGAAGGGCGAATCAGGTCGCCGAGCGGGCCAGAAAGGGACTTTGGTTCGCTATAAAATTGTTCGCCAGAGAACTGTTGTCGCGGGTAGAGGAACGTCCGTCAGCGCATGAAAAAAGGGACGCCTGAGGTGGGCGTCCCTTTCGTGTTTTAAGACATGCTCTTCTCGCGAAGACGCGATAAGAGCATGAAGATATAGGAAGCCGGGGCTCAATGTGGGTTAGCATTTGAAGATGTTCAACGTCTCGATGCCTTCCAACAAGGAGCCCGGCCGTGGCCTATTTTATCGCGTTTGATACACATTGCGAGTTTACTCAGATCGCCGTCCTGAATTCCCGAGGGAAGGTGGTCCAAGAGATGCCTTGCGATACCGCCATTCCAGCCCTGATTGAGGCGCTCGAAGCGTATCGACGGCCGCGGGAATTGACCTTCGAGGAGGGGCCGCTGGCTGATTGGCTGGCTCGCAATTTACGTCCTTACGTCGACCGGTTGGTGGTCTGCGATCCGCGGAGAAACGCCTATGTCGCCAAAGAGGGGGACAAGGATGATGCGATTGATGCGAAGCGGCTCGCGCAGTTGCTTCGCGGCGGATTTCTCAAGGAGGTTCATCAAGTCGACTCGGTCGATCGAGCGTTACTGAAACTGCACGTGGCGTTTTATCACGATCGGGTTCGCGAACGCGTTCGACAAGGGAATCAACTAACGGCGTTGCTGCGTCGGCAGGGCGTTTTTACTTCGATCGGCAACGTGCTCGATCCTGAACAACGACAGCAGTTGTGGAAGAAGCTGCCGCGCCGCAAAGTGCTGCACGAAGACCTCGATCTTGTCCTGAAAGTCTACGAACTGTTGCTGCAGCAGGAGGAAGAAATCAGAGCCAGGCTCATTCAACTCGGTCGCAAAGAGCCGCCGATTCGCCGCTTTTTAGAGGCGCCGGGCGTCGGCCCGATTCGTGCGGCGACCTTTTACGCTTACATCGACACGCCAGACCGCTTTCGCAGTAAATCGGCCCTGTGGCGTTACTGCGGGCTCGGTCTCGAGCGACGTCATAGCGGCAGCGGTCCGCAACGCGTACGACTTAGCAAACGGGGAAGTCGCCCGCTGAAAAGCGTCCTGATCGGCGCCGCCAGAACCGCCATCGCGCAGTCGGGCAGCCCGTTCGCAGAAAAATATCGCCACTGGACTCAAGAGAAAGGACTAAATCCCGCGACGGCTCGTCGCAACGTGGCCCGCAGCCTGGCGACGACGTTGTGGAGCCTGTGGAAAACTGGAAAAAGTTATGATCCGGCGATCGCCAGTTCGTAAGACGAATCGTTGAGCCTGGAATGAAGTTGAAACCGCAGCTAGAGCCAGGAGCGGAGTTCCCGTGGCGCCATTGAACCTCGAGTTCCCGAGCATGAATGAACCCGCTCCCTTCCGAACAGGAAACGCTCCGATATCCGCATAGACCTCCGCATGGAAGAGTCTCCAATAGGTGCCTGGGCGAACCTTAAAAGCCCCTGACATAAAGCGGACAAAAGCGAACACGACTCTCCAGCCCAACGACGCAACGTCAACCGAACCAGCAGCGTCCCAAGATCAACCGTTAACCTACAAGCCCCTTCCCCTGCAAAAAAGAAAGAAGGGCGAAGGCCCGGAGAGGGTCTGCCTTGACAGGGGACTTCCTATAGGTGGCGCCAAGCCAGGAATTCGTTTGAATTACAGCGACTTGATCTTGATGTTCTTCCAGCGAACCTCGTACGGGCCTTGGCCTTTGCCGATGCCGTGGACCTGCAGGCCGATGAAACCTTTCGGATGGGTCTTGTAGATCTCAGCGTCGGTCAGGTCTTCGATCGCTTCGCCATTGATGAAGGTCTGGATCCGCGGGCCCTTCGCGATGACGCGATAGTGGTTCCACTCGCCGTTCTTGAAGTGGTCGTGCGGCTTCAGACGTTCTTGCGGGGTCAACCATCCGCGGCCGGTCGCTTCGCCATAGACGTAGCCCGCTTCGCCGGTGCTCTTTTCGATCTCGACCTGCGGACCATTGACGCGACCATATTTGGCGTCGCCCTTGGCTTCGGCCGTTTGCGAGCGGATCTGGACGCCCGAGTTCAAACCGTCGTCGCACTTGACGTCAAATTCGAGTTCAAAGTCGCCGTAATCTTTGTCGGTGCAGAGGAACGAGTTGGGGCTACCTTCTTTGGTCTTGCCGCGGATCACGCCGCCGTCTTCGACGACGTAGGTGGCGGTACCGTTCTTTTGCGTCCAGCCGGTCAGATCTTTGCCGTTAAACGGCTCGGTCCAGCTATCAGCGGCGGAAGCGACGCCAACAAAGCTCAGCGTCAAAGCGGCCAGCAGGGCCGTGGTCATCATTTTACGCATGCAGAAATCTCCTGATTCACGGGGCGGGTGTACATGGTGGGGGAGGGCGGAATGACGCATTATGACCCGAACGGGGGCGACTGGCAACTTGCGGCTAGAACAAGTTCTTCTGCCGTCCGTTGGGATCGGGCCGCCGAAATTGCGTCGTATCGAAGCGGAATTCGCTCTGGTCCAGTTGGTAACGTTTCTTGAAGACGCGAAACGTTTGATCGATCTGCTGGGCGATCAGGCCTTCGCCCCGCATCCGTTTGCCGAACTGGCTGTCGCTTAGTTCGCCTCCGCGGACCGACCGCAGTCGCGACTCGACCCGGTCTTTCGCTTCGGGAAGTTGCTGCTCGAGCCAATGGAGGAAGATCTCCTGCACGCCGAGCGGTAGCCGCAACATCGTGAAACTGGCGCCGATCGCGCCGGCGTCGCCCGCCGCTTCCAGCATTTTGGGGATCTCGCTGTCGTTCAGCCCGGGCACGATTGGTGCGGTCAGCACATGGACCGGAACGCCGGCTGCGGATAGTTCGCGAATCGCCCGCAGTCGGGCGTCGGGGCTACTGGTCCGCGGCTCCATCTTGCGGGTCAGCGATTGATCGAGCGACGTCAGGCTGATGTTGACCTGCACCAAGTTGCGGCTGGCCATGTCGGCCAGGATGTCGATGTCGCGGGTCACCAGGGCGTTCTTGGTGATCAGGCCGAGCGGCTGATTGGCGTCAGCGGCAACCTGCAGGCACTGCCGGGTGACTTCAAACTGCCGCTCGATCGGCTGGTAGCAATCGGTGACGCCTGACATGACGATCAGTTGGCACTTCCAACTTGGCCGAGCGAGGAACTTGCGAAACAGCGCCGCCGCGTTGCGCTTGACCATAATCTTGGTCTCGAAGTCGAGCCCGGCGCTAAAGCCGAGATACTCGTGATAGGGCCGGGCATAGCAATACGAACAACCATGCACGCAGCCGCGATACGGATTCAAGCTGTAGCTGAACGAGATGTCGGGGCTGTTGTTCTCGGTCACGACCGATTGCGACTGATCGTCAAACAGTTCGGTCGCCACCTTGCGCGGAGCGCTGTCGACGTCTGTCGCGTCGAGATGCTCCCAATCGTCGACCGTCGCCAGACGCTCAAAGCGACTGGTCGGGTTGTAGTCGGCGCCGCGTCCGATTATTTCCATCGTGCCTTCCCTGTGGATCGAATTACTACTACGGTACTGTACGCACGTATATTCTTCAAGCCGGTTCTGCCCACAGATTCGCCGCAAATCGCCTCTTCTTTTCCTGACCGGTTCGTCCTATCGCGTTTTGGACTAAGTTGGAGGATTGTCCCGCCTGTTGCCTTTCCACCTGAGGTCTCCGCTGTGTCGCGTTTACCGCTGCTCGCCCTGTCGGCTTGTCTTGCTCTCTCGTTTCTTACGACGCCGCTGTTGGCCAAGCCGGGGGACAAAACGCAGGTCGCTTCGTCGGTCTATCGATTTGGGGGAAGAGGATCGAACGCGACCGGTTGGGTCGTCAAACGATTGAATCCGACCAACGCCGAAAGCCCCGAGTATTGGCTCGTCACGGCGAAGCATGTGTTGGCGGCGATCAAAGGAGAGAAGGCGACGCTGACGTTGCGCAAGTTTGACGCCGAGAAAGATCTCTGGGAGCGAGCGCCGCTGGAGCTGACGATCCGCGAAGGGGAAAAGAAACTGTGGACCGAAGCGGATGAACTCGACATCGCGGTGATGCGATTGCCGGCCGATATCAATCCGGCGACCGATTCGATCCCGTACGAGTGGCTCTCGCCGGCGTCCGACTGGGATGCGCTGCCGATCGAAGCGGGGCAGATGGTTCGCTGCATTGGCTTCCCCCACGCATCGCAGTTCAATCCCAGCAAGGCAGGCTTTCCGATGGTGCGGCTTGGCTGCATCGCCTCGGTGACCCGCGAGAAAGATCCGATGTTCCGCGTCGACTTCAACACGTTTGAAGGAGACAGCGGCGGCCTGGTCTACATGGAGACCGACGCCGGCGACGTCAAAGTGATCGGCCTGACCCGGGCTCAGCACTTCTTGGACGAGCGCTACAAGATGGTTTACGGCGAAGGAATGGTTCGGCAGCGTCTAGGGATTTCGATCTGCGTGCCGAGCGAAGATATTCGAAAGTTGATTGAATCGTTCGACCACGTCCAAGCGCCGACCGAACAGGAAGCGAAGGTCGAAGAAACGGTCAAAGCGGCGGCGTTGGAGAAGTAAGCGTCGCACCCGGGTCTCTTCTTAGGCGATCCTCTAATAGCTGCCTGTTGAAAAATGCCATCGTCGCATTTTTCAACCTCGCCAGGCTCAGAGCATAGCTCTTCGCGGCTCGCAACATAACGACTTACGTCGTTATGTTGGGATCGCATCCGTGCGATCACGCAGTCCGTCGAGAAAATCAACGGACTGCTAGGCGAACTTCACGCCTGCTTTGCCTTTCACCCCAACATCGGCCACAAACAGCCCGCCGGCGAGCGGTTGTTCGGCGACTTGCTCTGGCGAGAGGCCTTGCCGGGCACAGGTGATGTACAACCGATCGAGATCGGGCCCGCCGAAGCAGCAAGAGGTGACGTTGGAACAGGGGAGTTCGACCTTCGCCAATAGCTCGCCGCTGTTGGGGTTCCATTGGCTGACGCCGCCGCCGCTCCACTGGGCGACCCACAGCATTCCTTCGGCGTCGATCGTCATGCCATCGGGCTTGCCCATGTCGTGCGGCAGATCGAACGCTTTGCGGCGATTGGTGATGGCGCCTGACTCGACGTCGTAGTCGAAGGCGTCAATCTTGCGCGTTGCGGTATCGATGTAGTAAAAGGTTTTCTCGTCCATCGACCAGGCGAGGCCGTTCGAGTTGACGACGTTTTCGACCAGCCGGCGCGGCCGTAAGGTTTCGTCAAACATGTAGAGGCTCGACTCTTCGGCTCGCGTATCCGAGATCGTCCCGCCAAACAGCCGCCCCCGCGGATCGCACTTGCCGTCATTAAAGCGGGTGGTCGAGATGTTTTCTTCCGGATCGACGACCGGCGTCACCGCGCCGCTTTCGACGTCCAGGCGAATGATCCCTTTGCGCGTCCCCGCGATCACGTCGCCAGAGGTGGTAGGGATGGCGAACCCGACCTGACAGCCGACCGACCAAGACTCGTTTTTGCCGGTAACCGGATTCCAGCGATTGATCAGGTGGCGTTCGATATCGACCCACCACAATTTGCCCAAATCGGCGTCCCAGACCGGCCCTTCGGCCAAAATCGCCTTACCGTCAAACGCACATTCTGCCGGGATGGTCTGCATTGGGTATTCTCCTGGGCCGAGGCTCGCCCCTTGGGGAGCCGCGGATATTTGCGTATTCTGGTTGCTCGATGCCAAGCACTTCCAACCCTAGTGCGAGTCGTGGTTTCTGGCAACCATGGGGGCCATCCGACTCTCGCGAAACTGTTGAAACGAAAGCTTATGTCCGCCTACCAGCGTGAAGTTGAAATTGCCCAGCATGCCGTCACCTCGGCCGCGGTCTTGTGCCAGAACGTCCGCCAGGGAGATGATTTTGCCGCGCTGGCCAAATCGGACAATAGCCCGGTGACGGTCGCCGACTTCGGCAGCCAGGCGATCGTCTGCCGCGCGATCCGTCAGGCGTTTCCCGACGATCTGATCATTGCCGAAGAAAACGCCGACGCGCTCCGCAGCGACGATCAGGCGGAGCTGCGCGGCCGAGTTGTGGCCGAAGTGCAGCGGGTGTTGCCCGGCGCTGACGAAACGCAAACGTTGGCCTGGATTGACGCCGGCGTCTCGCGCGATGCGGCGCCGCGGGTTTGGACGTTGGACCCGATCGACGGGACGAAAGGGTTCTTGCGCGGAGGGCAGTACGCGGTGGCGCTTGGTTTGTTAATCAATGGCCAGGTGGAAGTTGCGGCGCTCGCTTGCCCGGCGCTGGATGACGATGGAGCGATCTTCTGGGCGGTGCGCGGCGCAGGCGCCTTTCAGCACACGCCGGAAGGGGACAAAGCGATCGCCGTCACGCCGACCGCCAACTCGGCCGAGGCCGCACTGTGCGAGTCGGTTGAGTCTGGCCACAGCGACCACGATCAATCGGCGCAGATTGCGAAGACGCTCGAGATCGCTCGCCCCAGCGTTCGCATGGATAGCCAGGCCAAGTACGCGGCGGTCGCTCGCGGCGACGCCGACATCTATCTACGCCTGCCGACTCGCGCCGGTTACGAAGAAAAAATCTGGGATCACGCCGCAGGCTACCTGGTCATCACCGAAGCGGGCGGCAAAGTGACCGATATCGAAGGCAAGCCGCTCGACTTCTCGCTCGGATCGACGCTGAAGAACAATCGAGGCGTGGTGGCGACCAACGGAAAGTTGCACGATACGGTGATCGCCGCGATTGTGGCGGCTTCTTAGTCGTAGGGTCCGCTGTGCGGACCACGCCCTGCTAACCAACGGGCAATCATTTTTCGCGCTTCCTGGTCCGCACAACGGACCCTACGAGCCTGCCAACGTCAAGCCTCCGGCAAATCGACTTCAATCTGCCCGTCGACGACGCGGATGGGGAACATTCGCAGGTCATGCCGCGGGGCGTCCTCGTCCAGATACTTTCCGTCGCTCAGCCGGAATCGCCAATGATGGATCGGGCAGCTGAGGACGCCGTCGCAGACTTCACCGCGGGTCAGTAGTGCGCCCGCATGCGGACAGCGTGCGTCAATGGCAAAGACTTGCCCGCCGAGTTGATAGAGACCGATCCACTCTTCGCCGCAGACGCGAAAGAGAACCTCGTGGGGGAGGAGATCTTCACGACGTGCGAGCGGCACAAACATGGGATTGGCTTTGCAGCCTGTTGGTTTTTGCGACTGGCTGCTAGATCGCAGGGATGCGATCCCAAAATAGCGACGAAAGTCGTTATTTTGCGAGCCGTAAAGAGCTTTGCTTTGAGCTTGGCGAGGTTCAAAAATGCCACGAGGGCATTATTGAACAGGTATTTACGTGGCGCTGACGGCGGCTTCCGAAAGTTGCGTGTGGGCGGCTCGCAGCAGTTCGGCCGTTTCGTCCCAGTCGATGCAGGCGTCGGTAATCGAAACGCCGTAAGTCAGGGCCGACGGTTCGGCGCCCAGTTTTTGATTACCGGCGCTGATATTGCTTTCCAGCATCATGCCGATGATCGAACGGTTGCCTTCGGTCCGCTGGTTCAGCACGTCGAGCCAGACGTTGCGCTGCTGCGTGTGATCTTTGTTGCTGTTGGCGTGGCTGCAGTCGACCAACAGGTTCGATTGCAGGTTCGCCTTTTCGAGCTGGGCGATCGCGTCTTTGATATCTTCGCGGGCGTAGTTCGGGCCGCTGCGGCCGCCGCGCAAGATCAGGTGGCCCCACGGATTGCCTTTGGAGTGAACGACGCAGGTGGCGCCTTCGGCGTCGATCCCCAGAAAGCTGTGCGGGCTGCCGGACGAGGTCATCGCGTCGAGCGCGATTTGCAGCGAACCGTCGGTGCCGTTCTTGTAGCCGACCGGCATCGACAAACCGCTCGCCATTTGGCGATGGGTCGGCGATTCGGTGGTGCGGGCGCCAATCGACGCCAGCGAGATCAAGTCGGCGATGTATTGCGGCGTGATCGGCTCGAGCGCTTCGGATGCGGCGGGCAGGCCCAACTCGGCGATGTCGACCAACAACTGGCGAGCGATGCGGAAGCCGTGCGCGACGTCGAACGTGTCGTTCAGATGGGGATCGTTGATCAGCCCCTTCCAGCCGACCGTGGTACGCGGCTTTTCAAAGTAGACCCGCATCACCACGAACAGGCGATCGCTGACTTCGTCGGCCACTTGCTTCAGGCGATGGGCGTAGTCGAGGGCCATCTTCGGATCGTGGATCGAGCAGGGGCCGACGACCGCCAGCATCCGATCATCCTCGCCAGAGAGGATGCGTTTGACTTGCTCACGCGACTCGAAGATGAAGTCCTGCGTCGCCTCGGTGACGGGAATCTCGACCTTGATTTCTCGCGGCGAAACGAGCTTTTCAATGCTGCGGACGTTGACGTTGTCGGTCTGATGCATGGCGAGTGGGCTATTTTTCACGGCGCAGGGGTTTCAACACGGGGAGAAATCAAAGTTGCAAACCTCTATATTCGCACGGATTAGGCCAAACCTCTAGCCCAGCGGCGCCTTTCGACCAAAAAAGAGGGGGTGGAAGTCAGGCCATTTCGGCCTGATTTTCGCGATTCTACCGATCTTGTCCCGCGTTGATCTCAATATCGCGAGTCGCTCGGTGACCGCTAACGCGGCGAGCGGCCACGTTTACGTCGGTGATTTCCACGGCAGCCGGATCAAACGGCAGCCCGCTACGCCGCAGAAAGGCGATTGCCGGCAGGGCCAGTTCCTGCCCCTGCGGAAGGGGATGTTTGTAATAGTGGTAGAATGCACCATTGAGCGAGACGCTCACGTTCGACCAGTCATCGTCGTCCCGGTTGGTGATTACCACTTCCGGCGGATCGACAGCGCGGTTGATTTTGACGTCGACCGGCAGCGGCTCGCTCGAGGTTGCCGGCAGCGTGAAGTATAAAATGCCGACAATCAATACCGGCAGGGTCGCCAGCCCGGCAAGCAGCATGGTCAAGCCGCGGCTGGTCAGGCGGGGCGAATCAGGTCGGGAAGGGGCGGCTTCGTTAGTCATGGTTTTACTCTAAGGCTTAATCAGCGCATGTCACCCAATGTTGCTTCGCAGGTCGCGCCGACGTCGACCGGCGATCGAATGTCGATCAACGCGGCCTGGTTGATCAAGTTGCGGTGGGTCGCCGCGTTTGGGCAGTTGGGCACCATCACGGTCGTCGGATCGCTGCTGGATGTCTCGATCCGCTGGGGCGTGCTGCTGACTGCAGTGGCGATCACTGCGGTCAGTAACATCCTGCTAAACCTCTATTATCGCCGACTTCGCCGTTCGACGGAAAGCGGGTGGCTGTGGGAAAACGTGCTGCTGGGGGTTATGCTGCTCGACCTCGTCTCACTGACGGCGCTGTTGTACTTCACCGGCGGCATGACCAATCCGTTCTGCATTTTCTACATGGTGAATCTTACGCTGGCGGCGATCGTTCTCCCAGGTCGCAGCGTCTGGGGGTTGGCCGCAATTACGGCGGTGGTGATCGCTTTCTTGTTTTACGACCATGTCGAAGTCCCGATTTTGATCGGCCGCGACCGGATGCAGGCGCTGCGGCAACTGGGTTATGTCCCCATGTCGCAGACCGGCATGTACGTGGCGTTTGTGACCTGTATTTTCGTGATCGTCTACTTCACGACACGACTGACCGACGAGGTTCGCCGCCGCGACGCCGTGCTGCGCCGGGCCGAATTACAACGAGCCCGCAGTGAAAAGCTGGAAGCCCTGGGCACGTTGGCGGCTGGGGCGGCGCACGAACTTTCGACCCCGCTGGCCACCATCGCCGTGGTCGCCAAAGAAGTGCAGTTGGAACTGGCCGAGATGCCAGTCTCCGACGATCTGAAGGCCGATATCGCCCTGATCCGGACCGAACTGGACCGTTGCCGTCATATTTTGGATCAAATGTCGACCAACGCCGGCCAGGCGACCGGCGAGACGTTGGCTGACGTCACGTCGTCGCAATTAATCGAGGAAATCCGGAGCCTGCTCGATGTGCGACTGCTCAATCGGCTGCGGATTCGCGATCGATCGGACAACGCCGTCATTCGTTCGCCCCGGTTGGTGCTGGCCCAGTCGTTGCGGGGGCTGATCAAGAATGCGTTCGACGCGTCCCCCGAAGGGACCGATGTGGTGGTGCTGCTCGAGCGGACCGATCAGCATCTGGTGATGACGATTCGGGACGAAGGGCCTGGGATGCCGACCGAAGTGTTGGTCCGGATCGGCGAGCCCTTCTTCACGACGAAAGAGCCGGGGGCGGGGACGGGGCTCGGGATATTTCTGGCCAAGAACGTCATCGAGCGGATTGATGGTTCGCTGCGAATCGAGTCGAACGCCAACGACGGCACGACGGTGGTGGTCCGTCTGGTTCGCCAGCAGGAGCCGGAAGAAATTGCCGCCGCTGGGGCCTTAAGGGGAAAGTAGCGCAGCTCGAATAGTAAATTTGGAGCGGTCTTTTTATATTAGAAGTCGATCGAAACGCCACTTCCGGGATTCTCATGAGTCGCCCTACGTTATTGCTCGTTGATGATGACGACACGCTCCGCAATCGCCTGACGCGGGCCTTCTCGGCGCGTGGTTACGACGTCTACGCCGCCGCCAACTACGAGGAAGCGATCAGTCAGGCGAGTGAGGCGCAGCCCGATCGCGCGGTGCTCGACCTCAAGATGCCAGGCAAGTCAGGGCTCGACCTGTTGCGGGGTCTGCGCGAGGTCTCGCCCGACACGAAAGCAGTGTTAGTAACCGGTTACGGCAGCATCTCGAACGCCGTTGACGCCATACGGCTTGGCGCAGTGAACTATGTAACCAAGCCGGCTGACGCGGATGAGATATTGGCGGCTTTTGACGGTAAGGGGGAAGAGGACCCTCCTGCGACCCCGATCGACTACCAGCCGCAATCGCTCGCAGCAGCGGAATGGGAGCATATTCATCGCGTGTTGGATGATTGTGGCGGAAATCTTTCCGAGGCGGCGCGGTTGTTGGGCATTCCGCGACGAACCTTACAGCGCAAATTGAAGAAGCTCGCTCCATGATTGCGGTGCGCGATTAGGGCAATCAGGGGCACACCCCTCATCCTAGTGTGACTCTTTGACGCATCGCGCTTTTCTGATGATTTCGCTAACATCCTAGTCTTTCCCACGGCACGCCCTTTATCGCCCCGAAGAGCAAAGCCTTGCCGCAGTCTGTGGTAATTTTTTACCCAATAGAAGGCGGAGGGGGCTTGGCGAAAAACGGCTCGCCGGAGAGACTTGTCAGTTTGCGTGCTCGATAGAAGACCAGCCGTCCCCTAGGACGAATTGCAGTCATGGACCGTTTCTTATTTCCACGTTGGGTGAACCGTCTAGTGCCGCTCGCTGGCGCCGGTTTCGTAGCGTTTGCCATTTATGGCGGCGTCGTTTTCGTCTTTGCGACGGCGCCCGAGACGATCAGTATCGGGCATGCCCCGGTTCAGCCGGTTCCCTTTAGCCACCGGATACATGCTGGTCAGCTAAAGATGGATTGCCGCTACTGTCACAACACCGTCGATAAGGCGGCTCAAGCGGCCGTTCCGCCGACGGCGACCTGCGGCAACTGCCACAGCCCAGCCGGAGGGGATGGTACGACCAAGTACGCCGCCGTGCTGACCAATAGCCCCAATCTGGAGCCGGTGCACCAGAGCATCGCGTCAGGCGAGTCGATCGACTGGCAACGCGTGCATGATCTGCCCGACTTCGTCTACTTCGACCACAGCGCTCACGTCACGCGTGGCGTTTCCTGCGTCAGCTGCCATGGTCGGATTGACACGATGGATGTCGTGAAGCAGGAAAAGACGCTCTCGATGGCGTTCTGCCTGGACTGCCATCGCAATCCTGACAGTCACATTCGTCCGCTGGACGAAGTGACGAACCTGGCCTGGGAAGCTCCCGGCAGCTCAGACGATCAGAACGCCGCGGCGCTGTTGGGCGCCGAGATTCGCAAAGCTAACGGCATCAATCCTTCCACGAACTGTTCGACGTGTCATCGATGAAGTCCGACTCGCAAAAAACATACTGGCGCAGCCTCGAACATCTCGAAAATACGCCTGAGTTCGAGCAGTTCCTGCACCGCGAATTTCCTGTCGCCGCCTCCGAATTTCCGGAAGGCGTGTCGCGTCGTCGCTGGATGCAGCTGATGGGCGCCTCGCTTTCGTTGGGCGTCGGCGTCGCCGGTTGCCGCTACGAAGAAGAGACGATCATCGGCTGGCGCTATCCGGAAGAAACGGTCGCTCCGTTCGCCGTTCGCCCCGAAAATCGCGTCCCCGGCAAGACTGAGAAGTTCGCCAGCACGATTGAAATCGCCGGCGAAGTTCGCCCGGTGGTCGTCACCAGCTACGACGGTCGCCCGATCAAGGTTGACGGCAACGTTGAGCACCCGGAAGGGCGCGGCTCGAACCAATACATGCAAGGGACGGTGCTAGAGGTCTACGACCCAGATCGTCTCCGCGGTCTGACCGAAGCGTCGGGCGGCGAAGCCTTTGATCGCTCGTGGGACGAGTTTGAATCGAGCTGGAAGCAGATCGCCCAAGAGCTGGGCGCCGGCGGTAAGCTGGCCCTGCTGATGCAAAAATCGGCTTCGCCCGGCTTCCACGATTCGCTGGCCAAGCTGCGTGAGCGCTTCCCGCAGGCAATGGTTTACCAGTACGACTCGATCAACCGCGAAAACGAAGCGGCCGGTCTGCAGGCGGCGTTCGGACAAGCGGTCACGCCGAAGTACCATCTCGACAAAGCGGACGTCATCCTGGTCATCGACGATGATTTCTTTGGCGACCATCCGACCGGTCAGCGCAACTCGTATGAGTTCGCCCAGCGTCGGGCGCCGGAAGATGGCGCGATGAATCGCCTGTACGTCGCCGAAAGCCAATTCACCACGTGTGGCTTGGCCGCCGATCATCGCGTGGCCGTGCCGGCTTCGCGGATCGCCAGCTTTGTGGCCGACCTCGAAACGCGTCTTGCTGGCGGCGAAATCGCCGAGCCCGCGGAAGACGCCAGCCGCCAAGACAAGTTCCTGGCCGCGCTGGTTGACGACCTGAAGAAACATCAAGGCAAAGCGGTCATCGCCGTCGGACCGCGTCAGTCGGCCGAAGTGCAGGCCGCCGTCTGGAAGCTGAATCAGCAGATCGGCGCCATTGGCGAAACGGTCGAACTGATCGACGCCGGACTGCCGAGCTCAGGCGACGTCGGCACGCTGGCCGATTTGACGACGCAGCTCGACGGCGGCTCGGTCGAAACGCTGATCGTGCTGGGCGGAAATCCTGCCTACGACGCCCCGGCCGACATCGCGTTTGGCGAAGCTCAGAAGAAAGCGGCTCGCCGTTTGTTCCTCGGTTATTACAACAACGAAACGTCGGAAGAAGCGACCTGGATCTTGCCGGAAGCGCACGGTCTGGAATCGTGGGGCGACTTTATCGCCGCCGACGGAAGTTACTGCGTGGCGCAACCGCTGATCGAATCAATCTTCGGCGGTCTGTCGAAGGCCGAGTTCGTCGCGCTGTTGGCTGGTTCGGAAGAGCGTGACGGGCGGTCGATCGTTCGCCGCGTCGCCAAAGATCGCATCGGCTATGCGACCGAATCGGCCTGGAAGAAGATTGTGCATGATGGTTTTGCGAGCGGTACCGCTAGCAAGACGCAAAGCGTGGAAGTGGCTGGTGACTTCGCCCCCCTGACCGCTGACAAGGAAGCCTGGAAGACGACGCCTGCGAAAGACGAAGTGGAGCTGGTGTTTACGCCAGGTACGTCGACCTACGACGGCCGCTTCGCCAATAACGTTTGGTTGCAGGAACTGCCCGATACCTTGACCAAGCTGACTTGGGACAACGCACTGCTGGTCAATCCGACGACGGCCGGATTGCTAGGTCTGAAGCAAGGTATCTTGGCGACGGTGACTTCTGGTGGGAAGTCGATTGACGCGCCGGTTTACTTGATGCCGGGCCTGGCTTTGGGAACCGTTTCGCTCGCACTCGGATATGGACGAACGCACGCCGGCAAAGTCGGCGGCGAAGTCGCCGCTGGAATTGATCCGGTCGGCGTCGACGCTGGAAAGCTGCGAACCTCTAGCGCGATGAACGTCCTGACCGGCGTGAAGGTCGCCTCGACCGGGCGTTCCTATTTGCTGGCGACCACGCAAGACCATCATGCCATCGACGACTTGGGTCTGCAGGAAATTGCTCGCCGCATTCCGACGCTGGTTCGCGAAGGAACGCTGGAAGAGTACAACCATCATCCCGATTTCGCTCAGCATGTCGTCCATCACCCGCCGCTGGAATCGTTGTGGACGGAAGTCTCCTACGAAGGGCATGCGTGGGGGATGTCGATCGACCTGACGAAGTGTCTGGGCTGTAACGCCTGTGTGGTCGCTTGTCAGGCGGAAAACAACGTGCCGATCGTTGGTAAGGAGCAAGTCGCGAAAGGCCGCGAAATGCACTGGCTGCGGATCGACCGTTACTTTGCCGGCGATCCCGAGGATCCGGTCGCCGTCACTCAGCCGGTCACCTGCCATCACTGCGAAAACGCTCCGTGCGAACAGGTTTGCCCGGTCGCTGCGACCGTTCACAGCAACGAAGGCTTGAACGACATGGTTTACAACCGCTGTATCGGTACCCGGTACTGCGGCAACAACTGCCCCTACAAGGTGCGTCGCTTCAACTTCCTCGACTACCGCGCGAGCGACTATCGGTTTGACGAATCGAACCGCCAGCTGGCCGAGTTGGTTTTCAATCCGGAAGTGACCGTCCGCAACCGCGGCGTGATGGAAAAGTGCACCTACTGCGTCCAGCGGATCCAAAACACCAAGATCGACGCTCGTCGCGATCGTCGGGCGATCGGCTCGAACGAAATCAAAGTCGCCTGCCAAGAGGCGTGTGCGACCGACGCGATCCAGTTCGGCGATTTGAACAATCCCGAAAACCTGGCCGCCAAGGGACATGCCAATCCCCGCGCTTACGCGATGCTGGGCGAGTTGAACATCAAGCCGCGTACCAAGTACCTGGCTCGCATTCTCAACCCGCATCCGTGGTTGGCCGAACCGTACGTCGAAGACGAACACATTCCTGGTCACGAAGGGCATGTCGAGTCGGACGGCGACCATGGTCACGAGCATGGCGAGCACGGCCATGACGATGAGCACAAAGAAGAGCACGCAGCCGAAGCCGGCGACCAGTAGTAGCGAAATTCACCTACGCGAAACCCTGTAGTCCACGCGAAAAAAAATGGCCACAGTAGAAGAAGTCGACAACATCACGCTCGAGACGCCTGGGAAGCGTGCGCCGCTGGTTACCGGCGGGCTGAAGTTCGGCTCGATTACCGAGATCGTCGCCGGCGTCCCAGAACAAGAGAAGCCGCCGCTGGCGTGGTACATCGGGTTTTGCGTCTCGCTCGCCGCCCTCGGCATGCTGTTCGCCCTGATCGGCTACCTGATCATGACCGGCGTCGGCGTCTGGGGTAACAACGTCCCGGTTTACTGGGGTTGGCCGATCGTCAACTTCGTCTTCTGGGTCGGTATTGGTCACGCCGGAACGCTGATTTCGGCCATCCTCTGCGTCTTCCGGCAAAACTGGCGTACCAGCATCAACCGCTTCGCCGAAGCGATGACGATCTTCGCCGTCGCGTGCGCCGGTATTTTTCCGGCGATTCACATCGGTCGCGTCTGGGTCTTCTACTGGCTCTTCCCGTATCCGAGCTTGTACTTGAACATGTGGCCGAACTTCCGCAGCCCGCTGCTGTGGGACGTGTTCGCCGTCTCGACTTACGCCACCGTGTCGGTCTTGTTCTGGTACATGGGGATGATTCCGGATCTCGCGACCTTGCGTGACCGGACCAAATCGCGACTGCACCAAATCGGCTATAGCGTCGCCGCTTTGGGCTGGACCGGATCGGCCCGCCAATGGCATCGCTACGAAAAAGCGTATATCCTGCTCGCCGCTCTGGCCGCTCCGCTGGTTCTCTCGGTGCATACGATCGTTAGTTTCGACTTCGCCGTTTCGCAGCTGCCCGGTTGGCACACCACGATCTTCCCGCCGTACTTCGTCGCGGGCGCCGTGTTCAGCGGTTTCGGCATGGTGCTGACGCTGATCGTTCCGGCCCGTCAGTGGTTTGGCCTCAAAGACATGGTGACGACCCGTCACCTGGAGAACATCTGCAAGATCTTGCTGGCGACCGGCTCGATGGTTGGTTACGCCTACGCGATGGAATTCTTCATGGCGTGGTATAGCGGCGTCGCGAACGAACAGTTCACGTTCCAGAATCGCGCTTTTGGTCCTTACTATTGGGCCTACTGGACGATGATTTTCTGCAATGTATGCGTGCCGCAAATCTTCTGGTTCAAGAAGTGTCGCACGACGCCTTGGATCATGTTTATCGCAAGTATTTTCGTGAACATCGGCATGTGGTTCGAGCGGTTCGTGATTACGGTCACGTCGCTGTCTCGCGACTTCCTGCCGTCGAGTTGGGGTTACTTCACCCCGACCTGGGTCGACATCGGCATGTTCGTCGGCAGCTTCGGTTTGTTTTTCACGCTGTTCCTCTTGTTCCTTCGGTTCCTGCCGATGGTCGCCATGGCGGAAGTGAAAAGCGTCATGCCCCACGGCGAAGAGGATCACCACTAGGCCGAAACGATCATGGCAAATAAGAAAGACAACGCGACTCCCCAAACGCTGGGCCTGTTGGTCGAGTTTGAAGACCAAGACCAGCTGTTGAAAGCGTGCGAAGCGGTTCGCGACGCGGGGTTGACCAAGACCGACGCCCACGTTCCGTTCCCGGTGCATGGCATCGACGAAGCGCTCGGCATCCGTCCGACGGTTCTGCCCTGGCTGGTCCTGGCAATGGGCCTGACCGGCGGTGCGACCGGCTTGGCGATGCAGTACTTCATGAACGCCACGGTTCAGCCGGGGGCGCTCTTTTCGGGTTACCCGTACATGATCTCGGGCAAGCCGGAATTCAGCCTGCCGGCCAATATCCCGGTCACGTTCGAGCTGACGATTTTGTTGTCGGCGTTTGGCGCCCTGTTTGGGATGCTCGCCCTCAACAAGTTGCCGAACTTCTCGAACCCGCTCTTCCGCCACAAAAACTTCGCCCGGGCGACCAACGATCGTTTCTTCCTGACGATCGACGCCACCGATCCGAAGTTCAAAGCGAACAAGCATCGCGAGATGCTCGAAAAGCTCAGCCCGATTACGATCGACGAGCTCGAAGCCGATCCGAGCAGCGATCAGATTCCGACCTTCCTGAAATATGTGGTGATCGTGTTCCTGGCCGCCCTGACGGTGCCGCCAATGCTGGTCTGGAACGCTCGCAATACGACTTCGCCGCTGCCCCGGATCCATCCGATCCAGGACATGGATAACCAGCTTAAAAAGAAGACGCAGACCACCTCGCAGGTTTTCGCCGACGGTCGCTCGATGCGTCCCCGCGTGCCTGGCTCGGTCGCTCGCGGCGAATGGCAGCCGATCGATTACCTCACCGGTATCGTCCCCGGCGGCGAAATGACCGAGAACGTCGCTTTGCTGCAAGATGAAGAGGCGAAGCCCGCCGACGACGCTCAACCGGCCGAAGAACAACCGGCTGTTGACGCGCCGGCCGACGGCGAACCTGCCGCTGCGGAAGGCGCCGCCGTGGAAGGGGAAGATAAGCCGCCGGAGCCAGATTGGGTGACCAGCTTCCCGGAAACGCTCGACGTCGACACGGCTCTGATCGAGCGTGGCCAAGCCCGCTTCAACATTTACTGCGCCGTCTGCCATGGCGTCTCGGGCGAAGGAAACGGCCTGGTGTCGCTTCGCGCCTTTGAGATGGAGCAGCCGACCTGGGTGCAACCGACCAACCTGCATGACCCCAACGTCACGAAGCAGCCGGTTGGCCGAGTCTTCAATACGATTACCAACGGCATTCGCAAGATGCCGGCTTACGGAGCTCAAATCTCGCCGGAAGATCGCTGGGCGATCGTCCTCTACCTGAAAGCGCTGCAGAAGTCGCGTGACGCGACGATTCAGGATGTTCCGCAAATCGAAGCCGACGCGCTGAAGGGTCAAGGAAACTAAACCATGGGCCACCACAAAAAAGAAATCAAGGTTGCCAACGACGAATCGGTTCGTCTGGGCGAAGGACTTCGCTCGGTGCTGATGGTCGGTGGATATGCCGCTGGTCTGGCGGGGCTGTTGGTCGCGCTGGTGATGGGCATGGTTGAAGGGGATCGCCTGCGTCACTTCTTCTTCTCTTACCTCACCAACTACCTGTTCTTTCTGAGCATCGCTCTGGGAGCCTTGGGCTTTATCGCCCTACAGCACCTGACGCGTGCCGGTTGGAGCGCCTCGGTCCGCCGCATTACCGAAATCATCGCCATGACGCTCGCGCCAATGGCGCTGCTGTTCGTGCCGATCTTGTTCTCGGTCCTCTCGGGAAGCGATTCGCTCTTCTCGTGGAACAGCGCCGAGGCGATGGAGCACAATCCGGTTTTGGCCGGGAAGGCCCCGTACCTGAACTCGTTCTTCTTTGCGATCCGTGCGGTGATCTACTTCGCCGTCTGGATCTTGGCCGCTCGGTTCTTCTTCGCCAAATCGACCGCTCAGGACGAATCGGGTGATCCGGAGCTGACCCTGCGGATGGAAAAAAAGAGCCCGCTGGTCGTGTTCGCGTTCGCGTTGACGGTGACGTTTGCGTCGATCGACTGGGCGATGTCGCTCGATCCGATGTGGTTCAGCACGATGTTCGGCGTCTACTTCTTCGCCGGAGCAATGTTGGCCTTCTTCTCGTTCACGCTGATCTGCTGCTCGACCTTGCAGTCGTGGGGCAAATTGACCGAGGTGATTACGGTAGACCGCTACCACGATCTGAGCAAATTCATCTGGGGCTTCACCCTGTTCTGGGGTTACATTGCCTTTAGTCAGTACCTGCTGTACTGGTACGGCAACATCCCGGAAGAAACGGTCTGGTACCTGGTGCGACAAAATGCCGCATGGCGGAACGTTTCGCTACTGTTACTATTTGGACAGTTCATCATCCCGTTTTTCGGAACAATGTCCCGCCACGTTCGCCGCAATCGCCCATTGATGGTGGGTTGGGCGACGTTCATTCTGGTGATGCACTGGTTCGACATTTACTGGCTCGTCATGCCGCAGTTCTCGCCGGATGCGCTTCCGCTGGGACTGATGGAACTGGCGTGCCTGATTGGTTTGGGCGGCTTTTTCATCGGGAATCTCGCTTGGATCGCTGCCGAACGTCCGCTGTTGGCGCTTCGAGATCCGCGACTTACCGAAGCGCTCACGTTGGAAAACCTGTAACAAGCGAAGGGGTTTTGGGCTATGTCCGACGCTGCCGATAAAGAACCTGTCGATCAAGAAACTGCCGCTCCCGAAGCTGTCGTTCCGGAAGCTGTCGTTCCGGAAGCTGTCGTTCCGGAAGCTGTCGTTCCGGAAGTCGATGCCGAACACGCCGCCCATCTGCCGGCCCAGGCCGACGACCTGAATACCCCGGTCATCGCCGTGGTCGGGTTCGTCAGTGCGATTTTGACATTCGCTATCGTGGTCGGTTTGCAGGCCGGGTACCATCAGTATGCCAACTACCTGCACAATGACAGCAAAGTCGCCAAGCCGGGCAGCGACGCCTCGGCCGCGATCATCGCCTCGCAAAGGGCGACGATGAACGACTATGGCTGGGTTAACAAGCAAGAGGGCAAGGTCGCCCTGCCGATCGACCGCGCCATGCAGTTGGTCGTGAACGAATACTCGACGAAAGCGAAATAGGATCCGATGTCGCCGATCGCCAAGTTCACCAACGCCGCTTTGCTGCTGATCGTCCTGCTGGGGATGGTGCAGCCGGTGCGCGCCGTGGCGCCAGGCGAAGATCCGAAAGAGCTGCGCGGCTTGGAAGTGGTCGAACACTCCAATGAGAAACTGCCGCTCGATCTCACCTTTCAAGATGATCGGGGCGAAACGGTTCGCCTGGGCGATCTGTTTGAAGGAAACAAGCCGGTCATCCTTTCGATGAACTACTCCAGCTGCCCGATGCTTTGCCGGGTGCAGCTGAACGCCTTGGTGGTGGGGCTGGATCAGGTCCTCTGGACCGCCGGTGAGGAGTACCAGGTGATTTCGGTCAGTATCGACCCGACCGAAACGCCCGAGAAGGCGGCCGAGACGAAAGCCAAGTACCTGGACCTGTATGGTCGCCCCGAAAGCGCCGACGGTTGGCACTTTCTGGTCGGTAGCAAAGAGAACATCCAAACGCTGGCCGATGCGATCGGGTTTCCGTTTCGCTATGTGCCGGAGCGTAAAGAGTACGCTCATCCGGCGCTGCTGACGCTGTGCACTCCGGACGGACGCATTTCTCGCTACATGTATGGCGTCGATTTTCCGCCGCAAACGCTTCGCCTGTCGCTGGTCGAAGCGAGCGAAGGGAAGATCGGCACGACGACCGACCGCTTTCTGCTGTTTTGCTTTCACTACGATCCAACCACCGGCGCCTATGGGCCGACGGCTGCGAATATTATGAAACTCGGCGGGGCGGCCATGTTGGTCGCATTGCTGGCGTATCTCGTTCCGTATTGGGCGGCCAACTATCTCCGCAAACGCAAACAAGCGGCGGAAGCGTCCGATCCGAACCTGCCCGTCCAAGAGAACATCTCTGTCACCACGCGCTAAAGCATGATGAATTTGCTCAGCACTTTATCCTTGTTGGCGGAAGCCGGCAGCCTGTTCTTCACGCCGTCGAACTCGGTGTTCGCGCCGGAAGTGGACAACTTGTTCGACCTGATCTACTGGATCTCGGCGTTCTTTTTCGTCTTGATCGTCGCGGTGATGGTCTACTTCGTCGTGATGTACCGTCGCCGTCCAGGACATTCGGTGCAGCCTTCGCCGTCGCACAACAACGTGCTGGAAATCACCTGGTCGGTGTTGCCGTCTTTTCTGCTGGTTCTCATCTTCGTGATGGGGTTCACCGGCTACATGAACATTCGCACGCCTCCGGATGACGCCTACGAAATCCACGTTTACGCCAAGAAGTGGTCGTGGCTGTTCCAATACCCCAACGGGGCGGAGTCGAGCGATCTGCACATTCCGGTCGGTCGTCCGGTCCGCTTCATCCTGGAATCGGAAGACGTGATCCACAACATGTTCGTGCCCGCTTTCCGCACGAAGATGGACTGCGTGCCGGGGCGTTATAATGAAATCTGGGTGCTGGCCGATCATTCGACCGGGACCGGCATCAAGGACGAAGATCACGAACCGACTTGGCTGTTCTGCGCCGAGTACTGTGGTCGCGATCACTCGAACATGAAAGCCAAAGTCTTCGTCCATGAGACCGGCGACTTCGACGCGTGGGTGGCGAAAGCCGCCAACCTGTACGAAGGCCGCACGATGGCCGAAGTGGGTGAACTGCTGTACAAGCGGAAGGGCTGCATCAGCTGCCATTCGATCGACGGAACGCGCAAGTCGGGGCCGTCGTTTAAGGGAGGTTTTGGTACCGCCCACAAAATGGCGGACGGCAGCGAAGTCGTCATGGACGAGAATTACATTCGTGAATCAATTCGGGACCCACGCGCCAAAGTGGTCGCCGGGTACGAGCCGGTCATGCCGGTCTTCCCCAGTTCGCGGCTGAGCGACAAAGACATCACCGCGATTTCCGAATTTATCAAGAGCCTTAAGTAACGAGATTTCCCATGAGCGTTGGCGCCACGCCAGATCGTTTTCAAGCCGCCGATGTCGACGGCGCCCATCACCGGGAAGACAACTACCTGTTGGCTTCCAGCGGGCTGGGTTCATGGTTGGTTACTCTCGATCACAAGCGGATCGGGGTGATGTACCTCATCGGCATCATGGCCTCGTTCTTCCTCGGCGGCATCTTCGCATTGGTGCTCCGGGCGGAGTTGTTCACCGGCCAGAAGCTCTTCCTGTCGGAAGACGCCTACAACCAGATGTTTACGCTGCACGGGGCGGTGATGACCTTCTTGTTCATCATTCCGAGCATCCCGGCGGCGCTGGGCAACTTTATGTTGCCGATCATGCTGGGGCAAAAGGACGTCGCGTTTCCGCGAATGAACCTGGCGAGCTTCTACCTGTGGATCATCGGCGCCGTCTTCTTCCTGTGTGCGATCGTCTTCGGCGGTCTCGACACCGGTTGGACGTTCTATACCCCGTACAGCATCACGACCAGCACCCGCGTCATCTTGGCGTTGTTGGGCGTGTTCGTGCTCGGCTTCAGCTCGATTTTCACCGGGCTCAACTTCGTGGTGACGATCAACACGATGCGTCCGCACGGAATGAGCTGGTTTAAGATGCCGCTGTTCCTGTGGGCCCTGTACGCCACGTCGATCATTCAGTTGCTCGCCACGCCGGTTCTCGGCATCACGGGCCTGCTGCTGATCGCAGAGCGTGCCCTGCGGATCGGTATTTTCGATCCGGAATTGGGCGGCGACCCGGTGTTGTTCCAGCACTTCTTCTGGTTCTACTCGCACCCGGCCGTGTACATCATGATTTTGCCGGCGATGGGGATCGTCAGCGAACTGGTCGCCGTCTTTAGCCGCAAGCATATCTTCGGTTACCGCTTTATTGCGTATAGCTCGATCGCGATCGCCTTGCTGGGCTTCCTGGTTTGGGGGCACCACATGTTCGTCAGCGGTCAGTCGCAACTGGCGGCGGTCGTCTTCAGCGGTTTGACCTTTAGCGTGTCGATTCCGTCGGCGATCAAGGTCTTTAACTGGCTGTCGACGATGTACAAGGGATCGATCAGCCTGGCGACGCCGATGTGCTACGCCTTGTCGTTCATCTTCCTGTTTACGATCGGCGGTCTGACCGGCCTGTTCCTGGGCGCCTTGTCGACCGACATTCAACTGCACGACACCTACTTCGTCGTCGCTCACTTCCACTATGTGATGATGGGCGGTACGTTGGTCGCGTTCGTCGGCGGCTTGTACTACTGGTGGCCGAAGATGTTCGGCGTGATGTACAACGAAAACGCGGGACGCTTGTTCTGCCTGATCGTCTTCCTGGGCTTCAACCTGACCTTCTTCCCGCAGTTCATCATGGGCTCGCGAGGAATGCCGCGTCGGTATGCCCGGTATGTCGAAGAATTTCAGATCTACCACCAGCTCTCGACGATGGGCGCCTTCCTGCTGGGGATCGGCATGGTCGGTGCGATCGCGGTGCTGATCTACTCGCTTTACCGCGGTAAGAAGGCTCCGGCCAATCCTTGGGGCGCCGCGACGTTAGAGTGGATGTGCAGCTCGCCCCCGTCGCTGCATAACTTTGAAGAGCCGCCGGCTGTCGGTGATCCCTACAATTACGACAATTTGCGTTACGATGAACGGGAAGGCGGATATGTCGTCGTGCCCGGAGCCGCAAAAAAAACGTCTAGCCACTGATGGAAACAAGCACGATGACGGTCGCTGAGTCGACGCACGAAGATGGTCACGGGCACGATCACCCGGAACACCTAGCGCATCATTTCCAATCGCCGCGTCAGCAATATGACGCCGGTAAGCTCGGAATCTGGATGTTCCTGATCACGGAAATCCTGTTCTTCAGTGGGATGTTTTGCGCCTACGCCGTTTACCGTTCGCTGCATCCGGAAATCTTTACCGATGCGGCCAAAGAGCTGAACACGATGCTCGGCGCGTTCAACACCGTCGTGCTGATCGTCAGCAGCTTTACGATGGCCTGGGCGGTTCGCGCCGCCCAGCTGAGCCAGAAGAAGCTGTTGGTGGTGTTGCTATGGCTGACGCTGATCTTGGCTGGCGTCTTCCTGGGCGTGAAGTCGATCGAATACGGCGAGAAGTTCCAGCATGGGCTCTACCCGGGCATGTTTAACCGCTTTGCCCAAGAGCAATACCCCGAAGCCACCAAGGCGGCGCTGAGCGTCTATGTCTCGACCGAAGCTCCGGCCCCCGCGGCTGAAGAAGGAGCCGAAGGAGAGGCCCATGGCGATTCGACCGCAACCGGTGAAGAAACGCACGAAGGCGAAGCGCACGGTGAGGAGCATGCTCATGACGATCACGAACATGACGAGCATGCGGAGCACGCCGAGGGTGACGGCCATCATGGCGGAGCGGAAGGCGTTCGCGACATTCACATTTTCTTCGGCATCTATTACATGATGACCGGGGTTCACGCGCTCCATATCATCGGCGGTATGGGAGTGATCGGCTGGCTGATCTTGCGTGCCCATCGCGGCGAGTTTAGCAGCGAGTATTTCGGACCGGTCGACTTCACGGGGCTGTACTGGCACCTTGTCGACTTGATCTGGATTTTCCTGTTCCCGCTTCTGTACCTGATTCACTAAACGGAAGATCGACGCGATGAGCGATCACGCACACTCCACTGACGATGCGCACGACGACCACGGCCTCGCTCACGTGATGCCGATGAGCACGCTGATCGGCACCTTTGTGGCGCTGCTGGTGTTGACTGGCGTCACGGTTGGAATTTACGAAATCGACTTTGGCGATATCGACATTTGGGTCGCCATGGGAATCGCCACGCTGAAGGCGACGCTGGTCGGCGTCTACTTCATGCACTTGCGGTATGAAAAGCCGTTCATCACCCTGTCGTTCGTTTTCTCGCTGGCCTTTGTCGCGTTGTTCCTTGCGATCACGCTGCAAGATACCTACCAGTACGAACCGCAGGTCGAAGCCCAGCACAATGCCCGCATTCTCGAGGCGGGCGAATAGCTTCGGCCGCACTCCCTTGCGGATTGAACGCCGATAGGAGTCCATTCCATGCTTAAGGATTCTTTTTCGGTTCTGCCGATGCGTCGCGAGATGTACCAGGCCCGGCTCGGGTTCCTGCTCTTCATCGCGACGCTGTCGATCTTCTTCGCCGCTAGTTTGGTCGCTTACCTGCTGGTTCGGTTTAGCGACACGTCGCAGCGGGCCGAGACCTACAGCAACGTTCCGGTTGGTCTGTGGGTGAGCACGCTGTTCATGTTCGGCGTCGGCTATTCGCTGCATCGCGCCGTCGCCGCGATCCGGTTCGAGAAGCAGGTCCTGTTTCGCCGCTGGCTGCTGTCTGCCGGCGGCCTCGCGATCGTGTTTCTCGTCTTTCAGGCGATCGGGCTATGTCGTCTCTTGGCCGAGCATCAAGCCCTGGGAGACAATGTGCAGATGTACGGACTGATGTTCGTGCTCATTTTTCTGCATGCGCTGCATGTGATTGGCGGTCTGGCGACCTTGGCGATGATCACCAACCGGGCTTGGCACGGCGGCTACGACCATGAAAGCTACGTCGGCGTCGCCATTTGCGCCGACTATTGGCATTTTCTCGACGCCGTGTGGGTCGTCATGCTGATCACGTTTGCGATCACTGGGTAACGCCGTTCTAGCCGCCGGCGATCGTTTCCAGGTCTTCCCACCGCTCCATCGCGGCCAGCACTTCGTCGCCGATGGCGTCGAGCCGCGTGGTGATCTTCTTGATCTCGTCAGGCGACTTTTGGTAGAAGGCCGGGTCGGCCATCGTCTCTTGCAGTTGGGCCTGTTCCGCTTCCAGAGCCTCGATCTTGCTGGGCAGCTTTTTTAGCTCTTGCTGCTCTTTGTTGGTCAGCTTGCGGGCTCGGCCGGCCTCTTTCTTGTCGGGCTCTTTGGCGACCGGTTTGGCGGGCGCCGATTTCGCCGCTTCTTCGATCCGTTTTAGCTGAGCGAGCCAATCGTCGTAGCCGCCGGCGTATTGTTTGACGACGCCGTCTCCCTCAAAGGCGATGGTCGACGTGACGACGTTGTTGAGGAAGCTACGATCGTGGCTGACCACGATCAGCGTTCCTGCGTAGTTGACGACCAGGTCTTCCAGCAGTTCCAGCGTGTCGGCGTCGAGGTCGTTCGTCGGTTCGTCGAGGATCAGCAGGTTCGACGGTTTGGCGAACAATCGAGCCAACAAGAGCCGGTTCCGCTCGCCACCCGAGAGATGCTTGATCGGGCGATGCGACTGTTCCGGCGTAAACAGGAACTCCTGCAGGTAGCCGATCACATGCTTCGATTTGCCGTTGATGTTGATGAATTCGTTCTCTTCGCCGATGTTCTCACGCAGCGTCTGCTCTTCGTTCAGGGCCGCATGCAGCTGATCGAAGTAAGCGATCTCGACCTTGCTGCCGACGGTGACGTCGCCCGAGTCCGGTTGCAGCTCACCCAGCAAGATCCGCAGCAGCGTCGTCTTGCCGACGCCGTTGGGGCCGAGCACGCCGATCTTGTCTCCCCGCATGATCGTGGTCGAAAAATCGCGGCAGATCACCAGGTCTTTGAAGGCGTGGCTGATGTTCTCGGCGTGGATCACCTTTTGGCCGGAACGATCGGCTTGTTGAACGTCGAACTTGACCGTGCCGACGCGCGAACGGCGGCTCTGGTATTCTTCTCGCAACTTTTTGAGGGCCCGGACGCGGCCTTCGTTGCGGGTACGGCGGGCTTTGATTCCCTGGCGAATCCAGGTCTCTTCGATCGCCAGCTTTTTGTCGAACAGGGCGTTCTGCTTTTCTTCCGCTTCCAGGGCCGCCTCTTTGCGAACGACATAGTCGCTAAACCCGCAGGCCCAACTGGTCAGGTTGCCGCGGTCGATGTCGACCACCCGCGTCGCCAGCTTTTTGGCGAACGTCCGGTCGTGGGTGACGAAGACGATCGTGCCGTCAAACGCCATCAGGAAATCTTCGAGCCACAGGATCGATTCGATGTCGAGGTGGTTCGTCGGTTCGTCTAACAGCAACACGTGCGGCTTGCTGGCAAGCGCCTGGGCGAACAAGGCCCGCCGTTTCTTGCCGACCGAAAGCTTGGCGAAGTTGGCGTCGCCGTCGAGCTTGGTCGCTGAAATCGCCTGCTCAACCCACTGGTGCTGGTTCCAGCCATCTTCCATGTCCAGCTTGTGCTGCAGCTGATCAAGCCGCTGGATCTCTTCGTCCGAGGCGCCTTGGGCGATTCGCTGGGTCAGGTGATGGTACTCGGCCAGCGTTTCGCCCATTTCTCCCAGGCCCGACGTGACCAGGTCGTAGACCGATTGGTCTTCGCCGGCGGTCGCCGTTTGCGAGAGGGTCGCCACGCGGACGTCAGGGCCAACGACAACGTCGCCCGAGTCGGTCGCTTGCTTGCCGGCCAGCATTCGCAGCAGCGTCGACTTTCCGGTTCCGTTGCGACCGACCAGACAGATCCGCTCCCCAGGCTCAATCTGCAGATTGGCTTGATCCAGAAGGGGGGCGGTGTGAAAGGAAATCGAAACGTCTCGAACAGAAATTAACGCCATTGCGGTCCTTCGAAAATCTCACTTATCGTCCGAATTTGATTGAACGCATCTTCGTCGACTAGAATAGGGCCTTCATCGGCCCACCCCAGCCTTCCGCATTCACCCCTTAAGGACGAATCATGCTCCGATACTTGTTGCTTTTCCTGGCGGCGATGACTCTTGCCAGCAGCTCGCTGGCAGCCGCAGAGCGACCCAATTTTATCATTATTATCGGAGATGACGTGGGGTGGAATGACATCGGCCCCTATGGACATCCTCATGTCAAAACGCCCAACCTGGATCGGATGGCGAAGGTGGGGATGCGTTTCGACGCGGCGTTCTTGACCTGCAGCTCCTGTAGCCCGAGTCGCTGCAGCATTATGACCGGTCGCTTTCCGCACAACACCGGCGCCGCCGAACTGCATATGCCGCTGCCGGCCGACCAGATCGTCTTCGCCGGATTGCTGAAAGAAGCAGGCTATTACACCGGGGCGGCCGGCAAATGGCATCTCGGCAAACCGGCCGAAGTGAATTTCGACCGCATCATGGGAGGAGGCCCCAGCGGCTGTGAGAATTGGGAGAAAATGATCAGCGAGCGTCCGATGGACAAGCCGTTCTTCTTCTGGCTCGCCTCGTTCGACGCCCATCGTCCCTACAAAGAAGGAACAATCGACCAACCGCATGGTCGTCAGGAGATCGTCGTTCCGCCGTTTCTGCCCGATGAGCCGCCGGTTCGCGACGACCTGGGGATGTATTACGACGAGATCTCGCGGCTGGACGACTACACTGGCAAGGTGATGGCGCTGCTCAAGAAGCAGAACGTGCTCGACAATACGTTTATCCTCTTCATGGCCGACAATGGACGTCCCTTCCCGCGCAGCAAGATCACGATCTACGACAGCGGCGTCAAGACGCCGTTCATCGTGCAGTGGCCCGGCCATGTCAAAGCGGGCGCCACGACCGACAGCCTGATCAGTTCGATCGACATCGCGCCAACCATTTTGCAGCTGGCCGGATTGCCGGTCGGTCCCAGCTTTCAAGGCAAGTCGTTCGCCCCGATCTTGGAAAATCCCAAGGCCCAGACCCGAGACTATGTCGTCTCGGAGCACAACTGGCACGACTACAAAGCGTTCGAACGCAGCGTCCGCTCGAAACAGTTTCTCTACATCTACAACGCATTGCCGCAACTGACTGGTTCGCCGCCGGCTGACGCGGTCAACAGTCCGACCTTTCAAACGATGCTGAAGTTGGAGGCCGAAGGGAAATTGCCTGCCGATCAACGTGGCCCGCTGGTGGCGCCGCGCCCGCAGGAAGAGTTGTACGAAGTCGTCGACGACCCGTATCAGCTAAAGAACCTGGTCGATGACCCGGCGTATGCGAAGACGCTGGCGACGATGCGGCAAGAGTATCAAGCGTGGAAGAACCGCACCGAAGACGAAATGACGGCCCAACTGACGCCGGACAAGTTCGATCGCCGCAGTGGTCAACGGCTTCCGGAGTTTCAGAACAAGAAGAAGCGACAACCGAAAAAGAAGTAGTCAGCTGCCTTACAGCTTCGGAATCGGCGTCGGGGGCGGAGCAGGAGCATTGCCGCGGCGTCGTGGGAAGCGCGTCGTGTCAAAGAACGAGGGAACCAGCTGGATGCCGAAACCGCGCTCCAGCTCCCACTTCGCTCGCGACGCCCAGGGCGTGCCGGGATGTTCGGCGATGATCTCGTTCAACAGCTCGCGCGAGTGTTCGATATCGGCCTTGGTGATTGACTCGGCCGATAGCTTGTTGACGGTGTCGAGCGACCAGCCGCGGAACTCATGTTTGGGAGTCGGCGGCTGGGGGACTCGCGGCGGATTCTTGACGAACTCGGTCACGTAGGCGCCATACTCGTAGGCCCGCACGCGATAGGCGAGCAGCTGCGCGTAGAGCAAATCGTAGTTCGCTTGCTGGCGAACGTTCGGCGACGCGTCACGCAGTGGCGCCGCTTTTTCGATCGCCGCGATCGCCTTGTCGAGGTAGTCGATATAGGTCAGCATCTTCGCCTGTTCCATGCGGACCTGCGTCGACAGTTGCTCGAAGTCGGCCGAGAAGAAGCGGCGGATCTCAATGACGTTGGCGACCGACGCTTCGTACGGGTTGAGGTCGTAGATCACCTTCGAGAGAACCGCCTGCAGCGGATCTTGCATCGCGTCCCGCATCTGATCGCGGCGGGGACGCAGATCGGGGCGATACGGTTCCATCGCGGCGACGTCATAGCGACGATCGTTCAGTTCGTTGATGTTCTTTTCTTCGCCAGGCAACATGAAGAAGATGCCGCCGGTCTCTTTGGCCAGCCGAACTTGCTCGTAGGGGCCATAACCGCTGGGCATGGCGTCGCGGCGAATGCCAAAGCCGTCGGTCTGCAACTGTTCGACGATCGCCGTTTCGGGACCGCGATCGATCGGCAGCAGATGAATGTTGCCGTTTTGCGGATCTTCCCAGCGAACCTGCGCCTCGGGATAGCCGAACATCGCTTCACGACCCAGAACGTAAACGCGGCTGTCGGCGCGGCGACAGGCTTGAATCGCCTCTTCCAGGTAGCGCTGATTGTTGTCGTCGTTTCCGCTTTCGTCGGTGACCAGCACGATCGCCAATTGCCGTTTCGAGATCTGGGCGTAGCGGCGATGGCGTTTGACCGCTTCCATAATCGCCTGGCAGGTCAGCTCTTCGCCGCTGGGGTCGACCGGCACTTCGGCGATCGCTTCGTCAATCTCTTCGCGATTGCTGGTCGGCGTGCGGGTATGCAGTTCAAACCCAGAGCCATAGCTGGCGACGCCGGTGGTTAGCGCTTCGTCCTTGGCGACGCCTACCAGGCCCAACTCGTCGTAGACCCGATGGATCCGCTGACGGATTTTCAGCTGGTCGTCCTTCATGCTTTCCGACTGATCAAACAGCCAGACGACGGCGACTTCTCCTTTGTCGAGCATCCAGACCAACTCTTGAGTCAGCCGGTCCATCGCTTCGTTGTAATCGCCGACCACGACGTTGGCGACGCCCTGCGTGCCGACCGGCAGCTCTTTCATCAGCGTGTCGTTCGGCTTGTTCAGCAGCTGCATTTCGACCTGCGTGACGTCGGGGCCAAGCATGTCTTCCAGCAGCTTCGTTTCCAACTGCGGCGCGGCCAGCGAAGCCGGCGCCATGCCGGAAAGTCCCGAGACCGCACTCGGCATCGACGTGATCGACATCTCGGTCGCCAGATGTTCTAGCTCATCCAGCTCGTCCTCCAAGGGACGTTCCAGCGGCTCTTCGACCACATCATCCAGCACCACGGCATGGTCGGCGCGATCGATGGGCGGATCAAACGTGACCAGCGCCAGCAGGATCACCAGCGACATGTGGAAGATCAACGAGGCGAGAAACGAGCTGCTCCCCTTTAGCAGATTGCCCGACGCCGGCTGAGCGTCCCCGAACTCGGGCACGTCGAGCGGCGGCTGGCCAGCCGGCATATGGATTGGTACAGGTGCCTGAGACATGAATTGCTAGTAGGCGTGGGGGGATTGCTAGGGGAAACTAAAGCTCCGCCATTAGTTATCTTACGGCGTAAAGCGGAATTCTCCAAAGGCTTTGTTTCTAATCGATTGCCCGGAAAGGAGCTGCGCCGATTTTCGGGGGGGCCGCATCGCTTCGCACGACGCGACTATTCGGTTTGCGCAAGAGAGAGATATTCCGTGGCTGCGGAAAAAGCGCAGGAGAGAAGTTGCCCAGCAAGATAGCCGGGCGACTGTCGCTGGCAAGCTACAGCTACAGCTTCGGCACCGGGATCTTGGGGGCGTTCTTCGAGTTCGGGAACTTGCTGCCGTCAAAGATCCAGGCCGAGAATCGGCAGCCAAAGCCGCGATTCAGCTCCCATTTGGCCCGTTCGGCCCACGGTGTGCCTGTGTATTCGTTCATGATCTCTTTGAGGAGCTCTGACGCCTGGGCGACGTCGTCGCCGGTCAAATCCTCGGCAAGAAGGCGCTTGGTGGTGCCGCGCTGCCAGGCGCGAAACTCATGCTTGGTCGACGGGAGCTTCGGCTGCTGCGGCGCTTGCTGGATGAACGCCGTCGCCGCCGCTCCATACTCGTAGGCCCGGGCACGATAGGTCAGCAACTGAGCGTACAGCAAGTCGTAGTTCGCCTGTTGGCGGTAAGAGGGAGATCCGTCCCGCAGCGGTTTCGCCTTCTCGACTTCGACGATCGCGCGGTCGAGGTACTGCACGTACGGTTTCAACTGCGATAGCTCGACCTTCACCTGCTCGACCAACTCGGGGAACTTGGTTGAGTAGCGGTGCCGGATTTGGACGATGTCGGCGACTTCTTTGTTGTACGGATTGAGGTCGTAGATCACCTTGCTCATCACGGTCTGAAGCGGATCTTTCAGCGCTTCGCGCATCAAATCGTCGCGCTGCCGCAAATCGGGGCGATACGGCTCCATCGCGGTGACGTCGTACTTGAAGTCCTTCAGCCCGACCAGATTGGTCTCTTCGCCGGGAAGCATAAAGAAGATGCCGCCGGTTTCTTTCGCCAGGCGGACTTGTTCGTACGGGCCGTAGCCGCTGGTGAGCGAGTCGTACCGCTTGCCGAAGCCGTCGGTCTGCAACTGTTCGATCAAGCCGGTCTCGGGGCCGCGATTGATCGGCAGCCAATGGACTTCGCCGGTGTTGGGGTTTTGCCACCGCACATGCGAGTAGGGATAGCCGAACATCGCTTCGCGTCCCATGGTGTAAACGCTGCACTCAGCGATCTTCGCCGTTTCGATCGTCTTTTCGAGGAGCTGTTTGTTCCCTTCCGGATCGCCGCTCTCGTCCGAAACGAGAATCACGGCCATCTTCCGCTTCGCCTTCTGGGCGTAACGTTTATGCCGTTCGATCACTTCCATCACGGCCGGCAACGTCATCTCTTTGCCGGAAGCGTCGACTGGAATGCTGGCGATCGCCGCGTCGATTTCTTTACGATCGCTGGTGGGCGCCTGGGTATGCATCTGAAAGTTGGCGCCGTAACTGGCGACCGCGGTGGTCAGCGCTTCGTCCTCTGAAGAGCCGACGATACCCAACTCGTCATAGACGCGGCCGATCCGTTCGCGAATCTTGGCCTGGTCGTCTTTCATGCTTTCCGATTGATCGAAGACCCACAGAACGACCACTTCTCCTTTGTCGAGCATCCAGACCAGCTCTTGGGCGATCCGGTCCATCGCTTCGCTATAGTCTTTCACGACCGCGTTGGAGGCGCCTTGGGCGCCGACCGGCAGTTCCTTCATCAAGGTCTCGTTCGACTGCGTCAAGACTTGGATGTCGACAAACGAGACGTCCGGAACGCTGTCGCCGTCCAGCAGTTCGGTCACCATCTCTGGCGCCGACAGGGATGCTGGCGCCGTGCCGGACATGCCGGCTAGCTCTTGCGGCAAACTGGCGACGCTCATCTCGGTCGCCAGATCGGTGATTTCCTGGAGCTCATCTTCCAATTGCCGCTGGAGCGGCAGGTCGACCGATTCCTCGAGTACGATTTCTCGCACGCCGTCGTCGGGCGTCGGGTCGAAGGTGAGCAAAGCGAGGATGACGACCGCCGCCAGGTGGAAAATCAGCGACGTCATGAACGAACTGCTGTCGCGGATGATTGCGCCGTAACTTCTTCGCGGCGTTCGCGTTGCGTCTTCGCTTGCCATGAGTATGGTCCAGAAAGGTCGACGACGGAAAAGCAGGTGGCAACGACTAGCTTAGGCGAGGGGAGGGAAAAAGTAAAGTTTCTAATTCTTTCGTTTTCGGCTGTCGCGCGCCGCTGGCCCAAAACCGGTTTCTAGGAATTGCTCTAGAACGGACTCCGCTGATTTGGTAATCGAGGTGACAGCGTTGGAAGTATTCGCCGCCAAACGGAGTAGGTCGCTGTGTCAATTGTCCGAAATCTCTTTGTCCTGGGGCTGATCGTCTGCGTCGGTTATTCGGGCTACGTGATTTATTTGACCCACTACGCCGGATTGAATTCGACGGAAGACGAGGCCAGCTACGACGAAGCGCCCCTCTTCGCGCCGCAGTCGTTCTCCTCGCTCGACAAACAGACGCCGCAGGCGCCGACGATCGTGCTGTCGACCAACCCGGCGCCGGAGATTTCGCTTCCCAGCGCCGCCGAAATCGCTCCGCCGACCATGACGGCCGCCAAGATTGAGACGCCGGAGACGACCGCCCAGCTTGCCGACGAACTGCCGAAATCGCCCCCCGTCGAAGGTTGGAAATCGCGGCCGACCGGCGAGCTTATCATGGAGGCGGAAAAGAACCTGACGGATGGAAAACCCTTTCTCGGCTACCGAATGTTGTCGACCGCCCTACAGCGAGAAGACCTCAGCGATGATCAGCGCCGGCAACTGTTGGCGACGCTGCAGCCCTTGGCGGACAAGATCGTGTTCGCCCCGCACAAACATCTGGCGCTGCCGGCCGTGACGGTCAAAGGGGGCGTCACGCTAGAAAAAATTGCGACAGAACGTCAGCTGCCGCTGTCGCTGTTACGCGCGATCAACGGACTGGAAGCGGAACAGCAGCCGGAAGCGGGCGACGCTTTGAAGGTGATCGACGGACCGCTAACGTTGCGTTTAGACGCCGATCGCAATGAGCTTACGCTGTGGACCGGCAGTGGTTTCGCCCGGTCTTTCGCCATCCACCAATTGCCGGCCGAGATTCAAAACGGTCGTAGCCAACTGCTGCGGACCGCCGACGAAGAGAAGACGACGCTGGCGGTCGCCGATGTGACGCTCTACGATAGCTCTGCCGAGTCGAGCGAACTGCCGTGGCAACAGTTGGTCGGTCTGCTCGACGACGAAACGACGCTGATCGTCTCTGGCGTTGACCCGGCTCCGGTCGAACCAATCGTGACCCAGCCGCCGATGAGCGAGGCCCAGGTCGTATCGGCGGAAATGCCCGCGAAAGAAACGACGGCGCCGGTTGAGGAATTCTCACCGGAAAGTGCGGCGCCGATTGACGCGCTGCGGGTCGAAGTCTTTTCGCCACCCAAGTCGATCGCCGTCGGCAAAGGCGCCAACTTCGGCTTGCGAATCGTCAACCTCAGTGATAAGCCGGCGCCCGACGTCTCGGCGATGATCTTCTTCTCGGAAGGGCTCGAGCCGATAAAGCTGGAAGGCGCCGAGGGACGACTGGCCGTTGGCCAGGCCGCTTTTCAGCCGATGACGCTTGCTCCGCGGGGGCATGTCGACCTGGAGATTCTCGCGACGGTCAACGAGCATGGCCGGCAGATCTATCGCGTCGAAGTTCGCTGCGACGCGTGGGAATCGCACCTGGTGTCGGAAGTCGCCGTGTCGGCGCTCAACGAAGCGCCGCAGCCGCCGAAGCTGGATCTGACCGAGAAGCCGCAGCTTGAGAACCCGTCAAAACGGTAACTTCCTCAAAACGGCAGCGAGCAGCCAAGCCCCGGATTGCTGATCGCCCGTTGGTAGAACTTTTCGGCCAGCGCGACGTCCTCGATCGCCAGGCCGACCGACTTGAAGATCACCACGCTATCTTTGTTGTTGCGTCCGACCGCTAGGTTGGCCAGCACGGCGCCCAGCTCGACCGGTTTGTCCCAGTCGAAATAGCCTTGCTCTTGGGCTTCGACAAAGTCGCCGGCTTCCAGTTTGCAGGCCTCGATCGAATCGCAGACGACGTTATCGGCCAACCGCAGCGCGTTGACGTCGAGTTCCGCCTTCTGCAGCCAGTTGCTTCCCATTGCGCAAACCAACGCGCCTTCGGCCAGTAGCGAACCGTCAAAGACCGGCGTCTTGCTGGCGGTGGCGGTGATGACCAGCGGCAAGTCTTCGACCGCTTCCCGCGGATCGTGCACCGGGATGATCTCAACTTGCAGTTGGTCGCTCATCCGGGCGGCGAACGATTGCCGCCGCGTCTCATCGCGCGAATACACGAAGGCCCGCGTCAGCGGATGAACCGCTTTGATCGCTTCCAACTGCGCTTCGGCCTGCCAGCCGGCGCCGAACAGCCCCATCTGCGTGATCGGGCCTGGCGCCAAATAGCGAGCCGCCACGCCGGTCGCTGCGCCGGTGCGCATCTGCCCCAGACGGTCGGCCTCGATCACTGCCTTGATCAAGCCCGATTCGCAATCGTACAGTCCGACGTGGAAGCGATGGCCGCTTTTGGTGGTGGCGTATTCTTTCCAGCCGGCGACGTTCAGGTAGCCGGCTGTCGCGCTCATCGAGTGGAGGACGAACCCCGAGGTTCGTGACCGCCGCCGCGGCACGTTCTCGGCGCCGCCGATCGCCAGTTGTTTCAGACACTCGTCGACCGCCTCCACGGCGGTCGACATGTCGAGGACCTGCGCGACTTCCGATTCGCGATAAAAGCGGGGCGCCATGGGGGCTCTCCTGCGGTTGCGTTACTGGCCGAGCGCCGAAATTCGCTGGAAGTCCTCCTTCAGCGACTTATACAGTCCTTGATATACCGGAAACGCCTCGTTGTAAATCTTCGCCGCTTTCCGATCGACGGACGTCTCGTTGACCACCTGGATCGTGGCGGCGCACGCTTCCTGGATATTCTTGTAGGCGCCGGCGCCGGTCGCGGCCAATAGCGCAACGCCGTAAGCCGGGCCTTGCTCGGCGTTGATCGTCACCACCTTCTTGCCGAAGACGTCGGCCTGAATCTGTCGCCAGAGCGGGCTCTTTGCCCCGCCGCCGCCGGCCCGAATCTGACGCACCGGCACGCCGAGGTCGGAGATGATCTCTAAGCTGTCCCGCAGCGAGTAGGCGACTCCTTCCATGATCGAGCGGGTCACGTGGCCGCGGGTATGACTGAGGGTCAGGCCAATGAAGCAGCCGCGGGCGTTGGGGTCGGCGTGCGGGGTTCGTTCGCCGGCCAGATAAGGCAGGGTGAACAACCCTTGGCTGCCGGGGGCGATGTCGACCGCTTCGGCGTTCAAGACGGAATAGGGATCTTGCTTGCCACGACCGCTCCGCAGATCGGCGCAGAGCCGCTGCACGAACCATTCGAGCGTGCCGGCGGCGCAGAGCGTGACCCCCATCATGTGCCACTTGCCGCGAACCGCATGACAGAAGGTATGCAGACGACCAGCCGGATCGATCGCGACTTCGTCACTATGAACGAACATCACGCCGGAGGTGCCGAGCGAACTGGCGAGAGTCCCCTGTTTCACAACACCGTTGCCAACCGCGTTGGCCGCACAGTCGCCGGCGCCGCCGACCACCACACAGTCGGTGGTCAGACCAAGACGCTTCGCCGCTTCGGCGGTCAGCGTGCCGGTAACTTCTTCCGACTCGTAGACCGTGCCAAGGATCGACTCGTCCAGTTCCAACTTCGAGAGAAGCCGCTTCGACCAACTTCGCTTCGCCACGTCCAATAGCAACATCCCGCTGGCGTCGCTCACCTCAGTGGCGTACTCGCCGGTCAGGCGGCGGCGGATTTCATCCTTCGGCAGCAGCACCTTCGCCAGACGCGCGTAATTGCGCGGTTCGTTGTTGCGCAGCCATAGGATCTTGGGGGCAGTGAAGCCGGTTAGCGCCGGATTGGCGACCATCTTGATCAGCTTGGCCCGACCGCCGGCTCGCTCTTCGATCTCGGCACATTCGGCGACGGTGCGCTGGTCATTCCAGAGCAGGGCAGGGCGGATCACCTGGTCGCTTTTGTCGAGGAAGACCGAGCCATGCATTTGCCCTGACAGGCCGATCGCTTTGACTTCGCCTGGGCGGGCCTTCGCTTCTTTCACGACGCGGCGAACCGTCTTAACCACCGCGTTCCACCAATCGTCCGGGTCTTGCTCGCTCCACATCGGTTTGGGGTGATGCAGCGGATAAGTGGCGGTCGACTCGGCGAGAATTTCGCCACCTTCGCGAATGGCGATCGTCTTGGTGCCGGAGGTGCCGATATCAATTCCCAGGTAGATGCTCACGAGAATTCCTTAGGGTGCGGGGCGTTGCGAATCAGCGATAAGAAGGGGGAATCCCATATTGTGTCTCATTTTTCTTCCGCCACCAACGGCGCCGGCAAGTTTTCTTTTTCGTGAAGATCAGCCAAAATTAAGCTCGCGGCCGCTTTGCAGGAAATCAACCCTTTGACCCATGGCGAATAGGCCGACTACGATGCTATTTGCACCATCCTCTTTCTCGTCCCTTTTCGATCGCGCCGCAACATGAGTCGCTTCGTCTGTTTCGCATTTTCTCTGATCACCTTGGGTTTTACGCTGGGTTGCCCCAAGCCAGAGCCGCCGGTGGTCGAACAGCCGCGGCCCGCGGGACCTTTCAAACTGCTGGTTCTGGATGACGCGCCGCTGGCCGAAGCGATCGAGCGAGAGTGGCAAGCGCGCGAAGAACGCTCGCTAGAGCTAGAGCAGTCGACCGCCGCGGAGCTGCTGAAGTCAGACAAGGTCGACGCCGATGCAGTGATCTACCCGCCGCAGTTGTTGGGCGAGCTGATCGCTCGCCAGTGGATCGAGCCGCTGCCTGCGGATTTGCTTGACAACGAGGCGCTCGACCTGGCCGACGTCTTTTCGTCGGTCCGGCGGATGGAGCTGGATTGGGGAAGTGAAACGTATGGCGTGCCGTATGGTTCGCAAACCTTGGTGCTGATGGTTCGGCCTGAGGTGATGGAGAAACTGGAGCTGGAAATTCCCGAGACGTGGGAAGCGTATCAGAACTGCGTCGACCGAATCGCGGCCAGCGAGTTCTGTACCGGCGACGCGCCGCAGTTCGCCGCGCCGACGCTCGAGCCGCTGGCCGAAGATTGGCGCGGCAAGTTGTTCCTCGCCCGTAGCGCCGCTTACGCCAAGAACCCCAGCAACTACGCCGTGCTATTTGGCCTGGGTTCGGTCGATCCGCTGATCTCGCAACAGGCGTTTGTGAAGGGCGCCACTGACCTGAAAAAAATCGCCCAGTCGATTCCGGCCGATTTGCAGGCCTTGTTGCCGGCCGAAGTGGGACAGCAATTCTTGGCCGGCAAGTCGGCCCTGGCGATTGGTTGGCTCTCGCCGAAGTCGCAAGCCAACGAAGACAAACTGGAGTTCACGCCTGACTTCGCCCCGATCCCCGGCGCCGCCAGCTATTGGAACCAACTGATCGAGACCTGGGAGGAGCGTCGCGGAGGTCGGGCAGAGTCGGTGCCGCTGCTAACGGCCAGCGGCCGGATCGGCTCGGTGTCGCGCAGTACGCACAACGCCCAAGACGCGGCCCTGGGGCTGATCTTGCTGTCGGCCACCGACTCGGCCACGCAGGTTTCTCCCGCTAGCGGGGCGACGACCGTCTATCGCAACACCAACATCGGCGGCATCACCCAATGGGTCGATCCGCGGCTCAGCTCCGAAGGCGCCAGCACCTACGGCGAAGCGGTCGCCCTGACGCTTAGCTCTGCCGAGGCGATCAACTTGAACCTGCCCGGCGCCGACCAATACCTGAAGGCACTGGACGCGGCCGTCACGGCGATCCTGGCCGGCGACGCAGCCCCGCAGGAGGCCCTCGAAAAGACCGCCATCGAGTGGAACGCGATCACCGACAAACTGGGCCGCGACGCCCAAAAGAAGGCGAACTCGGCCAGCCTGGGGTTGTAATTGCGGTCGATTGTGCCGCCGGTGCGTTTTATGCCGCTCGCGGCGCGAACCGGAAAGCCAGAAGCGGCGTCTAGCCGATGTGGGACCTAGACAGCCTGCGGGCGACCTACTAAAATCCGACAATCCAATTTGGGGCTGTAGCTCAGCTGGGAGAGCGCTGCGTTCGCAATGCAGAGGTCGAGAGTTCGAATCTCTTCAGCTCCACTTATTTTTTCTCGGCGATTTCTTGCTTTTCGCCGCTTGCTTCCAACGATTGAAACGCCAAATGCACGTTTCAATGCACGAATTGGAGAGCAAGCCATGCCACGGCAGCCAAAGCCCTTCTTTCGCAAGCAGACCAATAGCTGGTACTGCAGCATCGCCGGTCGGCAAATTTCGCTTGGGAAAGACCGAGAATCCGCCCATGCAAAATTCCACGAATTAATGGCCGATCGCGAGCAGGTCACGGCCGAGGTGACCACGCTTTACGAGCTATCACAGGCCTACCTCGATTGGTGTCAGGCGAACCGCAAACCGAACACCTACCAGCGTCATCGGTATTTCCTGAAATCATTTATCGGGTCAGTCGGCAAGCGGTTGCGCCCTTCCCAGCTGCGCATCCACCAAATTCGCAAATGGCATGAAGGTCTCGAAATTGGCACAACGACGCAGAACGATGCGGTAGGAATCGTGCAGCGAATGTTAAATTGGGCGGTTGAGCAAGAGTATCTCTCCTGCAATCCAATCAAGGGAATGAAGAAGCCGAAAAGAAGGCGAAGAGACGTCTTTTACACGCCCGAGCAATGGAAGTTGATTCGAGAGAATGTGCCCGGCCCGCTCGGCGACCTGCTCGACTTCCTCTACCTAACCGGCTGCCGCCCTATCGAAGCCCGGTCGATCGAGGCCCGCCATCTGCACGGCGATCTCGTTATCTTCCCTGCCGATGAATCGAAGGGAGAACACGAACCGCGGGTGATCTACCTGGTTCCGGACGCAAAAGCGATTCTCGATCGTCTGGCGAAGGATCATCCTGCCGGAGCCTTGTTTCGGAACCAGCGAGGTCGCCCTTGGACTATAGATTCGATCAAGTGCAAATTGACCCGCGTCAGCAAAACAGTCGGCTTCCGCGTGATCGCGTATGGCGCCCGGCACTCATTCGCGACGGAGGCCCTGACCAAGGGTGGCGTTGACCCGATCTCGGTTGCTCATCTCATGGGGCACAAAGATCCGACGATGGTTAGCAACGCGTGAAGAACAACTGCCGAACTCAGAGGCTTGTTGTGTAGTTCCATTTCGGTAGAACCTCGTCGTAAATGAGATTCAGGCGAGACTTCATTTCGTCGGTGATCTTCTGGCCGGTCTCGTACGCACGGCGGATCACATTGACGGTCGCTCGCAGTCCCGTTCGCGTGCTGGTTTGTCGCATCAAATCAACCACCGTAGCGAGTGAGTCAAACAGGCGGCCTGAGCAGGCCCGGCCGACATGCGCAAAGAACCGACGCTCAATCGGGGTGTACTTGCTGCAGTAGCTCGGCAGGTGAGCGACTCGAATCGGCAGCCCAGTCGATTGACTTAAACGCTGAAGGTAGTACTTGAAGAGGTGGCGATTGGCGGCGTTACTGCCACCACAATCACACAACAGCAAAATGCTCGTCGCCTCGGGATAGCATTGCCTGCCAATTCGGCTCCAGTACCAACGCAAACTGTCCGCGGCAAACTCACTGGTGTCATGGCTCAGGCCAAGGTTGATGTGCCCGACGTTTCGGCGGATGTCGTAAATTCCATGAGGGATCAACTTGCCGTCCGCCCAACTCGGGAAGTCATGGTCGAAAGCTTGCAGGGCGGCGGTGCCGTAAATCCTTCCCTTGCGATACAGGTGACCAAGGAATTCCTTAGCTTTGGTGTCGACGGAAAAGACAGGATTACCCTGGCGGTCGTACAGGTTTGTCAGTTCACCGATTCGATCAAACTGCTGCCCGCGATCGGGAGAGTGTCCCCCGGCAATGCCTTTTCGGATTTGCCGCAGGCCCAACCCGATCTCGCGATACCACGTCTTGACGGTGTTGCGATGGACCGGCGTCCCCGCAACGGTCACCCTTGTCGGCGGATTGAGCTGGAGTCTGGCTGGTGAAGACGGCGTCGGGATCATCAGGATCGCCAGCAGTTTGCAGATCCAATGAGTCAATCAGGTTGCTTTCAAGTCTGCTGTCGGAGTCGATTCTTTTTTTCGGCCGCCGCCGGGGCGACGAATCCGACCGGCAGCCGGATCTTCAGGGAGCTGCGCCATTTCGCGGATACCGCGCTCGATCGTGCTCCGGGAAACCCCCAGCAGTCTCGCGATGTAGCCAATGCCGCCGTGCCCCAGCCGCTGGGCTTCTAAAGCAGCAAATCGACGCTGATCCTTCTCTGAGAGCGTTGCAAAGTAGGCTTGGCTGCGCTGCTCGGTGGCTGCGTCAAGTTGATCTTTGAACTGAAATGTCATCCGTGACACCGTGCGAACGAGGAAAACTATCGAATGGCATTCAGCTTAGCCGATCGCTCCGAACTCGTCACTTGATGATCACGCGATGCTAACCGTCAAAGAAGTGGCGAGCGAACTGCGAGTTTGTATCGGCACGGTGTATAAACTGATCGCAACTGGCGAGCTTCCCTGCTACGAGTTCGTATCGTGCAAGCGGGTTTCGGAGAAAGACTTGCGAGCTTACATGGAACTACAAAGGAAGGAGGGAGTAAGAATACCGCGGGCCACGAAGCGGCATTTCTAACAGTGCGTTGAATAAGTTGACGTTTTCGTCGATTGGATAAACGGGGTGCCGCCATCTTCTTCTGGGGTAATGTTCGAATTGCCGTTTCGATGTTTTCTCGGGTTCGCGGTCGCCGCCGACGGACCAGCTTGTCAGTCAGTAATTCTAGACATGCGGCAGTTGCCACGTAATAATCCGTTTCTTGCCGCAGTCGCCTTCACGGCGTCAGGAACAGAATATTCCTTTTTCTAAATTGGACACGATGAACAACGGACTGCAAGCGGCCTTGGAATTGCATCAAGCGGGAGATCTCGCGTCTGCCGAGCGGGCCTATCGACAGATCTTGCAGGATGTACCAACGGATGCGAACGCACTTCATCTGTTGGGGTTGAATCTTCACGAACAAGGGAGAAGCCAAGAAGGGCTGGTGTTGGTGAAACAGGCTGTGGATTTGAAGCCTTCTGTCGGAGTCTTGCATAACAGTCTGGGGGTTCTTCAGATGGCGCTTGGCGACCTGCAATCTGCGGAATCGAGTTTTCGAAAAGCGGCGTCGCTTGACTCTGGCTGCGTCGAAGCAAAACGGAATCTCGCGGCGATCTCTGAAAGGCTTCGTCCAGCAAGCGCTCAGCAAGAAGCTGCGGCGCCATTGCGCACTCAGCGCGAAAGCACCGAATTGGAGGAGAAGATTCGTCGGTATCTGGCAGCCAATCCGCACAACGCCAATGCCTACGTTCAACTTGCACAGATGCTGAAGTCCCGCGGCGAACAACAGCCGGCCATTGAGATGTTGACCGAAGCGGTAAGGCGTTTTCCTGGGAACCGAGAGCTGAGAAGCCTGCTTGGCGAAGCGCTGGGCAACCTTGGGCGTCACGAGGAAGCCGAGGCCGTTTTCACGAAATTGGCGGAAGAACTTCCAGGCGACGCGATGGCTCATACGAACCTCGGCGTCAGCCAATTGGCGCAGGACCGTCTGCCGGAGGCGAGTGCAAGCTTGGAACAGGCGTGCCGGCTTGATCCACAGCACTTCCGAGCCCATTTTTTGTCAGGCGTCGCCAAACGGAAGGCCGGTAACGTAGATCAAGCAGAGACGAGTCTGTGCCAAGCTCTGAAATTGAATCCGGATTTCCATGAAGCTCGACTCGAACTGGCGTTCGTGCAAAAGTCGCGGGGCGACTACGAAGCATGCGCCAGGCTACTTCAAGAGATCCTGAAGATGGCGCCTTGTCATGCCCCGGCATTGCTGGAACTGGCGACGTGCTGTGAGATGCTGGGCGATGTCGAGCAACTCGTGCAAGCTTGCGTTAACGCGTTGCAAACCGATCCCAAGTTCGCTCCGGCGCACCTCTTGCTCGGTATGATTCTTTCCGCGCGGCTTGCTCCGGAGGTTCGAGCGAAACTTGATCTGGAAGAACGGGAAGAACTAGGCGAGAAGGCGCTTCGGCATTTGAGTGCGGCGGCCAGCTTTGCGCCCAGCGCAGAAGCTTTTGACGCCTGGGGCCGCGCCTTGATCCAATTGGGCCGCCACGCCGAAGCCTTGGAAAAGGTGCAAGAAGCAATTCGTCGGCAGCCTGATTTTGCGCATGCCCATGAGGCGCTGGGACGAATTTTCCTGGAGCAAGGCGCCGTCGACCAGGCATGCGCGAGTTTTTCTCGGGCGATCGAAATTGATCCTTTGCGAACCTTGTCGCAGTATGAACTGGCCCGCTCCGGGAAAACGCAAGACAAACCGCAGGCGATTCGCCAAATACAGGCTCTATTGCAGCAAGATCCCTTGTCGCTTCAGGATCAGGTGTTCTTGAATTTCGCACTAGGCGTACTTTTCGATGCAGTTCAAGACTACGACTCCGCTTTTGAGCATTACCAAATCGCCAATCGCCTGAAGAACGAAGATCCTCGAAAAAGAAGTCGAGAGGGCGACAGAGAAGGTGTACGAAAGTCAGATTGGGATCGAACTCTCGCTTTAAAGGAGACCTTTCATTCGAGCTTCTTTGGTGAACGCCCTCAGTTGGTAGGATCGGAAAGCGACTTGCCGATTTTCATCGTAGGCATGCCCCGTTCCGGTACGACGCTCGTTGAACAAATCCTCTCGAGCCACCCCGAAGTTTGCGGGGCAGGCGAGTTGATGGACATCACGGATTTAACCCTGTCGATGCCTCGTCGCTTGGGCGTTGACGTGCGTTACCCTCAGGCCGTGGAAAAGCTCGATGGGGTGTTGGTGAAAGAGATGGCGGAGTCCTATCTAGGCCAGTTGCGCAGTCGTAGCTCTGCAGCAAAGCGGGTTACCGACAAGATGCCGACCAACTTCCGGCATCTCGGGTTCGTGGCGATGCTTTTTCCTCGCGCCCATATCATCAACGTGCGGCGCGATTCGCGCGATGTCTGCATCTCTTGTTTCCGCCAAAACCTCGATTGGCCCTACTGTGACTTGGAGGCGTGCGCCCGCTACTACCGGCAATACCTCCGTCTGATGTCGCACTGGAAGGAGGCGACTCCCTTGAAAATCCTCGACATCCAGTACGAGGAACTGGTCGCCGATCCCGACCGCGTCAGTCGGCAGTTGGTCGAGTTCTGTGGTTTGCCTTGGGACGATTCCTGCCTTCGCTTCCACGCTTCGAATCGAGCTGTCCAAACGCCGAGTAAGTGGCAGGTTCGCCAGCCTGTTTATCATTCTTCGGTGGGGGCATGGAAACGCTATCAGAAGCATCTTGGCCCGCTGGAAGAGGTCCTCGCTGACAGGGGGTGATATTTCTGTCTCTGTCGCTTGGCAGGGTTTTGCCGGTTGGTCTAATTTTGATGTCCTGGCTGGTATTTTGCGTCGCACTGATACGTGTTGCGTCGACGAGCGTGTTTGTAAGGTGCTTGTATTTCAAGACTTGCGGCTTAACGGAAAGATGTTCTGGAAATAGTTGATTCCGAACATTGACTTTGCTAAGTTGTTGTGCACCCCCCCGTTTTGGAGAGCCAGCACCACCTTGCAGAAGATCGCGAGGGGCTTGAGCACACTCTATTTGACGGCCGGGGACTTGTCTTTTGAGTAACCCGCTTTGGTCTCTTGCGAGAGGGCTCTCGGCATGCGTCGGTCGATTCGTAGTTGGACGGAAACGCTTACGAAACTTGGGTTAAAGTGGCGCGACGAGCCCGCTTCTAGGCGTCGCAAGAAATTGCGTCATGTTCGGCAGGAACAGCTCGAAGTTCGCCAGATGCTGGCGGCCGATCTGGTCTCGGTGGAGGGCAACGATTCGTTGTCTACGGCGCAGACCGTTTCTCCGGTGGTGGACACGCAATATGAAATTGAGGGCTATCTCGGTGACGGTTCCTACACCTACGCCGATGTCGATATCTATGAGGTTTCGTTGACGGCGGGTCAGACCATTTCCGCCGATATCGACGCCTACTATCTCGACGATGGCAGCAATCTGAGCAGCCTCGACAGTTCGTTGTGGCTCTTGGATTCTTCAGGCAACTACCTCTACCTGAGCAATGACGATCAGGCTGCGAATGATTACGCAGCAGGAAGCGACAGCTATTTTTCTTACACGGCGACGTCGTCTGGAACCTACTATGTCGTCGTGACGGACAGCGAGAATTATTACTTCGATCCGTACTCGCCAGGCATGGGGTATTCCTTAACGTCCGGCGACTATCTGCTGCAACTGCTGGTCACCGATCCCCCTCCGCCGGACGCTCATGGAGATCAGATTTCCACCGCCCAGGCCGTCAGCCTGACTGCTGATGTTGTGACGGAAGTTAGTGGCGAAATCGGGGACGGTACCTATGGGAGTAAGGATGTTGACTTGTTTGCCGTGACGCTGGCGGCCGGCGAACGCCTTTCGATCGATATCGACGCCAACAATCTCGATGACGGCTCTAGTCTGAGCAACTTGAACAGCTATGTGCGCGTGTTCAACGCAGCAGGGTCGCAGCAGGCGGTCAACAACTACGGTTCCAGCGACAACGACTATGGTTCGACCGGCTCGGATAGTTACCTGTCATTCCTGGCCCCAGCGGCAGGCACTTACTACGTTGGCGTTTCTTCGAACTACAACCAGTCCTACAACGCCAACACGGCAGGCAGTGGGAGTAGTTCGACCAACTCCGCCGCCCTGGGCGAGTATCGGCTGCAGCTGCTCACCGCTGGTCCGCCCACGGCAGACGCGGAAGGCGATGATCTGACGAGCGCTTCGTCCGTCACGCTAACGCAGAACGTGCTGGCCGAAATCGACGCCCAAATCGGAGATGGTCTCTACCCGAGCCGGGACGTCGACCTGTTCGAGATCTCGCTCGAGGAAGGTCAGGCCCTCACGGTCGATATCGATGCGAGCTACCTCGATACCGGGGGGGGCTGGTACAGCAACCTCAATAGTTATCTTCGTCTGTTCGACGCCTCCGGCAACGAGTTGGCCGAAAACGGCTACGCCGTGAGCGACAACGACTATTACTACGGTTGGTCGTACGATAGCTACTTGCGATTCGTGGCTCCGTCGACCGGAACCTACTACGTCGGCGTCTCTTCCAGCTACAACTCGAACTACAATCCAAACTCCGCAGGCTCGGGAAACAGCTCGACCAGTTACGAAACGCTTGGCGCCTACCGGCTGCAACTGTTGGCCTCCGAACCGCTGACGGCCGATTCTGCCGGGGATGATCTGGCCAGCGCCGAATTGGTCACGCTCACGGAAAACGTGACGACCGAGATCGACGCAACCATTGGCGATGGATGGTACCCGTCGGCTGACGTTGATCTCTACCAAGTCACGCTCGACGCAGGTGATCGGCTGTTGGTTGACATTGACGCCAACTACCTGGACGGTGGCGCCTCGGGTAGCAGTCTGAACAGTTATCTGCGACTGTTCGACGCCTCCGGCAACCAGATCAGCTACAACGACAACGCCGTTAGCGACAACGATTCCAATTCCAGCGGCGACAGCTACTACATGCTGGTCGCTCCGTCGAGCGGGACGTTCTACGTCGGCGTCTCGTCGTACTACAACCGCTACTACACTCCCGGTTCAATCGGCAGCGGAACCGATTCGACCAGTTTGGCCGCTACCGGCGACTATCGCTTGCAGCTGACAGATCTTGGTCCGCCATCTCCTGACAGTGCCGGAGAAGATATCTCTACGGCGCAGATGGTCTCTTTGACGGAGGATGTTCCGGTCGAGTTGGATGCCGAAATCGGGGATGGCCTCTACTACTCGGCCGACGTCGATATGTACGCCGTTACGTTGACGCAAGGCCAACGCCTGGCGATCGACATCGACGCAAGCGTGCTGGACGATGGAACGTCGTACAGCACGCTCAACAGCTATCTGCGGCTGTTCGATTCTTCCGGCAATCAAATCGACTTCAGCGACTACGGAACCAGCGCGAACGATTTTTACTACACTGGCGGCGACGGCTATATTTGGCTGGTCGCTCCCAGCTCCGGCACGTTCTACGTCGGGGTATCGTCGTATTACAACCGCTACTACAACGCCACGACCGAGGGGACCGGCGGCACATCGACTTCAACGGCCGCTGAAGGGGAGTACAAGCTGCAGCTGCTGCTCTCGCCGGCGCTTCCGCCCGACGCTCCAGGCGAAGAGCTGACCACCGCCCAATCGGTCATCCTCACGCCCGATTCGCAGACGGAACTGGATGGCGCCGTGGGCGACGGCACTTATGGTTCGGCCGATGTCGATCTTTATGAAGTCACCCTCGCCGCGGGCCAGACGATCCACATCGATGTCGACGCGGTAACCCTGGACGACGGCTCAAGCCTCAGCACGCTCAACAGCTATATTCGAGTGTTCAACGCTTCGGGAACGCAACAGGCGTACAACAACAATTCCCAAAGCGCGAACGATTACAACTACTCCAACGACGCTTACCTAGAGTTTACGGCGCTGAGCGGCGGCGTTTACTACATTGGGATCAGTAGTTCGTACAACACCAGCTACGATCCCACGACTCTCGGCAGCGGAAACGCTTCGACCAACGCAGCGGCCCTTGGCGACTATAAACTGCAGCTCTTGGCGGAAACGCCGCCCACGCCCGATGCTGCCGGGGAAGAACTATCGACCGCAGAAACTCTGGCGCTCGATCCTTATGTGTTGACAGAAATTGACGCCGAGATTGGCGACGGAGCTTATTTCTCGGCCGATGTCGATATGTATGCCGTGACGCTGAGTCAGGGGCAGACCGTGAGCTTCGACTTGGACGCTTACTGGGATGACGACGGGAACACCATCAGTTCTCTCAACGGGTATTTGCGCCTGTTCGATTCGTCTGGCAACCTGCTGCAGTCCGACTCTTCGAGCCACAGCGACAACGACTATTCCTACAGCTACGGTTACTACGGGCCTTACTCTTACTACAACTACCAAGACGCATTTCTGACCTTTACCGCTGCGACGGCGGGTACGTACTACCTGGGGGTCTCTTCGCAGTACAACACCAGCTACGATCCGGAGACGACCGGGACCGGTTCGACTTCGACCAATAGTAGCGCCACCGGCGCCTACAAGCTGCAAGTTCTGACCGATGGTCCCGCTATCTCGGTCGACGACGTCTCGGTCGGTGAAGACGCTGGCACGTTGACGTTCACCGTGCGTCTGAACCCGCTCAGCGACGAGACCGTGACGGTCGACTACGCGACGGTCGATGGAACGGCAGTCGCAGGCAGCGACTACACGGCGACAAGCGGCACGCTGACCTTCGCTCCCGGTACGGCGAGTCAGACGGTGACCGTGACTATCGCCGACGATGGAGTGGCGGAAGATCCGGAATCATTCATCCTGCAGCTCTCGAACATCTCCTCCAACGCCACGCTGCTTGATAGTGGAGCGACGGGAACGATCGCCGATGCCGCTGGCGACGAGCTTGGCCGGGCTTTGGAAGTGAGCTTGACGCCTGAGGTTCCTGTCGAGTTGTCCGGTTCGATCGGGGATGGCACGTACGGCAGCGCGGACGTTGATCTGCATGCGGTGACGCTGGCGGCGGGGCAGACGATTCATGTCGACGTTGACGCGCTTCGGCAGGATGGCGACGGATCGGCGCTCAGTTCGCTCAACAGCTACTTGCGGATGTTCAATGCGTCGGGAACGCTGTTGAGCAGCAACTACGGAGGCATGAGCCCGAACGACTACAGTTCGTCGGGGGACGCTTATCTCTCGTTCACGGCGCCCACCGCGGGAACGTATTACATCGGCGTCTCGTCGGACTACAACACGAACTATAACCCGGCGATGGCCGGAAGCGGCCAGACATCGACGAGCACGGCGTCGATCGGCGACTACAAGCTGCAGCTACTAGCGGAGACGCCGCCCACGCCAGACGCGGCTGGGGAAGAGCTGTCGACCGCCGAGATTCTGACGCTCGACCCGTTCGTGCCGCAAGAGATTGACGCCGCGATTGGCGATGGCGCTTACTTCTCCGCCGATGTCGACTTCTACGCCGTGACGCTGACCGCTGGCCAAACCGTCAGCTTTGACCTGGACGCCTACCTGGACGATAGCGGCGCCAACGTCAGCTCACTCAATGGGTACCTGCGTCTGTTTGATTCGAGCGGCGCCCAGTTGGCATCGAATTCTTCTGGCCAGAGCGGCAACGACTACAGCAGCGGCTATTACTCCTACAATTACCGAGACGCCTTTTTGACATTCACCGCCTCAACGGCGGGTACGTATTACCTGGGTGTCTCTTCGCAGTACAACACAAACTACGATCCCGCCACGACCGGCACCGGGTCGAGTTCGACGAGTTCGTACGCCACCGGCGCCTACAAACTGCAGGTATTGGCGGATGGTCCGGCGATCACGATCGATGATGTTTCGGCAGGAGAAGACGCTGGCACGCTGACGTTCACCGTGCGACTGAACCCGCTCAGCGACGAGACGGTGACGGTTGACTACGCGACGGTCGACGGTACGGCGACCGCTGGCAGCGATTACACGGCGACAAGCGGGACGCTGACCTTCGCCCCCGGCACGGCCAGCCAGACGGTTACGGTGACCATCGCCGACGACGGAATCTTGGAGGATCCGGAATCATTCATCCTGCAGCTCTCGAACATCTCCTCCAACGCCACCCTGCTTGATAACGAAGCGGCTGGAACGATTACGCCAGAGCCAGGCGATGATCTTCTGTCCGCGCAGAATGTTTCCATCACGCCAGGCGTCGCCACCGAATTGAGCGGCAATATTGGGGACGGAACGTATGGAACGGCGGACATCGATCTGTATAAAGTCTATCTTTTTGCAGGCCAAACGCTTTCGATCGATATCGATGCACAGCAATTTGACGATGGTAGCCAGCTGAGTGACCTGGAGAGCTACCTGCGTGTGTTTAACGCCTCCGGCAGCCAGCTTCGCTATAGCTACGACAATGTGAGCCCGGACGACTACGCCTTTAGTGACGACGCCTATATTTCGTATTCGGTGACCGAAACCGGGATCTACTACATTGGGGTCTCGTCGGAATACAATCGATATTACACGCCTGGCACGCTCGGCAGCGGTCAGACTTCCGCCAATGCCGACGCGGTTGGCGACTACACTCTGCAGCTTTCCGCCACTCCGCGAGTTTTGACGATCGACGATGTCGAGGTCGGAGAGTATTCCGGTACCGTAACGTTCACGGTCGAAATTGATTATCCCAGTGATCAAGCGATCACGGTCGACTATGCGACGGTCGATGGCACGGCCGTCGCGGGTAGCGATTATGTGGCGGCCAGCGGCACGCTTACTTTCGCAGCCGGAAGCACCAGCCAGACGGTGACGGTGACCATCCTTGACGATAGCGTCCTGGAAGACCCCGAATCGTTCACGCTGCAATTGTCGAATCCGTCCGGCATTGTTCTAACGGACAGCGAGGCGACTGCGACGATTGGGGACGCCGCCGGCGATGAACTTGCCGAGGCGCTCGACGTCGAGCTGGTGGAAGGAGTCTGGACGACGATCACAGGCGAAATCGGAGATGGAACCTATGGCCAGCGGGACGTCGATCTCTATAAGGTGACCGTCGATGCGCACCATTTGCTGGTCGTCGATGTGGACGCTCGATATGACGACGCCACGGGATACGACAGTTCGGCGACGCTCAACAGCTATCTGCGCATCTTCGACGCCGCCGGCAATCAAATCACGTACAACAACGATGCTCAAAGCGGCAATGATTACCAGGGGGCTTCCGGATACGACGCTTTCTTGTCCCATGTAACGCTTGCCGCGGGTACGTATTACATAGGCGTTTCGTCCTCAAATAACAGCTATTACGATCCGGCGATGGCCGGGAGCGGTTCCAACTCCAACAGCTCATCCGCACAAGGGCCCTATACTCTGCAGCTGATGGACGCTGGCGCCGTGGCTCCGGATGCGTTGGGTGACGAATTGAGTACGGCGTTTGAGGTGGCGTTGCTTGAGAATGTCCAGTCCGAGGTCAACGGCGAGATCGGCGACGGTTACTATCTTGCGACCGACGTCGATCTGATTGAAGTGACGCTGGCGATGGGCCAAACGCTGACGGTCGACGTCGATGCGAACTACCTTGACAATGGCGTAAGTTCCAGCGGATTGAACAGCTACCTGCGAATCTTCGACGAAAACGGCAACCAAGTCGCATCCAACAATTACGGGACGAGCGCAAACGATTACGCTAGCGGAAACGACGCCTATCTCTCCTTCATCGCCACCGCGGCCGGTTCCTACTACGTCGGCATTTCGTCGAGCCAGAACACAAATTACGATCCGATGGCGATCAGCAGCAATACGATCGCGGCGAGTTCGACGGCAACCGGAACCTATACCGTTCAACTGCTCGCAAATACGCCGCCATTGCCGGACGCCGCTGGTCAGTTGCTAGCCGACGCCCAGTTGGTTGATCTTAGCGACCACCAACCACACGAAATTGACGCGAGTATTGGCGATAGTGAGTATGTTTCGGCCGACGCTGACCTCTATCAGGTCACCCTGTTCGAGGGGCAGACCTTGACGGTCGACATCGACGCCGTCCGGTTGGACAACGGCTCTACGCTTAGCTCGCTCAACAGCTATCTCCGCATATTCGATGCAAACGGCTACCAGCTGGCCTACAACTACAACGGAACAAGCGACAACGACTACTCGTCAAGTAATGATGGCTATCTGGAGTTCGTCGCCCCGTCGGCGGGAACTTATTACGTCGGCGTTTCCTCGGAATACAACCGCAACTACAACGCCGTCACAGGGACGAATGGGACGTACAGCAGCTCGAACGCCGCTATTGGCGATTACAAGTTGCAACTGCAAGCCAAAGACCGGGCATTGACGATTGATGACGTTCAGGTAGGTGAGTATTCCAGTACGGTGACCTTTACCGTCACTCTTGCGCCTGTGCACAGCGACACGGTCACGGTCGACTTCACCACCGCTGATGGCTCGGCGATCGCCGGCAGCGACTATGTCTCCACATCTGGCGCTTTGACGTTCGCCCCGGGCGTGTCGACGCAAACGGTGACGGTTACGATTCTCGATGACGGCGTCATGGAAGATCCAGAGTCGTTCTCGATACTCCTGTCCAATGCGGTTAATGCGACCATCGTCGACGGAGAGGGAGTCGCCACGATTGCTGACGCAGCTGGAGACGAGCTATCGCACGCGCTGGTTGTCGACTTGACGGACAATGTAACCGTTGAAGTCGAAGGGGAAATTGGGGATGGTTCGTATGGAACGGCAGACGTCGACTTGTATCAAGTTTCCTTGAAACTTGGACAAGACTTGCTGATCGACATTGACGCGTACCGTGATGATCTCGGGAACTACTTCAGCCCGTTGAACAGTTACTTGAGCGTCTTTGACGCTAGCGGTAATCTCCTCGCCTCGAACAACGACGCAAGCAGCGAAAATGACTATAGCATGTACAGCTATGGGGATAGCTATCTGTTGTTCACCGCACCGGCGGCGGGAACCTACTACATTGGCGTCTCGTCGACCTACAATCAAAACTACGACCCATCCTCGGCCGGTAGCGGACCCAACTCTTCGAGTAGCGCCGCCGTTGGGAGCTACAAGCTGCAACTGACGGCCAAGGGGCCCTTGCTGCGGATGGGCGACGTCGTCATCGATGAAACTGCGGGCAGCGTCACCTTTACCGTTACGCTAGATCCGACATCGGACGAGACGGTGGCCGTCGACTTCGCGACGGTCGATGGAACGGCGGTGGCGGGTAGCGACTATACGGCGACAAGCGGAACGCTAACATTCACGGCGGGAACTTCAACTCAGACGATTACCGTACCGATCCTGGACGACACTCTGGTGGAAGATCCAGAAGCGTTTTCGATTCAACTCTCCAATGCCGTCGGCGCAACAATTAGCGACGCTACGGCGACCGCGACGATCAATAGCGACGACCTGCCGCCGAGCGATACGCCCGGAGATAGTCTGGCCACGGCGCAGAGCGTTCTCCTGACTCCAGACGTGATGACGACGATCGAGGAGGAGATAGGCAACGGCAGCTACGTCGGCAAAGACGTCGACTTCTACGCGGTTACGCTAGCGGCGGGACAGACGATCTCGATCGATATCGACGCCCGGTATGACGACGATTATGGGTACATGGAGAGCCTGAGCTGGCTCAATAGCTATTTGCGAGTTTTCAGCGCGTCAGGAACGCAGCTTGCCGCGAACAGTAGCGGAACCTCCAGTAACGACTACTACTGGACCTACGGGGACGCTTACGTCTCGTTCACGGCGTCATCGACCGGCACCTACTATATAGGCGTGTCGTCGGCTTACAACACGAACTACGATCCGACGGCGCCCGGCAGCGGTTCGTCTGGAGGTAGCGAAGGTATCGGCGCGTATCGCCTGCAGTTGCTCGCAGATTCGAACGGGATTGCTCCCGAGATTGTTGTTGAGAATGAACAGGGGGGTGATGTCGCCAGCGGTGGGGCTGTCGTTGATTTGGGATCGGAGTACGCCGGTTCCGACTGGACGTACTCTTTTGTGATTCGGAATACCGGCACGAGTTCGTTGCAGCTAAATGAGCAAACGCTCACTTTACCGGCAGGATTCGAATTGGTGGAAATCTTCGACGCCGTCGTCGCGCCCAATGGCGATACGACCTTGACCGTCCGGATTCCGACGACGGCAGTAGCCAGCTATGCCGGAACGATTTCTTTTGCGACGAATGACTTCGACGAAGCCCTCTTTGAAATTGGCGTTGAGGCAAACGTTCTGGCCTTGCCGAACGCAGCCCCGGAAATCGGCCACCCGTTGCCGGAAATTCGGGTGGCGATGGGAACGGTATCGTCCGTTCTCAACCTGACGCCATATTTTACGGACGTGAACATGGTTACCGGCGACTACCTGACGTATAGCGTCGTCAGCAACTCGAATAGCTCGCTGATCACCACGGCCGTTGCCGATAGCGAATTGTCGCTTAGCTACGCAGCCGGCGAGTCGGGCGAATCTACCGTGGTGATTCGCGCAACCGATAGCGAAGGGTTGTACGTTGACGCGGCCGTCGCGGTTCGGGTTCTGCCCTTGGCAAATACAACCCCGTATTCAGTCGGCGAGTCCTACAACGTCGTTCACGATACGACGCTCGGTGTCAACGAAAACCGGGGCGTATTGATCAATGACCTTGATGTCGATGGCGATGTACTGACGGCATCACTTATTGGGGCGCCGATGCATGGGACGTTCGCCCTGAATGCCGATGGGTCGTTTGTCTATACTCCCGAGGAAGGATACGCCGGACCAGACTCGTTCACCTACCAGGCGTCAGACGGCACGACGGCGTCGGCGACAACGTTCGTGCAGTTGAACGTTGGGAATGATGCGCCGGTGGCGTTCAATGCCGCGTTTGAAACGAAAGCCGGCGTTTCGTTAACGATCGAATCCCCAGGCGTCGTTGATGACTCGTTTGGGTTGGGCCAGATCTCCGATTTGGGCCTATTGAACTACGCGGTCGATCAAGACAATGATGCGCTCGAAGCGACTCTTGTCGCCCAGCCTAGCAATGGCGCCGTTACGCTGAACGCGGACGGATCGTTCGTCTACGTTCCCAATCCGGGATTTGCCGGCACAGATACGTTCACTTTCCAAGCTGGCGACGGCATCGATCTCAGCAACGAGGCGACCGTCACGATTCACGTCGTGAATGATGCGCCAATCGGGGTTGCGGATTACTTCAGCGTGTCGCATGACTTGACGTTTGAGAGCGACATAAGCGTCTTGGCGAATGACGTTGACGTCGATTCCAGCGAGTTGACGGCAGAATTGGTCGCTGGTCCTGTACACGGCGTTTTGGTATTGGCGACCGACGGTACCTTTACGTATACGCCTGAATTTGGCTATGTCGGCGACGACTCGTTCACCTACGTCGCCAAAGACGCCTTTGGTCAAAGTCAAACGGTGACTGCGTCTCTGTCCGTCGTAAATCATCTGCCAGTCGCGGCAACGGACGTCTACTTTGTCCGTCATGACGCGACGCTCGCCGTTGATGCAGCTTCCGGCGTTCTGGCGAATGACTTGGACGCGGATACGGATGGACTCGCCGCGGCGCTTGTCGCAGCGCCTGCATCGGGCGCTCTAACGTTCGCTCCTGATGGTTCGTTTGAATACGTACCGGCCGCCGGCTTTGTTGGCGACGTATCATTCACCTACAACGTCTCCGACGGATTTGGAACTTCGCTCGAGTCAGGCGTCGTCACAATTCATGTCGTCAACACCTCTCCAGCGACCAGTGGCGAGAACTACTCGATTCATGCGGGCGAAACACTGACGGCTGACGCAAGCGCCGGCGTCTTAGCGAATGAAATTGACGCCGATGGCGATACGTTAATGGTCGAGATTGTCAGCGATGTGTTGCAAGGCTCGCTAACGCTACTTGGCGATGGTAGCTTCACCTACATGCCTGCCGCTAGCTATGTCGGTACGGATTCGTTCACCTACAAGGTTGGAGATGGCGTAACCTGGTCGGATCCGATCTCGGTGAATCTGGTCATCGCGAATCAAACGCCTGTTGCGACTGGTAATACGTATAGCTTGTCGCATGACGAAACTGTCACGATGGACGCCACTTTCTTGGGTGACGTAGCGTTCGACCTGGATGAAGGGGACAGTCTAACGTTCTCGAAGGTCCAAGGACCATCGCATGGGACGCTAACGCTAGCGGCGGATGGCTCGTTCGTCTACACGCCCACGGCTGGATACGTTGGGACCGACTCGTTCAGGTACCGGGTCTTCGACGGAATCGAATTTAGCGACGCAGCGACGGTCGAGTTGACGATTCAGAATTCGGCGCCGGTCGCGATCTCGAATAGTTACGTCATCCATCACAACGATGTTTTGACTATCGATGTGGCCAATGGTTTCTTGTCCAATGACAGCGATGCCGATGGGGATGTGCTGACCGCGTACGCCTACGGCGTTACCAGCAGCGAAGGAGCATTCTCCTATTCAAATGACGGCTCGTTCGTCTTTACGCCTAATTCTTACTTCAGCGGATGGGTAGATGTCGAGTATGTCGTCTCCGATGGCATCGAGTCATCGACAGGTACGATGTCGATTCTCGTGACTGATGAAGCGTATCAAACGAATCCCGACGAATATGCGACCCTGGTCGGAACGACGCTGAGCGTCTCGGCGGCGGATGGCGTCTTAGCGAACGACGTCAATCCGGACGGCGACTACTTTTCGTTCATGTACGTGTCGAACGTCGCGCACGGTACTTTGAACTGGCAAGGGGACGGTAGCTTTACCTATACGCCGTATACCGGCTTTGTCGGAATCGACTCATTCACGTACGAGATTTACGACTATTTCAGTTCCGCGCCGGCTTCCGTCACGGTGACGTTACATGTCTATGACGAGCCCTTGCTGGCGGTGGACGATGCCTTCCAGATTTCGCATGACGAGTCGATACAAGGAAACGTAGCCTCCAACGACTTCAATCAGGACGATGTGATGGTATCCGCCGTGCTGGTAAGCGATGTTTCACATGGGAGCTTGACGTTCGCCAGCGACGGAACGTTTGCGTATGTCCCGGATCCATCGTTTACCGGCACAGATTCCTTCCAGTACCAGCTTGACGATGGCGCGGAACTGACCAACGTTGCGACCGTTACGTTTAACGTCGGCAACCATGCTCCGACAGCTTCTGGGCAATATTTTTCGATCTTGCACGACACGGCGCTCGACATCATAGATCCGCTATTGACGAACGAGTCGGAAGACGCGGATGGTGATGCCCTTATGGCGGCGATCGTCGACCAAGCTGGTCACGGGACGGCGACGATAAATCCCGATGGTTCCTTTAGCTATTCACCTGAAACGGGCTATGTCGGATTAGACAGCTTTACCTATCAGGTGTCCGACAACTTCGCGTCAAGTGCGGCGGTTACCGTCTTTGTTAACGTCACCAATTCGACTCCGCTGGCTGGCGATGATCGATTCCTAGTTCCGCACGACGACAGTTTCACCTTCACTGTCGCCGACTTGCTTGACAATGATCGCGACGCCGACCAAGACCCGCTCACCATTACGATTACGTCGCAGCCAAGCAACGGAGCGTTGACGGATGATGGGAACGGCGGATTTACCTATGTTCCGGCAGCGGGATTTACCGGTCCCGACGCAATCACCTATCTAGTTAACGACGGAATCGCGGACAGCGAAGAGGCGACGATCACATTCCAGGTCGTCAACAGCGAGCCGATTGCGTTTGTTGACAAATACGCTACCGACCACGATACGGAATTGGTAGTTGCGGCGACGGAGGGACTGCTGGTCAACGATTTTGACGCGGATGGCGATGCTCTTGTCGTTTCGCTCGTCGAGGGACCTGCCAACGGGGTTCTGACGCTTGGCGCAGATGGTGCTTTTTCATATGTGCCGACTGCTGGTTATGCGGGGGAAGATTCGTTCACGTACAAAGTCGGTGATGGCGCAGCGGAATCGCTGGTAGTGACCGTGACGCTGGAAGTCGTTAACGATACGCCGGTTGCCCAGGACGATCTCTACTATGTCGGTCGAAATGAGGCGATCGTCATTTCCGCACCAGGGATACTGGTGAACGACGCTGGCTTTGAGGGAGAAGCCTACTCGATTGAGATCGTTAGTACGACGACTCATGGCGTGCTGACGAAGTATGGAGATGGCAGCTTTGACTATTCGCCTGATCAAGGTTACGTCGGGGAAGATTCGTTCGTCTATCGAATTTTCGACGGCATCAGCTACAGCGAACCGGCCACGGTAACGCTGGTGGTTGAAAACGATCTTCCAGTCGGAGGGACGGACGAGTTTTCCGTTAGCCATGACGAAACGTTGACCGCCGGAAGTCAAGGGGTCTTGGCGAACGACTATGATCTGAATGGCGACACTCTCACCGTCCAACTCTACTCGGATGTCGAGAACGGCGTCTTGACGCTTAACGGCGACGGTACGTTTACCTATACGCCTGATGCGGGGTTTGTGGGTGCTGATCGCTTCACTTACGTCGTTTCGGATGGCATCGACCAATCCGACCCGGTTCTCGTTTCGCTGGAGGTAACCAACAATGCTCCCCGATCAGCGGCGAAGAGTTATCGGGTTGAGCACGACCAAACTCTGACGGTTGATTCAAGTAGCGGTCTTTTTTCGGCTGTCATTGACGATGAAGGCGACTCGCTCACGTTTGTATCAGTAGTAAACCCGCTGTATGGCAACCTGACCGCAAGCAGCGATGGATCGTTCGTTTACGTTCCCAACGCAGGATTCACCGGTACCGATTCATTCGCCTATCGCATTTCCGATGGCGTTAACGAAGGCGAACTAATTCGTGTCGAGATTGACGTCGAAAATACGGCGCCGGTTGCCGGAGACGATCGGTTTTCCATCGGAAAGGGAGGTACGCTGGTCGTTGGCTTGGAACAGGGCGTTCTCGCGAATGATCGCGACTTTGACGATGACTCACTAGAAGTCTCGGTCATCGACGACGTGAAGAACGGCGAACTCACGTTCAACGCCGATGGGACTTTCGAATACGTACCCGACAGCGGTTTCGCTGGAACCGATTCGTTTACCTATCGCGTGTTCGATGGCGTCGAAAGCGTCGACCGCGTCGTCACCATCGATGTTGACGGAATTTTGGATGTCGTTGATCCGGTTCCCGTCGCTTACGGCGATTCTTACCAAACGAACCATGACGTCGACTTAGACGTCGGCTTTTCCAGTGGCGTCGCCACCAATGATCGAAACCAAGATCGAGATGATTTTGTGGTCGAGGTCGTGGATACGACCACGCATGGCTCGCTAACACTCAATACGGATGGCTCGTTTCTCTATTCGCCAACCGCAGGCTACACGGGCGGCGATTCTTTTTCGTATCGAATTGTCGACGAGAATGGAAACGTGAGCAACGTCGCAACCGTGATGATCAGCGTGCTCAATGTCGCACCGATTGCGACGCTGGCGAACTTCAGCGTTCATCAGGGAGGAGAGTTGACCGTGTCGGCGGAGCAATTGGCGTCGCACGGCTTTGATTTTGACGGAGACGAATTGACCGTCGTGACTTCCGGAAGCGCGTCCCACGGTGAGTTCGTCGCCTCGGGAGGTGGGTTTACCTATACGCCGGCGCCAGGCTTCAGCGGCTCGGAAACGTTTGGCTTTCAAGTCTATGACGGCGTAAGCTACAGCATTGCCGCCAGCATTTTCGTCGATGTCACCAATACCCGTTCTTTCGCTGCGGACAGAACGTATCAAACGCATCAAGGCGCTAAAATTGAAATTGGCGACCTTTTGTCGACGGCGGGCGATGCGGATGGAGACCCTTTGACCTTGGTCCTGGACCCCAATGTTCAGCCGCAAAATGGAACGATCTCTTTGGTCGGCGGAACGGTCGTCTATACGCCCAATGACGGTTTCGTCGGTCAAGACTCGTTCGCCTATCGCGTCAACGATGGCGCTGCCGATAGTCCTCGCTACCGAGCGTTCGTTAACGTGACCAACGAGGCGCCAGAGGTTCTCTCGGAGGAAGCCTACGTGGTGCATGGCGGATCGGTGTCGATTCCGCTCAGTTCCTTCGATCCGGATGACGCCCAAGGGAAACTGATCTACCAAGTCGTTTCCGGCGCCGAGCTACTCGGAGGTACGTTGACGCTGGGTAACGAGGTGACGGAAGATGGCGTTTCCGGTTTCCGGGGGGCAATTTCGTACCAGTCTTCCAATACGCAAGTCGGCGATGCGACCATTAAGGTGCGAGTCTGGGACGGAGCCGTTTGGAGTGAGGAGGCGATGGTGACCATTCATGTCACCAACGCTGCGCCGGTCGTTTCCGACATGAACTTCCGCGGCGAGCCCGGGGAAACTTTCTCCGGAAATGTTGGTGAGAGATCACGCGATGCCGATGGGGATGCGTTGACCTTCGCCATTGTTGACGACGCAGACGCTAACGAAAACGGGACGTTGACTTTCAACGCCGCCACCGGCGCGTTCACCTACAAGGCGGACGACGAGTACGTAGGGGCCGTTTCGTTTACGTATAACGCGACCGATGGGATCGCGGATAGCCAAACTGCGACGGTGACCTTTGTGGTTGGCGATTCCGTCCCGCTGGCGTTTAGCGATACGGTTACCCAACCGTATTATGCGGGCGGCTATTACGGCTTTAGCCTTTCGGATCTCGGCTTGGGATTTGACCCAGATGGCGATGAATTAACTTATCTCAGTGACGCTACCGTCACCGCGGAAGGGGAGTTTTTCCTATCGGAATCCGGCCACGTTACGTTCTCCGCGAATGATCCAAAGTTTGTCGGAACTGCGACCCTAGAGTTTCAAGTTACCGATGGGCGGCAAACTTCGAATACCGCCACGTTGACTCTGGTCGTGCGCAATAGCGGCCCCATGGCGAATGACGACTATTTCACCACTCGCCCCAATCAACAGTTGAGGATTAGTGGTACGGAACTCCTCTCCAATGACCGAGACCCGGATGGAGATGGGCTAACTCTGGTTTCGCCGACGCCGACGCTGGTTTCTGGCGAGGGAAGTCTTGTTTGGAACGCTTCCAAGAATCAGTTCGAATACCATGCGCCGGTTGATTTCGTCGGCACCGCTACTTTCACCTACGAAGTCTCGGATGGGATTCATGATCCTGAAATGGCGACCGTTTCAATCGAAGTGGTCAACAGCGCGCCTTGGGGTATGGGGCAAACGTATTACTTGACGACCAATCAATTCGTCGGGTTCAACCCGCGGACAAGCAACCCCACATTCGACATCGACGGAGACTCACTGCAGTTTATCTATTCCGAGGAGAACTCCTCCGAGTTCAAACTGCTTCAGTTCAATCCTTACGGTTACTATATCGATCCGGAGGCGCCAGGCGTATACGAGTTCACATTCTGGGTGTCCGACGGCTTCGCCAAGAGCGAGCCGATCGTAAATACCTTTGTCGTTTCGGATCCGCTGTCATTCACGATCGATGACGAAGAGAATTATGGGACCGTCACCGTCAACCAAAACGCCAGCGTCAACGTAACGGGGTCCTCAAACCCCGAAATCGTGAATACGGCGCCGATCGCTGTTGATGATGGGATTTACCGAATTCTCCACGATCGTGACTACTATTCGAATCAGTCTGCCAACTACGCTGCTGGTATTCCAGGCGGCGTTTCTCTGATAAGCAACGACTTTGATCCAGACGGAGATTCCCTGACCGTTACCATCCTTAACGTGACGCATGGCACGGCGACTATTCTGAATAGTACGATGTGGAATGGGCATTTCCATTTTGTACCGGAAGAAGGTTATGTCGGAACGGCGACAATTGAATACGAGATTTCCGACGGCCACGGGCACACCGACACGGCCACCGCTACGCTGCTGCTGGAGAACCATGCCCCAGTCGCCGAGGATGAGACCCTCAATTTTACGTACAACTCCGCTGCCACGACGACGGTTGAGTTCGCGCCGTATTACAGCGATCCCGACAACGATGAAATGACGATGGAGTTCGTTAGCTATTCTGGAGATGGAGAAGTTACCCCTAGCGGGGCAACCCCGAGCGGTGACGGATTTACATGGATCTCTGGAGTCGACCCAACGGGCAACAACGGCCCAACCTCCGCCTCGGGAACGTTGACGTATAAGGTGACCGATTCCGGCGGCTACGAAACCACGGCCAGCATCGCCCTGAATATGGCTTCGTCCTATCCGTCCGTAGATCCGACCTATGTTTATGCGAGGGACGACGAATTTGAGTGGAATGGCGGTACGTTGTTAGGCAATCTATACCACAATGATTGGAGCAAATACGGCGCAAAGGTGGTGAGCGTCACCCCCACCGACGGACTCACTTGGAGCGACAACGGCGCGTTCGAATTTACGCGAACCACGCCGTTTTTTGCTCCAATTACCGGCAGTTACACGATTGAGGACAGTAAAGGGAAACTGGCGAGCGCTTCCTTTACCATCAATCCGCTCATTCTCCTGGGAGGTGAAGTAGCCACGTTCGAAACCAGTTACGGTCAAATCTCCGTCCAGAACGAAGGTTATGGCTACAACACAGGAGGGAACGGCACCGGCAGTTTTTACGCCTGGTTGGACAGCAACGGAGACATTCAAATCCAGGCTGAGTCCGGCTCAAGCTTCATGGTGAGAACGGACGCTCATGCGAGCAGCGAAGAAACGCTTGTCGACTACGACGTCCATTGGCTGGGATCAGCCGACTTTCTGCGAATCGTTTCCGACGGCAGCATTTCAGGCGGATTGTCTGGTGCCAGCCATGTGGAGCTACACCTCGGATACGAATCCAACGACGACTACACGAACGAGGCGCTGGCCGATTTTGAAGGCACATTGACTGCAGAAACGGTTCGAATCTCGGCGACCGGTAGTATCGGCACAGTCAATGCATCCGATCGAGTGTTCTGGGCATCGGCTGGCGAGTCGATCGTTTCCGTGACTGCGGCGGGGGACATTGGCAGCGTCACTGCTGGGTATCAGAGCTATGATACGGATGAGATTTATTACATTGGCTCGGTGACGTCGAGTGGCGGCGACATTGGCGTTGTGGCGTCGGCGTCCGGAGATATTAACTCTGTTTCCGCAGCGGGCGAAATTGCCTCCGTCGATGCGGCTCGCGACGTTGGATCGGTTACCGCCGGTAAGGGTATCGGCGGTTCCGTCATAGGGCCGGCCAATGGTGGTTACTATGGGTATTGGTACGACATATACAGGTACCGTTATCCTTACGGTCCTCGCGGAGTTCACGCTGGACAAGACGTAACCGGGACGATCACCGCGGCTGATAGCATTCTCGCGGTCGTCGCCGAGCGTGACGTCAAGGGCGCCATAACCTCTTCATCAGGTTCCATCTACATCGTAACGGCCGAGTCCGGCGAGATCTCGCAGAGCGTCAAGGCTGAAGATAACATCGGCCAAGTGGTCGCCGGCACGTCAATTGAAGCGAAGATCGAGGCGACATCCGGCTCCATCGCCGCAGTCACCGCCGGTAGCGACATCGAGGGAGCCATCGCCGCCGGTGAGCACATCGGCTCGATCCGTGCAGGAGGCGATCTACGGGGCGCCGTCACCGCCACCAACGGCAATATCTTGTCGATCTCGATCGATGGTGAGATCGACAACTCCGGCATCACCGCCGGGCAATCGATTCGCTCGGTATCGGCGGTCGAAATCTCCGCCAGCGGAGGCATCAAGGCCGAAGCTGGCTTCATCGAGAACATTGCGTCTGAAGGAGGAATCTCCGGCGCGATTACCGCCGGCAAGTACATCGAGATTGTCTCCGCCGGAACGGTCTTCGCAGGAGACATTGACGGAGCGATCACCGCCAAGGCGGGCGGCATCGGCAAGGTAATCTCGGCTAGCGGCAGCATCAACTCTGGGATCGACGCCACAGGAGATATCGGTACGGTCACCGCCTACGAAAACATCGGAGGCGAGGTCAAATCGACCGGCTATATCCTCAGCGTCACAGCCGAAACGGGCGATTTGTCGAAGGGGGTTAGTGCCGCCGACGGCCTAGGTGACGTAACTGCCGGTCAAAGTATCCTGGGCGCCATCAAATCGGAAAATGGCGGCATTGAAACGGTGATCGCGGGGAATGATACGTATGGGGATATTACGGGGGATATCTACGCAAAACTGGGAATCAAAACGGTCGAGGCTCACGGAAACGTCACCGTGGATGAAGACGCGAGCATCATCGCGACCGAAACCGAGTCGCAGTTCTTAGATCGATTGCTAAATTCAATTGGCACGGACGACGATGTCGAGATATCCCCGCCGGAAAAGCCTGAACGGCCAACTGGCGCAACTTTGGGAGGCGAGATTTCTGGTGCCATAACCTCGAAGGCGTCGCTGGGCCAAATCAAAGCCGATGGCGAACTATCGGGTGACGTCGATGTCGCCGGCCAATTGGGGGCAATTACCGCACTGGGGGACATTTCAGGATCCGTGACCGTATCGGGCGGTTCTGCGAGTATCGCCACCTACGGGAGCGTCACGAAGTCCGTCACAGCGCACAACAGTGTTCTCATCAACGCCCTCGGCGAGGTAGCAGACGATATCACGGCTGAAAATGGCGTTGTCGGAATTTCCTCTGGCGGTTCCGTGAAGAACTCCGTTTCAGGAAAAAATGGCGTTCTGATTTTTGCCTGGGATGGCGTTGCTGGAGGGACAATCAGTTCGGCCGATAGCGTCGTGTCTATTCGAACGTATGGCGGAGTTACTTCCTCCATCGATGCTGGGAAGTCAATTGCAATTGGCGCTTTGCAGGACGTATCTGGAAATGCGACCGCTGTTGATGGTTCCGTATTCGTCTCCACGTTCGGCGACATTCGCGGAGCGATCGAGGCGTCTGAAGAGGCGAACCTGGCAACGTTTGGAGAGGTTGCGGCTTCGGTGAAAGCGGAGAAAATTAAGGCGATCGCCGGTTCGGTGTCGCAATCGCTGACGAGCGAAGAGTCAATTTTTCTCTTCGTCGAGGACTCCGTTTCAGCCGATGTTACGTCGACGATGGGAGACGTAATTATCGCGGCTGGAAGCGTTTCTGGCGAGATCACCGTCTCAGCAGTCGCCGGACGCGTCGCCATCCGTGCGTATGGAAACATCTTAGATGCGGAGGAGGGCACCGATCCGGAGTTCACCCCAGGCGAAGTCGCAGCCTATGTTACAGCCCGCAGGGATGTTACTGTTCGCGCGACGGGAGATATTTCTGGCTCTGCCTTTTCGCAGAAGGGAAACATTCAAGTCGTCGCGTTAGGTGATCTCAACGCTCGGCTGACGACCAATGGCACCGCATCATTCGTTCTCGCGACGTCCTATGGCGACGTCACTAAAGACATCAAATCGGCTGGTTCCGCGGCCGTCATCGCGTTGGGTGACGTCGACGGCGACTTGACGGTGGGAAGGGAGGTCGTCGTATCGGCTCATGGATCGGTTGCAGGTTCGATCGAAGCTGGGAGTAATGCAAGCGTCGATGCGCGGGGGAATGTAAGTGGTGACGTTTCGACCGGCGAAGGCTTGCTAGTTGCTTCCGGCAGGGTGGTCAGCGGTGATTTGATCTCGGGTGATTGGATCGATGTATTCGCACTTGAGGGAGTCGAGTCCTCTAAGATCGTCGGCACAGACGTGGTCGGAGTCGACACCTTTGGGGCTGTCAATAGCGACTCGATCGTTTCCGCGGGAAGCAGTGTGAGCGTTGCGGCTTCCGAGGGAGTCGACGCGACGATTCGCAGCGCCGGCAGCGTCGTCGTCCATTCAGGCGCGTCGATTTCGTCCTTGAAGATAAACGCGGAAGGTAGCGTGTTAGTCAATGCATCCGGGCGAGGGAGTCAGGGAGAGGGGGATGCTGGTGATCCTGGAAAGATCGATGGCGTTCTACTCCAGGTCGGTGGAGACACCAGTATTTTTGCAACCGGAGACATTGCGCTTGGCGCTGGCTCGGTCGCGGGCTCACTCAGCGCCTATACGCTAGGAAGCGTAAACGGGAACGGAGACCTGGGCGTCGCCAACGGAGCGTATCTATTCGCCGGTGACGAACTTAATGCCAAACTGGCGGTATCTGGCGGTCGCATCATCGGCGTAGGTGCCAATGCTCTCCAGGGTACATATGTGTCCAATGCCGGTGTTGACCTAGTCACCTATGGATCCGCTTCCAATCTCACGATTGATAGCGCTTTAGGTGACGTTAGCCTTATGGCCGCATTTGGAGTCGACGAAGCGGAAATTCACGCTGGAGGATCGGCGATCGTAACAGCCGCCGACTCGATCTCAGGCGATTTCAGCGCATCGCGTCTTGTCGACGTATGGGCCGGAAAAGACTTCAGTGGGACAGCATCGGGGGACCGAGAGGTTGGCGTCTACGTAGGTGGAAACGTCAGCGGAACGGTGTCGTCCAAATTTGGAGACGTTGGTGTCGTCGCTGTCGGAAGTCTAGAAGGGGACTCCGCAATCTCTGCGGAAGTAACCGCCCATCAAAGCGCAATCGTATCTAGTATCACCGGCGATGTGAGTGGCGCCGTGACGGCGATGCGGGGCGACGCGCTGGTATCCGCTGGCGGCGACGTCTCCGAAGCTATAAGCGCGGGGTCGGACATCGCCATTTGGGCCTACGGGGATGTGTCAGGCGCCGTTACCGCCAAAGGAAGCGTTTCGGTATTGTCATACGGGGATATTTCCGGGGACGTAACCTCCTCATCAGGCGGAGTATTCGTGGCTGGCGCCGACTCCATCCGCGGGGCCATATCTGGCAATTTCGGCGTTATTGCCGTTGCTGGCACGGGCCAGGTTTCGGGCAGCATCGACACGGCCAACGGGGCGGCGCTGGTCACCGGCCTGGACGTCACCGGCGATGTCACCGCCGGGACCGGAGTCCGGGTTGCGGCACAGCGGACGGTTTCGTCAACCGTTACGTCGATCGCCGCATCCGCATTTGTCACGGCCGGCGACAAAATTACAGGCAGCGTTTCGGCCGCACTCGACGTCTCAGCAATCGCCGTTGACAATATCGGCGCCTCACTAAACGCAGGCCTCAACGTTTCCGCCATCACGATGGGAAGTCAAGTAGGGAACGTTAGCGCCGGGGCATCTGCCTCTGTCGTTGCCGGGAGAAGCGTTTCTGGCAACGTCAACTCGGGCAGCGACTTGCTCGTCGCCGCCTACTCGACGGTCTCTGGGACCATCGATGCAGGCGACTTCGCAATCGTGTCCGGTTTGGGGGAGGTGTCCAGCGGCACGATCTCCGCTGGAGAAATCGCCTACGTTGAGTCAGGCGGGGCGATCCGATCCAACGTCTCGGGCGCTCAAGGGGTGACTATCTCTTCGCAGGGAAGTTTCCTCGGTGCGGTCGAATCGGGCCAGGACGCATACGTCGTCAGTGGAGGCTCACAAGCGGGCGCCGTGCATGCTCAGGGATCGGTCGTCGTCGCCTCCTTTGCCGCCAGCACGCTCTCCGTTCTGGCTGGCGAAGACGCGTACGTCTGGGCTTACGACAATTATCAAGGTAACGTCTATACCGGTGGAGACGCGCTCGTCGTCTCTCCCAAGAGCGTTCGCGGAAGCGTTCAAGCTGATGGAAGTGCGGCAGTCTACGCCATCGACTATGCTCTCGGATCTGTCTACGCCGGAGAGTATGCGACGTTAGTTTCGTTTGGGAGTGCGTTCGGCCCCTACGCCGTCTCTGGCGATCTCGGCAGCTACGCCTTCGTCGGCGGAGACTTCGGAGGCGTGGTAGAGTCGGATGCGGGTTCGGTCGCGTTAATCGCCATTGGCACGGTTACCGGATCGGTGACAGCTGCCGACAACGCCTATGTCTCGGTGACCGGCGATTTGATCGGTACCGTTTCCGCAGGCGACTATGTGCAGGTGATCGGCTTCGGCGAAGTCGATGTCGCTCTAGCCGCCGGCGCCGACGCGATGCTACTTAGTGAAGGGAATGTTCGGGCGACGCTCGAGTCGGGACGAGACTTCTACGTGATGGCGTATGGCGACGTAACTGGCTCCTATCACGCTCAGCGCGACGCCGCCATTCATACCTACAGTTCGTTTAACGGAATGCTAATCGCGGATCGCGACATTGGATTGGATCAAGCGAATCATTACGGAATCAACGGCCTGTGGGCGCGTGGCGATATCGAAGGGACGATCGTTGCGGGCCGCAACATTGGCACGAGCGATCCGTTCTATGCATACGATCTCGACGACAGCGAGAACTTCGATATTTTTAGCTACGGCGACATTAACGCCTCGATTCGAGCTCAAAATGCCGCACAGTTCTCCAGTGGCGGCAATATCGGCAACGTGGGTGCGGTCGGTTCGATTTCAGGACGCGTTGAAGCGACAAGTGCTATCGATAGTCTTTTTGCCGGTGGAAATATCGCCGCAGATGTAATCTCTCCCGGTATCCACTCGATTTCCGCCAACGACGCTACGTTCGCTGGGCTGCATCCGACACCAGATGTGCCCGAGTTGGTGCGGCAGTCAATCCTGGACAATTTTGCCGATCAGCTTTCCGAGGTTCTCGCTGATCGTCAACTGTTGGCCGCCGATATTGACGCGGCGATCGACCAGGCTAATGCCGAGAAGCAAGACCTCCTAGACGAGCTTTCTTCCGCCCGTTCGGAGGCGGAGAGAAACGTTCGCCAGCAGCAGGCGGAGGACGCGGAAGCGATCGCCGCCGCAAAGGTACGCAAGAAGAATGAAATCGATGAATCGGTCAAGTCGGAGATGGCGGAGATTGAAGCGATTCGTACTCAGATTGACAAGGATCGTTACGAAATCGGACATGTGATTGAACGTGGCAGGTCAGATCGTCTTTCCCAAACTGCCGACGAACGTGCCGTAGCGGAAAAAATGGAGTCGCAACTCGAAGATCGCGACAACAAAGTTGAAGAGTTCAAGCAGGAAGTCTTGGACGCCGCCGCCGCCGATGCCCAAGAGAGACAAGAGATCTTTGTAGAACTGAAAAAGGAACAAGCCCGGGAGGCAAGCAAATATGACCATTTGCGGTTTGATCTGCCCCCCTCGGATGGTACGGTGATGGGGGAACTCAATCGAATTTATGACTTTTTATCGTTCCAGATCTCGCTTAATCCCGCCGTCGCCGAATCGTCCATTGTTTGGGAAAATACGGCCCATTACGACTGGACGATTAGCCGCATTTATGTGACCGGCGGGACGGTGATCGCGGGGTATGTCGGCGTGCGCGACATTTCCGACGTCTTCCACACGCATGCCGCCCTCGATGGTCACGTCCAGTCGGTCGAAGAGCGGGTCCTAAAAGGGGTGACGGGGCCGATTGCGCTTGTTACGACCGCAACTGGAATTGCCGGGGCCGGAAAAATGGCCATCGGAAGCTACCGCTCATTCTCCGCGGCTCGCGCCTCGAAAGCCGCATCTCTCGCAAGAAACGCCCCCTGCAAGAACGGCTGCTCGACCCACCTCAGCTGTTTTGTTGCGGGAACGCCGGTCTTAATGAAGATCGATACGAGTATCTCCACCGACGAATCCACGTCTTGGGAATGGGCCGAGCCTGCCCTCTATGGCGGTTCCATCCTGTTGGGCGTCGGGCTCGTCATCGTTGATGATCGCCGCCGCCGTCGTCGTGCCAAAAGGCGTACGGAGAATTCTCCCGCGACCGACCAAGATTAATTTCCGAAAACCGCTTTTCTCATGTTAAAAAGAACGCCTGTTCCTTCGGAGACCGCCATGTCTTCTTCACCAATAGCTCGAAACGCCTCACCGCGAGTCCCCTGGCTCTACCTCGCCGGCTGCCTGCTCATTTTGGCGGGCGCGTTGCCGGCGATTTGGAAGTGGTCGACGCCGGCCGACGCCCAGGCGAATAATGTCGTCGCCGAAGACTCGTCGCTGCGCTTTCAAGACATTGAGACCGTCCGGGTTGGGCAGCGGGTCGTAACCGACGTCGCCGCGGCCGATCGCCCTTTAAAAACGTCGGTCGATCCAGCGACCTGGAAGCGGGTGACGATCGCCGCCGAAACCGTCGACGCCGCCGGGCACCCTGATCGGATCGTAGCGCAGACGCTCGCTTCGCCCGATTGGCTAGAGATCTGGGAAGTCAAACTGGGCGCCAAAATCCCGTTCCCGTTCGATCTGATCGAAATGGGAATTCCGCCCGAGACCGAAGGCGAAGTCACGGCGATCGATCCCTGCCCGACGATACCCGACGCGCCCGGCCAGGTCATCCTCTCCACGATCAGCCACCAAAACCACGACGTCTGGGAGCTCGACGTCGAGTCGGTCAGCGGCCAACGCGACACGCTACGTGCGACCGGCTTTCATCCCTTCTACAGCGTTGACCGAGACGATCATGTCCAGGTCTATCAGCTGAAGGAAGGAGAACTGCTGCAAGGCGCCGATGATCTTGTCACGCTGAAGTCGAAACGCAGGATCCCGGGCTACCACCAGGTTTTCAACTTTACGGTGGAGGCGGATCATGTCTATCGTGTTGGGCATCTGGGCGTGTTGGTGCATAATAATGTGCCTTGTGGTCCGGGTGGGACGCCAAAAGGAATTTCGAACGTTCCCGGCAAAGATTTTACGCCCAATCCAAGCATAACAAAGCCGTATTCACGCCCCAGAGGAGCTGGGCCAACTGCAGAACAGCGCAGAGCCGTGCAGGGAAAGCCATGTGTTGAGTGCGGCAAGGTTACGCCCAATCAAGTTGCTGACCATAAGGACCCGTTATCCGTTCAATATTATCGTGAGGGTAAGGTGGACGTCGCTAAACAATCGGCAGTAGACGCCGTTCAAGCACATTGTCCGACTTGTTCGGCGAGGCAGGGCGGGCTACTGTCAGCATTTGTCAAACGCATGAAGATTCTACTAGGATTGTGACGATGACTCCGTCGGAAACCGAAAGGCAGTGGGCTGTATGCGAACAATTCAGCGCCACGCCAATGCCATGTCCACTGAACCTCAAGGTGGGAATCGCACAAAACGTGCGAGAGGGTGTCGAGCCATTAAATGGTCTGCGGGTCAAACCCATTGGAGACACTACAGGATGGTTTATTTGGGCTGGCGAGTGGTCCGACGATCCTAGCTACTTTGTACCGCTCCATGTAGAGCATTTGGTTTCGTGGTGCCCACAAGTAATCCCCTATCTCCAACTTCCGATCGGCTGGCGTTTTCTACTTGCACCGTCATTTGAAGATGTATGGTTCGATCGAGAATTGGCGAAACAAGAAGAAAGTGACGAGACGGAAACAGAGTCTTGATCAAGCTTTGGGCTTCGTTGGCGTGCTGAAATGGACCCCAGTTTTCGGACCACTCAAACACGTCAAGTGCCAGTGACTGATGGTAACGGACGTCCAGTCAAGTTCGACGGTCTAGACGGCAATGTATTGGTCGATCGCAAGCTTGCCGTCACTACTTTTCCTAAGGCAAAACGACAGGCAATCAGGCAATCTGCGTCGCTTGAGGAAAATGGTCTGACTGGACGATGGGAAGTACCGAGCCATGCAGAAAGGAAGCGAGCACTCAGGATGTTTGAACAACTTGGAATAAAGAATATCAGCGTGGAGGTCGTGCCATGATTAACAGATCGCTTGCAACTGCCCTCATCGATGTGTGCGTTTTTTTGGGAGTGTCGGGCGACGATATCGTTGACCCAGATGAAGCGATTCGCCAACTAGAGAATATTGCGGCTTGTCTCAAGAGTTTGACAATCGATGAGCAAGATGAATTTTTGGCAATTTTAAGCCAATTGGCTACGGTCGCTCCATCATCAACTGACGCACAAGTTAGAAAGGAATTCTTGGAATCGCTTGGCGAAAATCTAGGCTTAACAGAGCCATTGTAGCGACTGCAGGCCGAGTCGAAAACATTTGGTTCTGGGATGGTAACCGTCCGGCCAACCGCACTATCAACGCATTCCGCGGCGGCTTCGCGCCAGTTTGAATTAATCGTCGTCTTGCTGGATCCGCCAGACGTGCTGCGGATTCGCTTGGGGTAGAGAGAACGCAATATCTTAACCATAACGAGCAGCTCATTGGTATTTTCACAATCGACTAGACATATGGCATTCGACCGATTTAATATTGGCTTTCGCTGTACCGAAGATCGATCTTCTGGAGACTTGTCGAGCATGGCAAGCGTCGACGAACCAACGGTTTGCTCGGTGTTGAAGAATCTTGGCGGAAAAACGTTTAACGATGGTCTCTACCGAGTACTTCGAGCTGACGAAGTTGAGGAAGCCACAGAAGCAGGATGTCTTGCTTTTCCCGAGTTAGCGCAACACATCACGGTGTTTGGCTATGATTGGCTAGGAAGGCAGTTTGCCGCCGATGCCGGACGACGATCGAAAGGAATGCCCCAAGTCTTGATGCTCGGATTTGGCACCGGGTCGGCGTTGCAAATCCCTGTCGACCCCATCGCGTTCCATAACGATGAGCTTGTCGACTACCCTGACGATGCTCTCGCGAAGCCGTTCTTTCTACAATGGCAAGCGGCAGCAAGAGCGAAGCTGAAGCATTATCAGTGCGCTGGTTACAAGGTGCCGCTTTTTCTTGGTGGCGCCGGCGACGTCGATAACCTGGAAGTCACCGATCTTTCGGTTTATTGGCACTTGTGCGGGCAGCTTCGCAATTAGGAGAAAAGGTCGCTAGAGGGGCGATCAATTTCCGAAATCGTTAAGTGAAAAATGGGCGATCCGCAACGGTAGTGAGGACTGATCATTGCGATCTGTATCAAATGTGGAACTAGGAAATCGCTTCCGTACGACCGGTGCGGCGAGTGTGCGTTTGATCCTCAGCTGGCCCGTGAAGATCTAGTGAAAAGCGTCTACCTTTCATCGGGACGTTACGGTTCTCAATTCGAGAAGGAAAAACATGACGACGAATTGAACAGTTACTCTGCTCAACTTCGATCCGGACTCAGTGTCGAGTATGATCAAGAGGAAATCGAACGATTGGACATGCAGTTGACGGAAGTCGAGGAACTTGATGACAAGCCGATCTTCAAATATCTGCTCCGATGTATTCTTGCCTGGAATTCTCTTGTTGCTGTTTCTAATTGGTGTGTTGGTCGTGCTGAAATGGCGATGATTTGGCGCCCCAAATGGAGACCGCCATGTCTTCTTCACCAATAGCTCGAACTCCCTCACCGCGAGTCCCCTGGCTCTACCTCGCCGGCTGCCTGCTCATTTTGGCGGGCGCGTTGCCGGCGATTTGGAAGTGGTCGACGCCGGCCGACGCCCAGGCGAATAATGTCGTCGCCGAAGACTCGTCGCTGCGCTTTCAAGACATTGAGACCGTCCGGGTTGGGCAGCGGGTCGTAACCGACGTCGCCGCGGCCGATCGCCCTTTAAAAACGTCGGTCGATCCAGCGACCTGGAAGCGGGTGACGATCGCCGCCGAAACCGTCGACGCCGCCGGGCACCCTGATCGGATCGTAGCGCAGACGCTCGCTTCGCCCGATTGGCTAGAGATCTGGGAAGTCAAACTGGGCGCCAAAATCCCGTTCCCGTTCGATCTGATCGAAATGGGAATTCCGCCCGAGACCGAAGGCGAAGTCACGGCGATCGATCCCTGCCCGACGATACCCGACGCGCCTGGCCAGGTCATCCTCTCCACGATCAGCCACCAAAACCACGACATCTGGGAACTCGACGTCGAATCGGTCAGCGGCCAACGCGACACGCTACGTGCGACCGGCTTTCATCCCTTCTACAGCGTTGACCGAGACGATCATGTCCAGGTCTATCAGCTGAAGGAAGGAGAACTGCTGCAAGGCGCCGATGATCTTGTCACGCTGAAGTCGAAACGCAGGATCCCGGGCTACCACCAGGTTTTCAACTTTACGGTGGAGGCGGATCATGTCTATCGTGTTGGGCATCTGGGCGTGTTGGTGCATAATAATGTGCCTTGTGGTCCGGGTGGGACGCCAAAAGGAATTTCGAACGTTCCCGGCAAAGATTTTACGCCCAATCCAAGCATAACAAAGCCGTATTCACGCCCCAGAGGAGCTGGGCCAACTGCAGAACAGCGCAGAGCCGTGCAGGGAAAGCCATGTGTTGAGTGCGGCAAGGTTACGCCCAATCAAGTTGCTGACCATAAGGATCCGTTATCCGTTCAATATTATCGTGAGGGTAAGGTGGACGTCGCTAAACAATCGGCAGTAGACGCCGTTCAAGCACATTGTCCGACTTGTTCGGCGAGGCAGGGCGGGCTACTGTCAGCATTTGTCAAACGCATGAAGATTCTACTAGGATTGTGACGATGACTCCGTCGGAAACCGAAAGGCAGTGGGCTGTATGCGAACAATTCAGCGCCACGCCAATGCCATGTCCACTGAACCTCAAGGTGGGAATCGCACAAAACGTGCGAGAGGGTGTCGAGCCATTAAATGGTCTGCGGGTCAAACCCATTGGAGACACTACAGGATGGTTTATTTGGGCTGGCGAGTGGTCCGACGATCCTAGCTACTTTGTACCGCTCCATGTAGAGCATTTGGTTTCGTGGTGCCCACAAGTAATCCCCTATCTCCAACTTCCGATCGGCTGGCGTTTTCTACTTGCACCGTCATTTGAAGATGTATGGTTCGATCGAGAATTGGCGAAACAAGAAGAAAGTGACGAGACGGAAACAGAGTCTTGATCAAGCTTTGGGCTTCGTTGGCGTGCTGAAATGGACCCCAGTTTTCGGACCACTCAAACACGTCAAGTGCCAGTGACTGATGGTAACGGACGTCCAGTCAAGTTCGACGGTCTAGACGGCAATGTATTGGTCGATCGCAAGCTTGCCGTCACTACTTTTCCTAAGGCAAAACGACAGGCAATCAGGCAATCTGCGTCGCTTGAGGAAAATGGTCTGACTGGACGATGGGAAGTACCGAGCCATGCAGAAAGGAAGCGAGCACTCAGGATGTTTGAACAACTTGGAATAAAGAATATCAGCGTGGAGGTCGTGCCATGATTAACAGATCGCTTGCAACTGCCCTCATCGATGTGTGCGTTTTTTTGGGAGTGTCGGGCGACGATATCGTTGACCCAGATGAAGCGATTCGCCAACTAGAGAATATTGCGGCTTGTCTCAAGAGTTTGACAATCGATGAGCAAGATGAATTTTTGGCAATTTTAAGCCAATTGGCTACGGTCGCTCCATCATCAACTGACGCACAAGTTAGAAAGGAATTCTTGGAATCGCTTGGCGAAAATCTAGGCTTAACAGAGCCATTGTAGCGACTGCAGGCCGAGTCGAAAACATTTGGTTCTGGGATGGTAACCGTCCGGCCAACCGCACTATCAACGCATTCCGCGGCGGCTTCGCGCCAGTTTGAATTAATCGTCGTCTTGCTGGATCCGCCAGACGTGCTGCGGATTCGCTTGGGGTAGAGAGAACGCAATATCTTAACCATAACGAGCAGCTCATTGGTATTTTCACAATCGACTAGACATATGGCATTCGACCGATTTAATATTGGCTTTCGCTGTACCGAAGATCGATCTTCTGGAGACTTGTCGAGCATGGCAAGCGTCGACGAACCAACGGTTTGCTCGGTGTTGAAGAATCTTGGCGGAAAAACGTTTAACGATGGTCTCTACCGAGTACTTCGAGCTGACGAAGTTGAGGAAGCCACAGAAGCAGGATGTCTTGCTTTTCCCGAGTTAGCGCAACACATCACGGTGTTTGGCTATGATTGGCTAGGAAGGCAGTTTGCCGCCGATGCCGGACGACGATCGAAAGGAATGCCCCAAGTCTTGATGCTCGGATTTGGCACCGGGTCGGCGTTGCAAATCCCTGTCGACCCCATCGCGTTCCATAACGATGAGCTTGTCGACTACCCTGACGATGCTCTCGCGAAGCCGTTCTTTCTACAATGGCAAGCGGCAGCAAGAGCGAAGCTGAAGCATTATCAGTGCGCTGGTTACAAGGTGCCGCTTTTTCTTGGTGGCGCCGGCGACGTCGATAACCTGGAAGTCACCGATCTTTCGGTTTATTGGCACTTGTGCGGGCAGCTTCGCAATTAGGAGAAAAGGTCGCTAGAGGGGCGATCAATTTCCGAAATCGTTAAGTGAAAAATGGGCGATCCGCAACGGTAGTGAGGACTGATCATTGCGATCTGTATCAAATGTGGAACTAGGAAATCGCTTCCGTACGACCGGTGCGGCGAGTGTGCGTTTGATCCTCAGCTGGCCCGTGAAGATCTAGTGAAAAGCGTCTACCTTTCATCGGGACGTTACGGTTCTCAATTCGAGAAGGAAAAACATGACGACGAATTGAACAGTTACTCTGCTCAACTTCGATCCGGACTCAGTGTCGAGTATGATCAAGAGGAAATCGAACGATTGGACATGCAGTTGACGGAAGTCGAGGAACTTGATGACAAGCCGATCTTCAAATATCTGCTCCGATGTATTCTTGCCTGGAATTCTCTTGTTGCTGTTTCTAATTGGTGTGTTGGTCGTGCTGAAATGGCGATGATTTGGCGCCCCAAATGGAGACCGCCATGTCTTCTTCACCAATAGCTCGAACTCCCTCACCGCGAGTCCCCTGGCTCTACCTCGCCGGCTGCCTGCTCATTTTGGCGGGCGCGTTGCCGGCGATTTGGAAGTGGTCGACGCCGGCCGACGCCCAGGCGNATAATGTCGTCGCCGAAGACTCGTCGCTGCGCTTTCAAGACATTGAGACCGTCCGGGTTGGGCAGCGGGTCGTAACCGACGTCGCCGCGGCCGATCGCCCTTTAAAAACGTCGGTCGATCCAGCGACCTGGAAGCGGGTGACGATCGCCGCCGAAACCGTCGACGCCGCCGGGCACCCTGATCGGATCGTAGCGCAGACGCTCGCTTCGCCCGATTGGCTAGAGATCTGGGAAGTCAAACTGGGCGCCAAAATCCCGTTCCCGTTCGATCTGATCGAAATGGGAATTCCGCCCGAGACCGAAGGCGAAGTCACGGCGATCGATCCCTGCCCGACGATACCCGACGCGCCNGGCCAGGTCATCCTCTCCACGATCAGCCACCAAAACCACGACNTCTGGGANCTCGACGTCGANTCGGTCAGCGGCCAACGCGACACGCTACGTGCGACCGGCTTTCATCCCTTCTACAGCGTTGACCGAGACGATCATGTCCAGGTCTATCAGCTGAAGGAAGGAGAACTGCTGCAAGGCGCCGATGATCTTGTCACGCTGAAGTCGAAACGCAGGATCCCGGGCTACCACCAGGTTTTCAACTTTACGGTGGAGGCGGATCATGTCTATCGTGTTGGGCATCTGGGCGTGTTGGTGCATAATAATGTGCCTTGTGGTCCGGGTGGCGTTCCAAACGGGACACGGTTGACGCAACGGGCGGATGAAATTCATTCAGTGCTTAACCATCGAGCCGCAAAAAATGGGCGCACTACCGCCGTTTTGGAAACATCGGGCGGGGACATCGTTGGGGGTGGTGTTCGCGACCTTAGTCCAGCTCAACGTGCGGCACTGAGACCCGGTGAAATAGCTTCAAAACTTACTGGTGAGCATGCCGAGATTACAGCACTTCAAGAGGCACTAAACAGGGGGCTCAAGCCAAAATCCATTGGAACATCTCGTGATTTTTGCGATGACTGCCTCAAGAAGTTGCAAGAGGCAGGTGCGAGGATTACCAGTCCAAGATCTGCTGTTTGGGATTGAGGGAAATATGGAATGTTATTTTTTGACCAAGTAGAACTGAAACGACGACTAGATTGCTTGTCAAGCCGTTCGCGAATGGCATTTGCTTTGGCTTGTGCTGAGCGGCTTTTGCCGTTTTATCACGCGTTTAGTGAAGTGCACGCTAACAATCGTTGGTCTTATCTGCGATCGATCGCAAATACTTCATGGGACCAACTTCTTAATAACGTGGTGATAGCGAAGCATGAGTTCTTGAGGGAGTATCCATCTCTAGCTCCAAATGATGACTGGCCAAAGTCCGAATTCACCTTGCTGGATCCACTTGCGGAGAATGCGGTACTGGCGCTGGGGTTGGCGTCTGAATGCTACTTTTCGGAATTTGGTGAGCCTGCTGTTTTGGCGGCGGAGCAGGCTTACGAGGCTGTAGACTATTTAGCTCAAAATACCGAATGTTTGGATTATCGGGAGACCGGTAGTGAGGAGGCGATTTTAAAATGTGATGTAGTGCAGGATGAACTCAAGCGACAAATCGATACTCTAGCGATGCTTGAAGGCACATCTGAAAGAGATGTAGATTATCAGAGTGTTATCGGCTTATTGCGAGAACAGGCCATTGGCTTGGAGGAGAAAATGAAAAGGGCTGCCCTGTCACTGGTCAAGGCCCAATAGTCCGTGAGCTATTGTCAAATGTCGTGTTCTTGAATGATTGAATAACGTGTAGAGAAAAGGGGGGCACGGCGATTGCGCCATGATGGGCAATCTGCGATAATCCGGCAAATACGTCTTGGCGATTTCGCGACGTCCGTTTCGCCGCCAGGCGTTCGCTTTGCAGGGAGGTCTTCCGCATGTCTTCTTCGGCCG
>NZ_SJPF01000002.1:600000-865029 GCF_007859755.1 Blastopirellula retiformator | reverse complement strand
TGGGGCCGAGCAGGCCTTTGAAGGGGGCAGCGCGAAGCCTGCCAAGAGCGATGAGCCCGATCCGGCCGAGTTGTATGAGCAGATCGGACGACTGAAGGTCGAGCTGGAGTGGCTCAAAAAAAAAGTTGCCGAGAACTCGTGACGAGGCGCTGCGATGGATCGACCATGGTCACCCGAAACTCAGCGTTCGCAGGCAGTGTCAACTGCTGGGCGTTCAACGCTCGCAGTTGTACTACGAACCGGTTCCCGAGACGGCGGAAAACCTCGACTTGATGCAAAGGATCAACAAGCAGTACCTCCAGACGCCTTTCTGGGGCAGCCGCAACATGACCACCTTTTTGCATCAGCAAGGCTTCGCCGTCAATCGGAAGCGAACCCAGCGTTTGATGCGAATTATGGGGCTCAAAGGGCTCGCGCCGGGACCTTCCACAAGTCGACCAGCGCCGCATCATCCAATTTATCCGTACCTGCTGAGAGACGTGGTGATCAACCGCCCGAATCAGGTTTGGTCGAGCGACGTCACGTACATTCCGATGCGGCATGGATATCTGTATCTGGTCGCGGTGATGGATTGGTTCAGCCGTTACGTTTTGTCGTGGCGATTGTCGAACAGCATGGACGTCGAGTTCTGCGTAGCCGCCTTGGACGAGGCGTTGGATCAAGGAACGCCGGAGATTTTCAACACGGATCAAGGAGCTCAATTCACCAGTCGCCAGTATACGGATCGATTGAAGTCCAGCGCGATCGAGATCAGCATGGACGGTCGCGGCCGGGCGTTGGACAACGTTTTCATCGAAAGGTTATGGAGAAGCGTGAAATACGAAGACATCTACCTCAAGCATTACGAGTCAGGCGCCGATTGTCAGAAAGGACTGACTCGGTATTTCAAATTCTATAGCCACGAACGTCCTCATCAGTCGCTGGGCAATCGAACCCCATGGGCGGTCCACACCAGCCAGCGACGGGGAGCCAAGGTATCCACCTAAGCAACTCGCTCCCGTGGTCCGAAAACTGGGGTCCACTTCACGGCTCACAGCGCTTATCACTATGGACTAATGGTCACGGAAGATGCATGGGGAAATATTACATGGGACATCCTCGGTTACACGGACTACTACTAATGAAGGTTATACTGCGTAAACGGAGTAGTGCCTTGAGGATTGCCGCACGGCGATTGCGCCATGATGGGCAATCTGCGATAATCCGGCAAATACGTCTTGGCGATTTCGCGACGTCCGTTTCGCCGCCAGGCGTTCGCTTTGCAGGGAGGTCTTCCGCATGTCTTCTTCGGCCGCTTCGATTCAACAGCACTTTGCCGACCTGACCGATCCGCGCACGCGGAAGGTGACTTATCCGCTGGTCAACATCGTCACGATGTCGCTCTGCGCGGTGCTCGGCGGGGCGGACGATTTTGTCGCCATCGCCGATTGGGCGGAGGATAAGAAGGAGTGGCTTTCGAAGTTTCTCGACATGAGCAGCGGCGTCCCTTCGCATGATCGTTTCAACGCGATTCTCGGCGCGCTGAAGCCGGCCGAGTTCGAGAAGTGTTTGCTGAGTTGGATCACGGCGCTGCAAGAGATCACCGACGGACAAATCATCGCGATCGACGCCAAGACGTTGCGGCGCGGTTTCGACGCCGCCAGCAGCAAGGCGGCGATTCACATGGTCAGCGCCTGGGCGACCGCTAATCATGTGAGCCTCGGTCAAGTGGCGACCGACGCCAAGAGTAACGAGATCACGGCGATTCCGAAATTGCTCGAAATCATCGAGGTTTCCGGCTGTTTGGTGACGATCGACGCGATGGGTTGTCAGAAAGAGATCGCCGCCAAGATCGTCGACGCAGGCGGCGATTATTGCCTGGCGATCAAAGGAAATCAGCGTTATCTGCATCAAGCGATTCGCGATCACTTCGTCGCCGCGATGGAAATCGACTTCAAGAAGCTGAAAGTTCATCGTCACGAAACGCACGAGAAAGGGCATGGCCGCGAGGAGTCGCGCTACTATTATCTCTGCCCGATCGATGCGGATGATTTTCCGTACGCGAGCAAGTGGAAGAGCCTGAAGGCGATCGGCATGACGATCAACATCGTCAAGCAAAACGGCAAAGAGACAAGCGACGTCCGCTACTATATCGTTAGCAAATACCTCACGGGAAAACGCTTCGCCGAAGCGGTCCGTGGTCACTGGGGTATCGAGAACAGTTTGCATTGGCAACTCGACGTAACGTTCAGCGAGGACCAAAGCCGCATCCGCAAAGGACACGCCGACATCAACTTCAGCCTGCTAAGAAGAACGAGCCTGAGCCTCTTGAAGAACAACAAAACAGCCAAGGTGGGCGTGAAGAACAAGCGGCTAAAAGCGGGTCGGAACGACGCCTATCTGCTGGAAGTGTTGCTGGGGACGTGATTTATGGTGCGATCGCCGTGCTTCTCGTGGCGGTTAAAGGGTAGTTTGTGCGCGAGCAGAGAGCCTGGCGGACGACGGGCCTCGTCGTCTGGACGGGGTTACGTTTCGTTTTCTAACTGCCTGTTGAAAAATGCCATCGTGGCATTTTTCAACCTCGCCAGGCTCAGAGCGTAGCTCTTCGCGGCTCGCAAATTAACGACTTACGTCGCTATTTGGGGATCGCATCCCTGCGATCCAGCAGCCCGTTGAGAAAATCAACGGACTGCTAAGGCGTTCGGCGGCGTTTCTGAAGTACACTGGGGGGAGGGCGACTGTTCGAATTCGTGGGGCGGTCGCGCGAGCTGCGTCCCGTATAGCACTCGGTCCCTTTGTTGAATTTCGCGGCGTAGAACGCTCTAATGTCCACTCTCCCATCGCTTTGCCCCCCCGCTGGAGTTTCTCGTATGTACTTCCGGTACGTCCCGGCAGCCGTGCGGCAGTTGGTATTGACCAGCGTCGTCGCGTCGCTGCTTGTTTCCGCTGTTCTCGCCCAGGGGCGTGGTCGCCCAGGCGGACAATCGCAAGCTTCTCCCGATTCAACGGTCCAAGATCCGCGGCTGATGAAATTCCAGCGCGAGTTTGTCGAGAAGGCGGAAGATTTGGGGGACGAGTATGCCCGTAAGCAGGATTGGGCGAAAGCGAAAGCGGTCTTCGCCGAGATCTTGAAACTGGCGCCGCAATACAAGACAGCCCAAGAAAAGATGGATGCGATCAATCGCAATTTGATCGGGTCGAACCGGAAGTCGCTGGTGATCAGCGCCAACGGCGACTGGCGCGACACTGGAATCAACGTGCAGCAAGGGGCGCTGTTGCGGATCGCGGCCGAGGGGAAATGGACGTTTGTTTTCGAAGGAGACGCCGACGGCGTCGAGCCGCCGCGCGAACTGCGCGATCTGAAACTGGGAAGCCTGGTCGGCTATATCGCCAACCCGGGCGACAAGAAGCCGAAACCGTTTTCGATCGGCAAGTCGCGTGAGTTTAACGCCCCAGCGACCGGGCGGTTGTTTCTGAAGATGTTCGACGTCAACAATTCTGACAATCAAGGAACGATGGCGGTCGAAATCGGCGGCGAGTTCGAATAAGTCATCCTCATGAGTGAGCAACCTGTAGAGGGCGCCGGCGGACTCGCCACGTTCGGACGTTGGGCTGGGTTGGCGATTGCGATCGGGCTGATTGTGGCGCCTTATTTCGGCGGCGAACTGCGACCCGGCGAACCCAAGCTGAATTATATGGCCGGGATCACCGCGCTGATGGCCGTTTGGTGGGTGACCGAAGCGCTGCCAATGGCGGCGACGGCGCTCGTGCCGCTGGCGCTGATGCCGCTGCTTGGCATTGAGTCGATGGCGGACGTGTCGGCCAGCTACGGCAGTCGTTTCATCTACCTCTTCCTCGGCGGCTTTCTGATCGCCCTGGCGGTCGAGGAAAGCGGACTGCATCGCCGGTTGGCGCTGTCGATCGTCTACTCGGTGGGAGATCGGCCGCGGCGAATCGTGCTGGGCTTTATGATCGCGACTGCCGCGCTGTCGATGTGGATTTCCAATACGGCGACGACGCTGTTGATGTTGCCGATCGCGGCGAGCATCTTGACCCGCGTTGATGCGGGAAAGATGAGTCTCGAGCGACGCGTCAATCTAGGAGCGGCGCTGATGCTGGGCATCGCCTACGCGGCGAGTATCGGCGGCGTCGCGACGATTGTCGGAACGCCTCCGAACATCGCCTTCAAAGGTTTTTACGACAGTACCTTTCCTAATGCCGAGCCGGTCAGTTTTCTCAGCTGGATGATTCTGGCCTTGCCCTTCTCGTTGGGATTCTTGGCGATCGGCTGGGGATTGATGACCTATTGGATCTTTCCGTGCGGATCAGACGCTTCGATCGGCGGGCGCGAGGTGATTAACGAAGAACTAGAAAAGCTGGGATCGATGTCGGCGGCCGAGTGGCGCGTTGGCGCCGTTTTTACGATCACGGCGCTACTGTGGATCTTGCGCCAGCCGGTGAAAGGTTGGGGTTGGGGACCGCTGCTGGACAACAAGTTTGTCGACGACGGCACTGCGGCGATCTTGATGGCACTTTGTTGCTTTTTCCTGCCAAGCGGCAAAGTGGACGGTAGCCGACTGCTGAACTGGAAATCGACGACCCGCATTCCGTGGGGCGTTTTGCTGCTGTTTGGCGGCGGCGTGGCGCTCGCCGGCGGTTTGGAAGAGACGGGGCTGGATCGCTACTTGGGGGATCGGCTCGCCGCGGCGATGGAGGGGCTGCCTCCGTTGGCGATGGCGGCGCTGACCGCCAATGGGATGATTTGGCTGACCGAGCTGACCTCGAACCTGGCGAGCGTCGAAATGCTCAATCCGGTGTTGGCCAGCACGGCGGAGCAACTGCAGGTCAGCCCTTTGCTGCTGTTGATTCCCTCGACGTTGGCGGCCAGCTGCGCCTTCATGATGCCGGTCGCGACCCCCCCCAACGCGATCGTCTATAGCTCGGGACGCGTGACGATGCGGCAGATGGTGAAGGCGGGCTTCGTCTTGAATCTCGTCTCTCTGGCGCTGATCGTGCTGGTGATCTCGACCATCGGGCCGCTGGTGTTTAGTTCGTTGAAGATGTGATCTCCGCCCTATTGGGGGCGAGTTTGTCGCGGCGGCGGACCGTTGTTATCCTAAGTAGTTCTGATTCCTTCGCTTCTCCTTTTCGCGTGAGAAAACTGATCATGAAACGCGCCCTCTGTTTGTCTGTGTTCGCCCTGTTGGCCCTTGTGGTGGTCGCTATGAATACTCCTTCGTACGCCGACGATGCGGCGCAACCTGAAAAGCTGCTGCGGCACGTCGTCTGTTTCAAGTTCAAGGAAGATGCGAAGCCGGCCGACAAGCAGGCGGTCGAAAAGGCGTTCGCCGCACTGCCGAGCAAGATCGAGCAAATCGCCGATTTTGAATGGGGCACCAACAACAGCCCCGAGATGCTCGCACAAGGCTACACCCACTGCTTCCTGGTTACCTTCAAGAGCGAAGCGGATCGCGAAGCCTATTTGCCTCACCCGGCCCACAAAGAATTTGTCGAACTGCTGATGCCCCACTTGGATGAAGCGTTCGTGATTGACTACTGGGCTTCGAAGTAGCTGACCATGCGACCTACTGGTTCCGTTCAATTTGACAACTCCGGCCGCGTGGTGCTTGTGACCGGAGGCGCCGGAGGTATCGGGTTGGCGATCTGTCAGGCCTTCGCCGCTTCGGGCGCCACCGTTTATGCGGTCGACGTCGCCGAGCCCGAGGGAGAACTGCCGGCCAAGCTGATCTCCGGCGACGTCTCGAAGCGGGAAGAATGCCGCCGCGTAATCGCCCAGGTAGTCGAAGAGGCGGGGGCGATTGACGTGCTGGTCAACAACGCCGCGATCCAGCCGCCTGCGTCTTATAAAGCGATCGACGAGTTGTCGACCGAGACCTGGGACAAGATGGTGGCGATCAATCTCTCCGGATACGCCTATATGGCGATGGAAACGGCGGCTGTCATGCGGAAGCAGCAGAGCGGGGTGATCGTCAACATGGCGAGCGCCCAGGCGCATCGAACCGCTCGCGAAGTGCCGGCCTATGGGCCGATCAAAGCGGCCAATGTGATGCAGGCCAAACAATGGGGAGTTGAACTGGCGCGCGAAGGTGTGCGGGTCGTATCGGTTTCTCCTGGAGCGGTGGGAACTCCGCTATTGCGGGCGTCGCTCGCTCAGCAAGGAGGCGAAGAGTCGTTGGCCAATCGTCATCCGCTAGGGCGGATCGGCGAACCGCCGGAAATTGCGGCGGCGGTGCTTTGGTTAGCAAGCGAAGGAGCCTCCTTCATAACCGCTACAGATATCGAGGTCGATGGTGGGTTGGGCGCATTTGCCGCTTTTGCCGACCCTTTTTCCGTTGCCACCCTGCCTGGGAAGAACGACTGCTGAAATCGATACATCCGGCGCGACTCGCACTTGGGCGATCTTATTGTTCGGTTATGCCGTCTGTGCCCGATGAACGCGACATAACGAGAGTGCTTTTTCTTCTCCCATTGTCGCGGATGGCTTTAATGTCGAAGTTTACGAATAAGCTTGCTAGCGCGGTCGCAGCGGGCCTTTCCCTGTTTGGCGCCACGACGCTCGTTTCGCCAGTTCTCGCTCAAGACACCTATTTCAGCAGCTACGCCGCCGAGCAATACGCGGCGTCGCCCCAAGACGATTTCAGTCGTCGGCTTATGGATCTCGAGCGACGGATCGACCAACTCGACGCGGCGCCTCCGCAAATGGCGCCGCCGGCTCCGGCCAGTGCGATGCCAAACATGCAGAGCATCCAAAATGTGCCGGCTGGCAACGTTTCGCATCTGTTGGAGCGGATTGAACGACTGGAGGCCAACCAAAACGCTCAGACGGCGATTCTTGAGAAGGCGGCCACTTACGAGCCGCCAACCAAGCCGACGTTCAAGATCGGCGGTCGCGTCCACCTCGATACGTGGGATTTCCCGACAAATACGCCGGGGATTGGGTTCTTCGAGAATCCATCGACAGGGAACGACCCCGATAATCGTTGGGCTTTCCGTCGTCTCCGGATCGAAATGAAGGGGGACATCTTCGAAACGATGGAGTGGCGGATGCAGGTCGACTTTGCCGATCCGTCGGAACCTGCGATCAAAGACGCCTACCTGGGATGGAATGAACTGCCCGGCAACACGACCGTCTTGTTGGGCAACCAGAAGCGTCCGCTTGGTTTGGATCACTTGAATAGCTCGCGATTCAACATCTTCATGGAGCGCCCGCTGGTGGTGGAAGCGTTCAATGAGGACGCTCGTCGCCTGGGGCTTTGTGTTTACAGCTACTCCGATGATGAAATGTACAACTGGCGGTACGGCATCTTCAATCTCGAGAACATCTCGCAGAGCGGCGCCTACATCGGCGACGCGTTCCAAGGCAGCGGCAACGCCCGCCTGGCGAGCAGCCCTTGGTATGACTATTCCTCAGGCGGTCGCGGTTGGTACCACTGGGCGATCGCGGGTATGGTCGCTAATCCCGATGGCGACGCCCTCTCGACGGCGCCCAATAGCAACGAAGCCCGCTTTCGGACGCGTCCCGAAGCACGCTCCAGCAACCGCTGGATCAATACGGACCGGATCGCGGATTGTCACTGGTACGAAATCCTCGGCGTTGAATCGATGCTGAACGTTGGCGCCTGGAACTTCTGCGGCGAATACCAGGTCAACTGGCTGCAACGCGACGCTGGACGTTCGGACCTCAACTTCCATGGCGGTTACTTGCAGGTCGGCTATTTCCTGACCGGCGAGCACATGGTCTTGGATCGCAAGAGCGGTACGCTGAGTCGCGTTCAGCCGTACGAGAACTTCTTCCTGGTGCCCGATTGCTACGGCGGTTGCGGCGGAGGTTGGGGCGCCTGGCAGGTGGCGGCTCGCATCTCGTACTTGGACCTGACCGATCAAGATATCCAGGGTGGTCTGGAGACGAACGCGACGCTCGGCCTGAACTGGTACTGGACTTCGCACTCGAAGATGCAGTTTAACGCCATCTACGGCGACATCAGCGAACATGCTCCGGTCAATGGATACACGGGAGGCAACTTCTGGATTCTCGGTTGCCGGTTCATGGTCGACTTCTAAACCCAACAGGCGAATCGTACCTAACAACAAACAATCGCTACGGCGAACGATAAAAAGGAAGAAACAGAATGCGACGGATTGCGATCTTTATGATAATTGCGGTGTTGGCGACGACCGCCGCCACGAGCAACGCAGGCGAAATGATGGGCGGGGGCTGCGGCCGCCCGACCGCGCATGGTCCCTGCTGCTGCGATCATCCCTGCGTCGAGTGCGCCCCCTTCCTGCTCAAGAAATCGTGCGAGGAAGAAAAGAAGACCTGCTGGACGACGCGCTGCAAGCAAGTCGAGATTCCCCCGGTCCGCTTTCCGTGGGAGAAGTCGGACTGCTGCGGTTGCGAACCGCCGCTGGTGAAGTGCGGCAAGGTGCGAACCGTTCGCACTCTGTGGCAAAACGAATACAAAGAGCCGACGCCGAAGTACGAATGGATTCGGACTTGCCTGAAGTCGTGCATCCCGGGTTGCTCGTCGGCCCCGGCGACCGACCAGCCGCCGGTTCCGTCGGCCGTCGATCCGGGCGCCGCTCCGGTTCCGCCGCAACCGATCGCTGAGCCGCCGGTCAGCGCTGGCGTATCGCGTCGGTATGACATCGTACCGAGCGGACATATCGTGCCGGTTCTGTTGCCGGCGCTGACGGAATAAGCCAACTCCAAATGGGACGATTCGATAGTTTTGCTGTGGGCGACGTCACGTTGGTCAGGGCAAGCCTATCGATGGTCAAGAAAAACGGCGCTTCCCAAGAATTCATCTTCGAGCGATTCTCGCTCTATCCCTTGCCGCGACAATCCTTAAGTCGCGGCGGCCGGTTAACGGCTTGCGGGAATACGACTTGACTTTGGACCTCGCAACACCGTAAATAACAGTATATGATTCTGGCGGGGGCACACCGTATCCCTCGTTTTTTCGGCCCAAGTCATCATGACACAAGGGAGCCCGATGAGACGCGATGCGAAAAACGCTCCTCTAGCGCTGACTCCTCTCTTGATGATGTTACTGGCGATGATCGTTGGTTCGATCGCACCATCACGATCGTTGCGTGAGCAAGAGACCGAAACCTCGCGTGAGGTCGAAGTCGTTCTACTAGAGCAATTGGTCTCGGCCGAGTTCCGTCCCAAGGTCGACGTCGGCGATCAATCGGCTGATCTGTTGTCGGCCTCGTTGCCGCGTCACGTTTCGCGAACTACGTCCAACGCGATCAGTCGTGAGCGGAGCGGGTGGAACGGTCTTGGCGCTGCCCTTCGGCTCTAAATCTGCGTCTCTTCTTCGCCCGGTTCTGGGTGCGCGTTTGAAACTTGATTCAAGCGCGGCTGCTATCGTCTTCGCCGACTGTTGCGCTAGTCGCCCGTAAATGGACTTCAGCGTCTAGTCGTTGCGCATCGCGGCTGAGTTCACCTTCTTTGACCCTGCAACTGGCGCGCATTGGTGCGCCGAGAGAATACGCAAGGTATGCAAAAACTCGTTCAAGGCATCCGCCAATTCCAACAAACCGAATATTCGCGGAAAGAGTCGCTCTTCGCGGAACTCGCCACGGGGCAAGCGCCTCCCACGATGTTCATTACCTGCAGCGATTCGCGCGTCGATCCGAATCTGATCACCGGCAGCGATCCGGGAGATCTGTTCGTGCTGCGAAACGCGGGGAACATGATCCCGTATCAAGACGCAGCAAGCGGCGAGGTCGCGACGATCGAATACGCCGTCCAGGCGCTCAATGTCCAACATATCGTCGTCTGCGGTCATTCGCAGTGCGGCGCCATGAAGGCGACGCTCGATCCAGCCTCGTGCAATTCGCTTCCCTCTGTAGCCGAATGGCTGAAGAACTCCAAAGACGTGGTCCAGCGGACAACTCGTCGTCATGGTGAGCAATCGCCCGAGCGAATGCTGGAATTGGTGATTCAGGAAAACGTCCGCATGCAGCTAGAAAACCTGCAATCGCTGGAATTTGTCGCGGCTGCGCTGGCCGAAGGGAGACTGCAGCTTCATGGTTGGACTTACGACATCGGCAAGGGAGCGGTGGAATCGCTGCAGCCCGAGCCGAACGAGTTCGTGTCGGTATTTGACGCCGGCCAATATCAGGTAGATGAGTCGACGGCAGGACTGTCCTAGTCGATTCGGCTCGATCCAATTTGGCATGTGAGGGCGCAGGGCGATGACAAGCGATTTGAAGAATCCGGGTTTTTTTCGTTGGACGACGATCCGCAACGACATTTTCCCGTCGATTGTGGTTTTCCTGGTGGCGCTGCCCCTTTGCCTAGGGATTGCCATTGCATCGGGCGCGCCTCCGGCGGCCGGCCTGATCAGCGGGATTGTCGGCGGATTGGTGGTCGGATTCATTTCGGGGTCGCCGCTCCAGGTCAGCGGACCGGCGGCGGGATTGACCGTCATCGTCTACGGCCTGTTTGAAAAATACGACATCCAGTTGGTGCTGTTGACCATTGTGTTGGCCGGTTTAATGCAGATCGCTGCGGGATCCTTGAAGTTGGGGCAGTGGTTCCGCGCGGTCTCGCCGGCCGTGGTCAAAGGCATGTTGGCTGGAATTGGCGTGCTGATTTTTTGCAGTCAGTTTCACATCATGATCGACGACAAGCCTCGGAAAGGGCTGGAAGTCGGCGGCGTGCATTTGGAGGCGGGGCTGGCGAATCTATTGACGTTGCCGCAAGCGTTTGCCCGCGTTTTTGCGTTCGACGAATCGAAGTCGCATCACCTGGCGGCGGCCCTCGGTCTGTTTACGATCACCGTGATCGTTTGTTGGAAGGCGGCGCCCAGAAAGTGGCAGTTGATTCCAGGACCGCTTTTGGGCGTGTTAGCGGCGACGTTGATCTCGGAGTTTTTCGACGTGCCGATTCTGCGCTTGGACGCCAGTATTCCGGAGAGCTTCCTCAGCAGTTTCGTTTTTCCCGATTTCGCGGCTTGGGCTGCGGCGCCGATTGGCGCGATCCTGGCGTCGGCCGCCGGTCTGGCGTTGGTCGCGAGCGCCGAAACGTTGTTGTGCGCTACTGCCGTCGACCAAATACATGATGGACAGCGGACCAACTATGATCGCGAACTGCTCGCCCAAGGAGTCGGCAATTCGGTCTGCGGATTGATCGGCGGGTTGCCAATTACCGGCGTGATCGTTCGTAGTGCGGCGAATGTTGGGGCAGGGGGGAAGTCGCGCTGGTCGGCGATCATGCATGGTGCCTGGCTGTTACTCTTTGTCGCCTTCCTCCCGTTTCTGTTGAAGCAGATTCCGGTCGCGTGCCTGGCGGCGGTGTTGGTTTACACCGGCTACAAGCTGGTGAATCCGGCCTCGATCCGCGAGTTGGCGCGTTATGGGAAGAGCGAGGTTTTCATCTACTTCGCCACGATGGTGATGATCGTCACGACCGACTTGCTGATCGGCGTGCTGACCGGCATCGTTCTAGCCGCCTGCAAGTTGCTGTACATCTTCTCCCACTTGGAAATCCAGCGGGAGGAAGAGCCGGCGAATTCGCGGGTTACTTTGCGTTTGATCGGCACGGCCACTTTCATGCGACTGCCGGTGTTGGCGAAACAACTGGAGAGCGTGCCGGACGACAACGAACTGCATGTCAATCTCGATCGGTTGAGCTATATCGATCACGCTTGTCTTGACCTGCTGGTGAACTGGGAAAAGCAACATACCGCGAGTGGAGGAAGCCTGGTCGTCGACTGGGACGGTTTGGCGGCGCGCTTCTATCAGAAATACAGCGACAAACGGCGTTCGCCATCCGAAGTCGAGCCAGAGGCTTCGGGGCGAGAGAAGATCGAAAATGTGATAGGAACGAAGTAACTCTCGTGCATCTCAAGAAAGCCCCGTATTGGATCGGGCGGGGTTCTTATAAGGATTCTGCATTTCAATCATGAAGCATCTGCTAGTCCATTTATGCAATTCGAGTAAGCCGCAGTGGCTGATCGAGTCGGCGATCGAGTTGGCGACCCTTGCCCGAGCTCGACTGCGCGGCTATACGATCGTCGACACCCGGCATTTCTTGGAAAAGGCGGGGATGGAATCGTCTGGCTACGCCGGCGTCGAGGCGACACGTTTGGCGCTGGCCGAGCGCCGCCAAACCGAATCGCGGGAGACGTTTGTGTCGCAGTGTATTCGTCGCGAGGTTCCATGCGACGTTCGCGACCAACGAGGCGATCCCCTGGAACTGTTGGCGGACGAAGCCAAGTACCACGATCTGACGATTCTGTCTTGCGGCGGAAAGCGAAATATTCCCGAGTTGGGCCTTTCGCCGCAGGATCTGATCGAACTGGCGCAGCGGGTCGTGCAGCCGTTGTTGATCTTGCGACACGAACCGGCCTCCCTGAATCGCGTTTTACTGGTCTATGACGGCTCAAGCGCGGCGAGTCGGGCGATTCGTTCGTTCCTGTCGAACGCCTTCTTTTTGGGACGGGAGTTTCGACTGGTTTGCGTCGGTGAAGCGGCCGATCCGCAAGGCGGCGCCTATCGAGAAATGACGCAGTACTGTCAGTCGCGGATCGCAGCGATGGAGACCGGCCTGTTGCCCGGTTCACCGCTGAAGACCGTCACGCGGTACGCCCAGAAATGGGAAGCCGACTTGCTGGTTCTGGGAATTTCCCGCTCAGCCAACTGGTGGGGCAAGCCCTACGGCCAGCTTGCCAGCGACGTCTTACAACAAACCGAACTGCCAATTTACGCGTTCGCCTGAGTGGCGAATGTGGATTTGTGCGGTTACCGGAACAGGTTCTTATGGAAGCGGGCGACAAGAATGTCTCGATACGAATTTTGGTTAGAAGTATTCCGGCTCCGGGGATCGGCGGCGCCGCTGATCATCGGGCGGGTCATCGGCTTTACGCTGTTCTCGCAGATCGTCACCCTGTTGATGTCCTATCTGGAAGTCACGCATCTGCTGGCCAACTCGCACTATGAGTACATCGGCGCCGTCTTGGCGTTGTTGTTGGTGCTTAGAACCAACGCCGGCTATGACCGTTGGTACGAAGCCCGCAAGGTCTGGGGTGGTATCGTCAACCAGTCGCGCAACCTGGGATAAATGGGGGTGATCTACGGCCCAAAGGATCCGGCGTGGCGAGCCTCATACGTGCGATGGGTCGCGGCGTTTTCCGCGGTCTGCCGCCACAGCTTACGAGGACAAACGACCTATGAGGAGATCTCGGACTTGGTCCCGGTCGTCGGAAGAGTCGAGACGCAGCGGTTGGCGCAGGCGAATCATATGCCGATGTACGTTGTGCGGCGGGTCGGAGAGATGCTGCGCCAGGCGGTCGAGACCGGCGACATGGACCAATTCTTCTTTTTGAAGGCGGAAGATGAGCGTGCCCGGTTGATCGATCACATCGGCGCATGCGAGAGAATTCTGAAGACGCCGCTGGCGATCGCGTTCTCGATCAAGATTCGACGTTTCCTCTTCTTGTATTTGCTCTTCTTGCCGATGGCCCTGGTCGACTTTGTCGGCTGGTTTACCCCTTTGATGACGATCCTGATCGCTTATCCGCTGCTGTCGCTCGATCAGATCGGCGTCGAACTGCAAAATCCCTTCTGCCATCGTCGGTTGAATCACTTGCCGCTCGGCGATATCTCGAAAACGATCCGCGAGAACCTGCTGGCGTCGGTGGAAGAGCTGCCGGAAATGGTTCCGTTTGATGAAAACGACCGTAGCGACTTCGCCAATGGGGCTCCGAGAAATCCACGTAGCCTCCGAGGGTTCGCGGTGCACGCCACGACCAGCAGTTAGCCAACGCGGGTGCAAAAAGAAGCGGGGCGCTGATTCCAGGTTCAGCGCCCCGCATCTACGTTTCAAGCCTTTGGCGTTCGCGGCTTAGCCTTCGCCGAGCAACTCTTTGATCTTCTCAGTGATCGCTTTGGAGTTCGCATTGCCGAAGCCAACCTTGACCAGCGCGACCTTGCCTTCTTGGTTGATCAAAACCATGTGGGGAATGCCCATCACGGCGTAGTACTTCGACATGGCGCCTTCCGGATCGACGGCGACGACATGTTCCAGGTCGTACTTGGCCATGAACTTTTCGAGCATCGCTTGCTCGTCTTCCGGCGAGACCTTGCCGTCACGCGACGGTTCCGGCGAACCTTTTTCTTCGTTCCAGCCGTAGTTGTAGTAGCTAGTCACGCCGATGATCGTCAGCCCCTTGTCGCCGAACTCTTCGTTCAGTTCGTGCAGGTGAGGGAACGAAGCAATGCAGGGACCGCACCAGATGGCGAAGAAGTCGAGCAGGACGACCTTCCCTTTCAGTTCTTCATCGGTCAGCGGAGCGCCGTTGACCCAAGCTTGGGCCGAGAGAGGCATCGCCGGCTTGCCGATCAACTCGGCCAGTTTCCGCTCGCGTTCAATTTTCGGCGTCAGGCGGGTGAGCATTTTTTCCGCCCCTTCGATCGCCGCCTTGGCGTCATCCGTCTCCACCGATTCGGAAAGCGACTTTAGGTAAGCGAGTTGTTCGTCGAGCGCCTTTTCTCCTTTTTGCCAGTCCTCACTTACCAGCGTTGAGAGGTCGAGCATCGCTTTGCGACCGTACTTGCCGATCAAATCGGCGTTTTCCTTGTCGGCGTCCAGCTTGGCCTGCATGTCCTTGATCGAAATCTGCTGCAGTTCGAGCTGTTCGATCAGGGAGTCGAGCTGACTCGAGTATTGCTTGATTGTGGTGGTCGAACCTGGTTCAGTCGGCTCGAGTTTCGTCAGATTCGCTTTGACTTCCTCCAGCTTGGCGATGCCCGCTTTTGGGTCTTTCGATCCTTCTTTCATCGCCGCGGGGACCGTCGACTGCAAATAGGCGTTTAACGCTTGGCGGCTGTTCGGCTCGGCCTGCAGCGTTTCCAGCGGGCTGGTCGCCGCTTCCGTTTCTTCTGCGGCGGCTTCCTCGGCCGCAAAAAGCGGCGTTACGCAAGGCAAAGCGGCCAGCAGGAGGGCGGCCAGGGTGAAATGAGGAATCTTCATACGATGTCCTTTTGCGGTATGGAATAGCGGCGCCGAGTCGAACGATGCCCGACGCGTGGTGAAAGGCAAGCGCGGTATCTTAGCGATCGGGCGAGCGCTAGTCAGTGAACTCCGCAACACCCGTCATCTAGATGCAATTGTTATCCCCTAAGTGCCGTGATAACAATGAGAAGTTCAACGCTTTGCGCAAATCGCGGAAAGCGTCCCGGTTTCATACAACCAGGAGCAGTTTTCCCTTCTTGCAAGGGGTTCGGCGGGCAGTCTTAAGGTCGCCACTTGGTAACCGGCGGCAACATCCCATTCTCGTCGAGCGGAATCTCCAGCGGCTCGAACAACACCTCTAGCTCGTCCCGCGACTTCGCTTCGGCCAAAAACGCCTCGCTACAGACGATTTCGTCGATTGCCAGGGTGTGCGGAATCCACATCACGCGCGCTTCGTGCGGGGGACGGAGCCCAATCGTCACCAGGGCGTTTTCCAGGATCTCGCGGTCGGTGTCGTAGTGGATCGGAATCATCGCCGCAGTGACATGGCCCGAGGTCACGCTGTTGATGTTGGTGATGTTGCGGTCCATTTCGTCGACTAGCCGAGTCAGGCAGAATTCGGACATGCCGATGCCCGACGCGTTGCCGTGCGTTTCTTCGGTCAGGCCGCGCAACGCGATTCGCTTGATCCGCGGCTTTTCGTCACCCGTGGCGGCATGGTCGTTGAACTTGCGGCCGACGATGTTGGTGTCCATGCCGGCGCCGCTGATGTTCTTGCCAATCTCATCAACGATCAGCAGATCGGCTTCGTCAAAGGGCAATTTCGGCAACAGGCTGTTGGCCAGTCGCAGCAACTCGGGCTCACGCTGTTCGATCTGATCGGCCGGGACGCTGATGATATGTCCCGTTTCGTCGTAGCCATTTTCGATGATCGCCAGGCCGCAAAGGATGTTGCATTGGCTCAGGACTTCGCGGGCGACGCTTTGCACGATCTGGGTGAACGTGTTGTCCATGATCGCCTTGTGATAGACCTTGGCGCCGTTATGCTTGCCCAGGCCGATCAGCATCATCTTCATCAAACCGCTTTGGATTTCGCCAGTAAAGTCGGTATGCGCTTTGACGCGACCACAGACGACGACATGGTCCGCTTCGGACGCGTGCTTGTCGAAGTGAACGGGGAAACCTTCTTTCGCCTGGCAGACGATGATCGTCTCCATGCTGGCGCGGAGTTCGCAGCCGCAGTATTCGGGCGTGATGCCGTACGAGGCGAGAACCCCAAGTTGCCCTTCGGCGGTTCCGCCGCCATGACTACCCATCGCGGGAACGATATATGGCTTGGCGCCGATCTCCTTCAGATGATCGACGATCGCCTTGATGATCTCTTTGATGTTGGCGATGCCGCGGCTGCCGGCGGTGATGGCGACCGTTTCTCCCGGCTTTACCTTTTTGCTCAGTTCTAGCTTCGCCAGTTGGCTGTCGACTTCGCCGGGGATGTCGGCGACCAAGGGGCGGTGAAAGGTTTGACGCAGACGAAAGAGTTTCGGGAGTTGCATAAGACTGTGTGAGAGGGTGGAGCGGGCGGCCAAAATTCTATTCTACCGCCGAGAACAAAAGCCGTCGATTGACGTTCGGCCCCCAATTTGGGGGCCGCCTACTTTTGCGGCTGTAAAAAGAGATGCGGCTCCAACTCGGTGTAAAACATCGCGCTGGGGTCGATTCCGGCCGCCTTCATCGTCTCGATATGGCGTTTGACCGGGGGCGTTTCGCCCAATCGCGGCAGCACGACCAGCCAGATAAACGCGATCACGCCGACCGCGATCCCTAGGCGAAGCCATTGGCGCCGCCGATCGATCGACTCTGATTTTGCGTCTACGGAGAGGTTAGCTGCCGGCACTGAACATCTTCTCGAGATAGTCGCGGAATAGCCAGCCGAACATGACATAGGCCATCAGCAAGGTGAGCAACAGGTTGAGCGTCTGCCCGCAGAGGTACAAAATCAGCGGTTTGCCACCCTTCAGGTAGACCGCCAATTCGCGGAAATTCGTTTCCAGGCCGATGCTGACGAAGGCCAGGCAGAAGAGCCAACCACGGAGCGCCTTGGTCATGTCCTTCATCGCCGCCACTTCGACCTCGCCGGTCGGCACAAAATAGGCGATCGCGGAGAAAACGACCGAAGCCGCGACAAAGCCGAGCACGAACTTCGGAAAGCGATACCAGATTTCCATCGCGCTGGGGCGGGCGCCATCTTTTCCCTTTTCGACGAACGCGACCCAATACAGGGCGACGCCAAACGCCACCACGCCGATCAACACGTTTTGAATCATCTTGACGGTGACCGCGACTTTCTCCGCTCGCTCGCCCAGGGCGTTACCAGCAGCGACCACGGCGCCGGTCGCGTCAATTGTGCCGCCGATCCAGGCGCCGCCGACCAGATCGTCGATGCCGAAAATCTTAATCAGCGCCGGTTGGACGACCATCATGATCACCGTAAACGCCAACGACATGCCGATCGCCAGCGACAGTTCTTCTTTCTTTGCGCGACAAGCGGCGCCGGTAGCGATGGCGGCCGAAACGCCGCAAACCGACATGTCGGCCGAAATCACCATGTTGAGCGATGGCGACGCGATTCGCAGAATCTTCTGACCAAAGATGAACGTGGTGATCAAAACGATCGGCGTCACGATCCACGCGACGGCGACGCCGGGGATCGATAGGGCGAACAGCTTGGCGAGCAGGACTTCGGCGCCCAACAGCACCAGGCCCGTCTTGATATAGAACTCGGTCAACACGGCCGGCTTCCACGACTGCGGCGTGCCGATCGTATTGCTGATGATCAGACCGACCACCAGGGCCCAAAGGGCATATTCGAGGTTGTAGTGCTTGATGACCTCCTGCGTTGACAGCAAATAGGCGAGCAGCGCCAGCGGAAAGACCGCGAGAAAACCGAGCGCGAACTTCGGGACCGATTTGCCCATGATCCACTGCGCCACTGAGAAGAGCGCCAAGATCGCCGCGCCGACCGCCAACATGCCCGGTACAAGCGACGTCCCCTTTTTGCTGAACGCATCGAGCGGGTTGGCCGCCCAAGATCCAGGTTTGACGATCCACGATTTCAGCGGACTGGTCGCTTCGACCGTCGCCGCGGCGCCATCTTCGCCGGGGGCCGAAACGACTTGAACGGATAGAAAGGCGACCGCCAGGATCAATGCGCCAAGCCAGATCGCCCACCAATCGTCTTTGGTGATCATCTCGCGAAGCAGCGGTTGACGTTCGTCGGCGGGCGCAGGGGGGGAAGATTCGCTCATCAGGTGTCGGCAACTCTAGGCGGGAGGAATAGAGGCAGGACTCGATTATCGCTGCATAAATTGCGGCCGGTCAACCCGTCTTGTAGTTTTGTTCCGACATATCGCCTTAATTTGTCGCCACCGTGTTTCGCCAGGCTCCAGAGCGATTGTGCCGGTTGACGCGATTCGGAGACCTGCAGGCTCCGCGGCGAGGCGAATTTCGCCCCACCTTTGCGGCGCAGGCGACCTGCGACAGTCGAGCGGCCTAACTTTGCATGTGGTTGCGGCTACTTGCCGCAAATTGATCGGATCTTACCGAAAGGGTATCGCGTGTCCTCTGCCGACTCGACGCTGGTCGCTAATCAGAAGAAAAAAGATGAAGTAGAGTCGCGCGTCCGCGCGCTGACCGATCTTTTGGAAGCGGCCTTGGCACAAAATCCGGAAACGTTCTCCGTTGCGACGGCGCTCTCGGTCGTTTCCTGCGATCCGCAGGATCTCGATCAGGCCAAGCAGGCGATCTATCGCAAAGTCGTCGAGCGCGCTTGGGAGGACGGCCAGTTTACGGCTGACGAACAAACGACCGCTCGCTGGATTGCCGAAAAGCTGCAATTGCCGGAAGGGGAATACACGGCGATCGAACTGCAACTCGCCAAAAAGCAGTTTGCGGCGGCGCTAAGTCGGGCGATGGCCGACGGCGTGCTCGACAAGGACGACCAACGGCGGCTGCAACAAATTAGCGATACGATCGGCATGCCGATGTCGACCTTCGCCGGCGTCTTTTTTCAGGCCGAAGGAGAGAAATTTCTCCGCGGCATGTTCCTCGAAGCGATCGCCGACAATCACCTGATGACCGAAGAATGGGCGTCGCTGCTCAACTCGGCCGATCAATTGGGGATTTCGCATCAAGAGTTTCTGCAAGCGATCCGCTATCAGGCCCGCGAATTTGTCGAGCATGTGATCGTCGACGCCAAGGCGGACGGCGTGATTACGCGGCACGAAGAAGAAACGATGGTTTGGTTGCTGCAGCAGTTGGAAATGCCGAGCGATTTCTGCCAATACGTCGTCAACGAAATGGCGCGGCTTAAGTCACGCCTGGAAGGGGCAACCGCGCTCGAAGCGATGACGATCTCGCGGGAGTTGCGCGATCGCGTCTGGCGCAAATACAACGGTCGCTGCGCCGCGTGCAGCGCCGGCGACTATCTGGAACTGATGCGGATCATCTCGAAAGCGATGGGCGGGGGAGATGAAGAAAGTAACATTCAGTTGCTCTGCCGCCGCTGTGCCTGCCAGGCGAATGACTAACTGCCTGTTGAAAAATGCCATCGTGGCATTTTTCAACCTCGCCAGGCTCAGAGCGTAGCTCTTCGCGGCTCGCAAAATAACGACTTACGTCGCTATTTTGGGATCGCATCCATGCGATCACGCAGTCCGTCGAGAAAATCAACGGCCGGCTAACCTGCGTCACGCGAATCAAGAACGAAAAAAGCCGACGCCCCGAAGGTCGCCGGCTCTTTTTCATTTCGGTCGGGACGAACCGACAATTAGCAACCGCACTTCGGCACGGTGATCGTCTTGGGGACCATCTTGCAGACGGGCACCTTGACTTCTTTGGTCACTTCAACCGGAACCATGCAGGTGTAGTCGACCACCTTTTCTTCCGGAACTTGCTTGTAGGTCGTGACGTCGCAGGTCTTTTCACGCGTTTCGGCGCGGCAGACCGTGTACGGCACTTCCTTGGTCATGACCTCGTCGACATATTTGCAAGTCTTGACCGTGCGAGTTTTCTCAACCGGCTTCATCACGCAAACCTTGTAGGAATACGGGACTTGTTCGGTGACCTGCTTGCAGACGGTGTAGCAGACTTCTTTCGACTTGACTTCGTCGACATAGTCGCACGTTTGAACCGTGTAGGTTTTTTCAACCGGCTTCATCACGCACACTTTGTAAGAATACGGGATCTGCTCGGTGACCTGTTTGCAGACGGTGTAGCTCACTTCCTTCGAAAGCGTTTTCTGCACGTATTCGCAGGTGTTGACCGTGTACGTCTTTTCGACCGGCTTCATCACGCAGACCTTGTAGGTGTACGGGACCTGCTCGGTCACTTGCTTGCAAACGGTGTAGGGAACTTCTTTCGAGACGACTTCGGACTCGTAGGTGCAAGTCGCGACTTCGTAGGTTTTTTCAACCGGTTTCATCACGCACACCTTGTAGGTGTACGGGACTTCTTCGCGGACCGGCTTCATCACCGTGCAGGGGACTTCGACCTGAACGACGTTCGGAACCCACTTGCGGCAGGTTTTTTCGCAACCGCAGCAGTCCGTCACGACCACGTCTTGCCAGCAGCCTTGGTCCTTGCAGACGGTCTTGGTAATCGTCGTGGGAACCATTTTGCAAGCCATGCGAGTACCTTCCCGCATTTCGTACGACGGAACCATCTCGGTCTTGGTGACCGTCTTGGTGCCGTGAACCGGTTTGCAGACGGTGTAGTTGACCGTTTTGGTCGCCGTCTCGGAAATCATCTTGCAGACATTGCGGATCCCTTCGCGGGTTTCGTACGTCGGAACCATTTCGGTCTTGGTGACCTCTTTGGTGCCGTAGACCGGTTTGCAGACGGTGTAATTGACCGTCTTGGTCATCGTTTCCGGAACCATTTTGCAGACCGTGCGAACCCCTTTGCGGGTTTCATAGGTCGGAACCATAATGGTCTTGGTGACGTCCTTGGTGCCGTAAATCGGCTTGCGGACGGTGTAGTTCACCGTTTTCGTCAGCGTCTCCGGAACGGTGCGGCAGACGTTGTGGACTCCTTCGCGGGTCTCATACGTCGGAACCATGACCGTGTTGGTCACCTCTTTGGTGCCGTAGATCGGCTTACGAACGGTGTACTCAACGGTTTTGGTCAAGGTTTCCGGGACCATCACCGTATACGTCCGCGTCACGGAAGTCGTTTCCGGAACGCAGCGATAAACGGTGATCGTCTTTTGCCGGACCTCTGGACGCATCTCCGTACAAGTAATGGTGCGCGTTTCATACGACCGCACCGGAACCATGATCGTTTTTTCGACGTACTGCACCTCAGGTTCGCAAGGTGCGTCGCAGGGGGTCGCGCAAGCGGGCGGACAACCCGGTCGACAGCGACGACACGCCTGGGCCACGTCGACCGCACTCAGCGATGCGGTGATCGTAGCGAGAAGTAATAAACTGCGAATCATACTCTGGTTTCTCCACGAAATTTGGTGAACTTTGCCGCGACTTTGCTGATTGTACCGGCCTTTGTACGCCTTTTGAATCAAGCTTGGGTTAAATTGGACAAATTGTAGGGGAAGGTTCTTCGCCAATTACGTAGGAAGAGGGATCCCATTATGGAGCGGAATCGGCTTCGATAGAGAGAGTGCGAGGGCGATTGAAAAAGTAGGATCAGCATTCGACGAAGAGAACGGCGTCACGACGACCCGTCTTCGGAATTTACCGGCAGAGAATAAGGCGAACCGAGCGGTGGCGGAAGAATCGATGGAAGAACGAACGCGTGAGTTGCAGAACCTGAACGCGAAGTTAGAAGCGGAAATTCGCGAACGTTCGCTCGTCGAACAGCAACTTCTGCAAGATAAAGTCTACTTGCAGTATTTGCTTTCCGGTCACGAGCGCGACAGACAACTGATCGCCTATGAGATCCACGACGGCATCGTCCAAGGTCTGACGGCGGCGATGATGCATCTTGAAATGGCGCCGGGGCAGATCGACCAGCAGCGGATCGACACGGCCCTCCGAATTTTGCGTGGAAGCGTTTCCGAAGCTCGGCGCGTCATGAAGGGGCTGAGCCCGCCGCTTTTGGAAGACATCGGCGTCATCGCCGCGATCGAAGGGATGCTGGAAGAGCAGGTTCCCGAGAGTTGTGAAATCAAATTCGAGCATGACGTGCAGTTCGATCGCTTGTTGCCGCTGCTGGAATGCACGATTTACCGGGTCGTGCAAGAGTCGGTCGCCAACATTCTGCGCCATAGTAAAGCGAAACATGCGACCATTCGGCTGATCGAAGAAGGGGAGCGGTTGATTCTGACGGTCGAGGACGATGGCGTTGGCTTTGACGCCGGCAACGTGCCGGCGACCGGCTTTGGGCTCAAGGGAATCGCCGAGCGGGCCAAGTTGTTCGACGTCGAAGCGAAGATCGACTCACGTCCTGGCGCCGGAACGCGACTGACGATCGATTTTCCGCGGATTCGGGCCAATCAGGATTTCGACAAATGGAACGCGATCTCGGGTAACTTGGCGGGACAGAAGCGAGTATAATGCAAGGCTCGCTTTCGACCGGCAGGAGGCTCGTCGACCTTCCTACATTTGTCCCCCCCCCCCCCGCAAGCATCGATGCAAGTCGCTCTCTTCATTCCCTGCTATATCGATCAGCTTTATCCCCGCGTCGGTATGGCGACCCTGAAAATCTTGGAACGCCGCGGCTGTGACGTCGTGTTTCCCTCGACGCAAACCTGCTGCGGGCAGCCGATGGCCAATACCGGTTGCTCCTCCGACGCCAAGCCGTTGGCCGAGCGCTTCCTAGAGATCTTTTCGCCGTACCAGTATGTCGTCGCGCCCAGCGGCAGTTGCGTGGCGATGGTGCGCCGGCACTATGACGAATACCTGGAAGGTCGCCCCGGCTTTGCCGAACTGAAAGCGAAGACGTTCGAGCTATGCGAGTTTTTGGTTGACGTAATGAAGGTCGACGCTTGGGGCGGCGCCTATCCGCACAAGGTGGGACTCCATTCCAGCTGCCACGGTCTGCGAGAGCTAGAGATGGGCAAGCCGAGCGAACGAGTCGGCCCCGCCTTTAGCAAGCCGCTGCGTCTGTTGGAGATGATCGATCAGATCGAATTGGTCGATCCCAAACGCCCCGACGAGTGCTGCGGATTTGGCGGAACGTTCGCCGTCGCCGAAGAGGCGGTCTCCTGCATGATGGGAACCGATCGCCTGCGTGATCATCTGGGCGCCGGCGCCGAAGTGCTGACCGCGGCCGACATGTCTTGCTTGATGCATCTGCAGGGCTTGGGCAAACGCCAGCAGATGCCGCTGCAAATCAAGCACATCGCCGAGATCCTCAACGAGAGCGAAGCGAAATCATGAAAACGGCTCAGCATCCCGAACAGGCGGCCGAGTTTGTCGCCAACGACGCTCGCGCGCATTGGCATGACCAGGCGCTCTGGTTCGTCCGCGAGAAGCGCGACCGGATGGCGGTCAGCCTGCCCGAGTGGGAACAGCTGCGCGATACGGCGTCGCAAATCAAACTGCATACCGTCAGTCGCATGGCCGACTATCTCGAAGAGTTCGAACGAAACGCGACCAAGCTGGGCGCGGTGGTGCACTGGGCGAAGGACGCCCAGGAGCACAACGAGATCGTTCTGTCGCTCTTGAAGAAGATCGACGCGAAGCGGATCGTCAAAAGCAAGTCGATGCTGACCGAAGAATGTCACCTGAATCCCTTTCTGGAAGAGCAGGGGATTGAGGTCGTCGACACCGACTTAGGCGAGCGGATCGTTCAATTACGCAAAGAGGCGCCCTCGCACATCGTCTTGCCGGCGATTCACATCAAAAAGGAAGAAGTCAGCGAGACCTTCCACGAGCACCTGCAGACCGAAGCCGGCAACAACGATCCCAACTACCTGACCGAAGCGGCCCGCAACCACTTGCGCGAAAAGTTTGTCGCCGCCGACGCCGGCATCACCGGCGTCAACTTCGCCATTGCTGAGACCGGCGGCCTGGTGGTTTGCACCAACGAAGGAAACGCCGACCTGGGGGTCTCGCTGCCGAAGCTGCACATCGCTTGCATGGGGATCGAGAAATTGGTTCCCAAAGCGGCCGACCTGAGCGTCTTTCTGCGTCTGTTGGCCCGCAGCGCGACCGGACAGCCGATCACGACCTATTCGTCCCACTTCCATGGACCGCGACCCGGCGGTGAGCTACACATCATTTTGGTCGACAACGGCCGCAGCAACTTGATGGGCAGCTCGCAGTTCCGCAACTCTCTGAAGTGCATTCGCTGCGGGGCCTGCATGAATACCTGCCCCGTCTATCGGCGCAGCGGCGGGCACAGCTATGGCACGACGGTGCCAGGGCCGATTGGATCAATCTTGGCGCCCTCGCGCGACTCGAAGCAGCACAAGAGTTTGCCGTTTGCCTGCACTTTGTGCGGATCATGCACCGACGTTTGCCCGGTGAAGATTGACCTGCATCACGAACTGCTGGAGTGGCGGGGAGAGATTCGCAAACGCGGGCAGTTGCCGATCTCAAAGACGTTGCCGATGAAGTTCACCAGCTGGATGATGCAATCTCCCTGGCTGTTTGGGGTCGTCGGCGCGATCGGGCGGTGGTGCCTGCGTCATTTCCCGCGTTGGGCGATTTACCACGGATTGAACCCGTGGGGAAAACAACGCGAGATGCCCGAGTCTCCCAAACAAAGCTTCCGCGAGCTGTACCAGATTCACGAGTCGAAAAAAGCCAGCGATGAGTAGCCGCGATCAGATCCTGAACAACATTCGCAATCAGATCGTCGCCAGCGTTGATCATCCGGGCCTGGCAGGCGAGTGGATTCGCTATGACGATCGCGTCGAGCATTATGCGACCGTCTTGGCGGCGGTTGGCGGAACGGCGCACGTGGTTGACTCGGCGGAACAAATCTTGGCCGAATTGAACCAGGTTCCTGCGTTCGCCGCCGCAAAAAAAGTGGTCAGTCTCTGCGGAGAAGTCGCCGGCAATGTCGATTTCGCCCAGATCGACGATCCGCACAAGTTGGAAGATGTCGACTTCGCCATCCTGCCGGCCCAATTCGCCGTAGCCGAAAATGGGGCGGTTTGGGTCGACGATGCCGACGTTAAGCATCGCGTCATCTACTTTATTCCGCAGCATTTGTCCTTTATCGTCCCCGCGCCTCAGGATGCGGCTGACGCAATCGTCGACAACATGCACCAGGCGTACGAGCGGCTCTCGTTTGGTCAGCCGCGGTTCGGCACGTTCGTCTCAGGCCCGTCCAAGACGGCGGACATCGAACAGTCGCTGGTGATTGGCGCTCATGGCGCCCGATCGCTGAACGTCTTTTTTCTCCGGCAATAAAATCGGGCCAGCGAGCCTCTTGGCGGATGCACGAAGCGGCTTTGATCTCTAAAATGAAGGGGACCGCACGGCGCTTGCGAACCCCGGTAGGAATCGCTTGACGTCGGTTGCCCCTAGGACCTGATGGATGAGTGACGTAGAACCGCAACTATCTGATGCGCCCCGTTTGAACCTCCTGCGGCTCGCCTTGAATGGCGGCGGCGCCAAACTAGAGATCGAATCGTTTCAGGATGACGAATTGTCGATCGCCGCGCGTCAGTGGCGGCTAATCGCAACGCCGCTGGATCCGGATGGCGCGAAGAATCTGACCCGCGTCATGCAACAGATGGTCCAAAATCGTACTGCGGTCGACCCAGGCATCTTGGCCGGCGACCAGCCCGGCGTGCAGATCCGCCGCTATCTGCGTGGGCTTGGCTCAAAGGGACGCGCTGCGCATGGCGACTATCTGATCCAGTGCGGCGACGAGTGGGTGTTTGTGATGGTGGTCGCGCGGGCGCCGCACGACGAGTTCGACTCGGCCGAGGTCGATCGGGTACTGCGAACGGCGCAGCTGTCCGAGCAGCCGGCGCTCGATCGTCAGGTGCAACCTGCCTGGCAAGAGTATCTCGAGAATCGCCAGCCCAAAGATCCCGACGGCAAGTTCCTGATCTCGCTCGAACCGGCGCCGGTGATGATTGGCAATTTCGACCTGTTTGAAGAGCTCGAAGACCAAGCCGATCTCTCGCCGGACGATGACGACGTAATGCGGGGCGGGCGGGCGCTCGATCGCCAGCTGATCGAGTTCTACGTGCTGGACGATCCCCTCTCGATCCGCTGTGACCTCTGGATCAATCGCGAGCCGGAAGTCTCGCAGCCGCGCGAACTCGTTTTTCGCGCGAAGCTGGAAGTGGCGATCGGCCGCTTGGAAATCTGGTCAGCCGACGAGATCTACCAGTACGATATACCTAACGGAAAGTACGACGTCAGCATCTTCGTCATCGAGCGAGGCAAAATCTGCGATGACGATCTAACCGATCGGGAGTACTTCCGGCGCGACGATCTGGAACGGTACGAGATCGTCCTGAAAGCGAACGGCTAAGCCGAAAAACTAGCCCGGCCGCGCCAGCAAAGGAACCTGGTGACGAGCAGTCGCCGACCAATTTCCCTCACTCTCGCGGCAGGCCTACGGCAGCGCGCCGACTACTTCAGCGTCGCTTCAAGCGTGATTTCAGCGTTCAGCACTTTCGAGACGGGAAAGTTTTTTTTCGCCGCGGTCGTTAGCTCCTCGAACTTGGCCTGATCGATGCCCGGGATGGTGGCGTTGAGCGTTAGGTGTACCGCTGTAATCGCGAAACCGGCGTCCTGCTGTTCGAGCGTTACATCCGCCTTTGATTCAAGCTTCTCGGCCGTAAAACCTGTTTCGCCGACGATCATTGAGAGCGCCATCGCGAAGCAACCGGCGTGGGCTGCCCCGATCAATTCTTCGGGGTTTGTGCCTAGTCTTCCTTCAAAGCGGGTACCAAAGCCGTAGGGGTACGACTCGAGGGCGCCACTCTTGGTCGAGATCGCGCCTGACGCGGTTGTCGGCAAGCGCTATTAAAAACAAGGAGCCTTTTTTCAGGCTATCTCTGGGCGGCGATGGTCCGGCTTGGGACGCCGCCGACCTCGATTTTTTCAAGCACTTCGAGCCGTGTTAGCGACACGACCCAAATTGTCCCGTCGCCTGGATTGGTAACGCACGCGTATCGCCCGCCCGGCAAGATGCAGAGATCGTGATGGCCGCCGTGGCCAATGATCTTGCTTTTGCCGACCGGAATGTGCTTGACGATCTTGGCGTCTGTGAAGTCGCCGTCGCGATCGGGATCGAGATTGATCGCGGTCAACTGTTCCTGGACGTCGCCGTCGTGGCAATCCTGGAAAAGAAGAGCCATCCGCAAGCCGCTTGCCGTTTCCAGAATCGTTGGCGTCGTCAGGCGGAGACCTGCGGCGGTTTCGATTGGCAGCTTCTGGACGGTTGGCTGGTCGGCGGCGGCGTCGATCAAGCCGAGAAACGACTCTTGCGAGGATCCCGACGTAAACAAGACCCAATGCCCAGCGGTGGCGAAGGCGCCGGTGCGAAGCGGCTTTTTGTTATCGGGATCACTGCCCAGCGACAGGTGATGGACCTCGGCGGTCTTTTCGTTCTTCGACAGGTTAGTATCGGCGTCGACCCAGCAGATGCCGTCGGCCGGCGCAAAGAAGACGCGTCCCGAATTGGCCGTCGCGCCATGCAGTCCGCCGGTAGGAGCGTGAATGGTGTAGTTGCCGTCGTCAGATTGATCATCGCGCAGGTTTACGACGTCGATTCGCCCGGCGTTTTCTCCTTCGCGGTCAATCCAGGTTGCGTAGGCGATCTGATTCTCGACCGCGGCCAGCGTAATGTGGTCGCCGCCGCCCGAGAAAAAGGTTGCGGCCGCTTCTCCCCTTCGCAACTGGTCAGGACGAAGGCGGGTGAAGCCGTCATTCTGGTCGTTCGCCAGGTAGAACGCACCGTCGTATTGGTAGAGATGAGCCGGGTTCCCTTGTTGATCATCGAGTTGGCTGGCGAGCACTTTGGGGGCATCGTTATAGCGGCGATGCGTATGATCGCCATGCTCTTCTTCATGCCCACCGTCGGAGAACGCGACCCAGCCGCTCGCCAGTTCGCCTCCTTCGGCATCACGAACGCCAATGACCAACACGTCGTCGATCGCTTCCATTTGCACCAGCGACTGCGAGTCGCGATCGATCGTCGGAAAGCTGGGAATCGTATGCGACTCGAGCGTCCACTTTTCTCCCTTGATGAGATTGCCGTAGCGTATGGTCGCGTCGTTATCGCTTTGCCAGAAGACGCGGCCCATCACGCGGCCGCCGGCTTGGTGCGCCGCATGGTCCTCGGCGGGCAAGGTGCGGGACAAGGGAGCGAGTAAGAGCAGCAGCGTTGCGGCGATGGTGGATTGAAGTTGCATCGATGGTCCCCTTTTTTGATGTGTTGGTCGGTACGGATCGGGAGTTGTTAGTGAGCGGCGGAGTCGAGCGGTCCAGCGCCATGGGAGACGCGAAACCGCTTTTTCTCGAAGTGAATGCAAGTCCAGATGGGCTCGTCCTGGGCGGGGCGTATCCAGTAGAACCGCCGCCGATCCTCATGCGTGTAGACGACCGGCGTCCCTTCCAGTTCGGTACTGTCGGTCCAAGCTGGGTGGCTCTGGAAGAAGCGCCCCAGCAGTTTTTGATCTGCGGGCGTGACCTCGGCCTGCTTGCTCCAAGTAGCGGAGTCGGCGTCGAACTGATCGGCGGCGACCGCTTCCACATTCAGGCTCGGCGGTTCGGCGGAAGGTCGACAGCCGAATGGCAGGGCGGCCAGAAGCGCCAGGGCGAACGCTGTTTGTACGGGAGGTGAATCGACGCGGATCATTGCGGAATTGACTCGTCGTTGGAAGTTGCTGGAGAAGGTTGGGATACGCAATAAAGTCGCGTTCCGGTCCGTATAATGAGTCGCCCCGGAGCTGCGGCGGCGCCATAGACGATCGGATCGCGGGCATTTTGCTGCGACTCGGCTCGCCGGACCTTCATCGCCTTGATGGCCGCGTCAAGCTCTGCGCCGTCGAGCAAGCCGTTCTCATCCTGGTCGTTGCGTTCGAGCATGGAACGGAACCTGCCGGGCAGTTCGTCTGCTGAGAGGGCGCCATCTTGGTTGGCGTCGTTCGTCTCCAGGAGATTGTCGAAGCGGGAGGAGCTCCGGTCGGAAGAGACGTTCTCAACATATTTTTCAGGCGCCGGGGGAGCGTCGGGGTTCCACAGCCAATTCTCCGACAGACGCGCGAACTCTGGTCCGCCCTTCAAGACCACCGTCTTGCCATGTTTGCCGAAGAAGTAGATGCGGTCTTGTGCGACGATCGGCGTCGCCCAGCACTCGGCGCTGATTCGCTTGGCGTAGCGTTTTTCGCCGGTTCGCTTGTCCAGGCAATAGACGACGCCGACGTTGTTCAGGTAATAGACGTAATCGCCGCAGACGACGGGACTCGCGTAGTCGGTCACGGCCTTGTCGGCTCGCCAGAGGATCTCCGGCGTCTTGGCGCCATCGCGGGCAAGGCAGAGATTCGACCGACTGGCGCCGTCGCCGGAATCGGACTTCGAGACGCGTGCGCCAACGTACAGCCGGTCGGCATCGGGCGTGGCCGAAGCGACGTTGTTACCGTCGAGATCCCCGATGTTCCAGAGTTGCTGGCCAGTGGATGCGTCATAGGCCGTCACTGCTCCGTTGGAACTGATGACGATCTGATGGTCGAGTGCGATGGGGGACGACCAGGAGTTGGAACTCGGACGTTTCGTTTTCCAGCGGGTGTCGCCTGTCGCTTTGTCGAGGGCGATCAGGTACGAGGGGCCGCGGTGCTCGATGTTTAGATAAATCAGATCGGCCGTTTGCGTCGGCGAGGCGGCCAGGCCGTGCGAATGTTCCAGCGGGCCAAAGTCGGCGACCAGATCGCGCCGCCATTGCGGGTGTCCCTCGTGATCGAAAGCTGCGACGTCGCCACTCTCAAAGAAAACGTACACCTTGTTCTCATCGACCAGGGGAGTCGGCGCCGCCCGAGCCATCATGTAGCTCGAGGGCGTTTGCATCGCGGCCGGAAAGCGGTGACGCCAGAGTTGGCCTCCTGACTTCAGGTCAAAGCAGGCCACGGTACATGTTTCTTTGTTTGAGCCTTCTACCGAAGTCACAAAGACTCGCTGTTTGTAGATGATCGGCGTTGATTGGCCGTAGCCGTCCAGTTCGCATTGCCAAGCGATGCCCGCTTCTGGCGACCACGTCAGTGGGGCGGAAGCGTCGATTCGCGAAGCGCCGCCGGCCCGGAATTCAGGCCAATTCGGCGATTCGCCATAGAGAACGCCCGCGAGGGAGACGCTCGTCAGAACTGCAAACAAGCATGTGCCCATTTTCATGGCGAGTTCCTGATAGCTGAGTGTGGGAAGGTTGACTAGTATTCGCCAGGTACCTGGCCGTCGTTGCGGGCAAACAGATTTCGCCACGTCGATAGGTCGACTGTCTCGCCAACAAATCGAACGCTGCCGTCGGCCAGGCTGACCATGGCGCCGCCGGGATGTTGGCTGCGGGCGCCCATCACCCCATCGCCGTGGAACAGAATGTCAGGCGACGCCGAGTTGGGCGGAAAATAGCCGTTGATGAACGAATGGTAAGTCAGATTGCGCAGCCACTGCCCGGCGCGGCGGCCGTAGTAGCTAGAGACCGAACGAGCGTCGAGATCGGCGGCCGAGACCGAGCAGGGAGAACCCCCGCCACTGGTCGAGCGCATCTGCGTTTGTGCGTCGACCAGATCGGTCGAGTCGATGCGATTGCCAAGCAGCGTTTCCGCCATCAGGATCGTATTGCTTGTGCCATCGGTGATGTCCCGAAAACGAATCACGCTGCCGCGCCAAAAGAGCCCGCCGGTGTCAGCGGTGCTGCAGTACTGGGTGTCGACGCCCGGCCCGGCGTTCATCATGTAGTTGCCGCCTGCCCAGGTGATGTCGTCGTCAACATAGAGCGGATCTCCGGGATCGCTGGGGCAGAGCAGGACTTCGATTTTGGTCCCGACTAGATCGTTGTAGATCGGATTGAGGGTCTTCAGGTAGCTGACCCCTTCCATCAGCGGCTGCGAGAAGTCGATTCGGTCCTGGAAATTTCCTTGTTCGATAAAGGGCAGGATCTTCGCCTGGGCCGAGTAGCCGTAGTTCGAATCTTCGGCCGGGTAGGGGAAAGCTTTGAAGGTCGACTCGTAGTTGTGGGCCGCGAGCGCTAGCTGCTTCAGGTTGTTGCTGCACTGCATCCGGCGAGCCGCTTCGCGAGCCTGCTGTACGGCCGGCAACAGCAAGCCGATCAAAACGCCGATGATGGCGATCACCACCAATAGCTCGACCAGCGTGAAGCCGCCGCGTCGCGACGAAGACGAAAAGGGGAGGGAGGTCATCTCGGTGCTCCTTGGTTTTTGGGTCAGGTCCTCCCTACTTTAATAAGGTTGCACCTGCAGTCAACATGCAGGTGCAATAAAAGAGCGATCGGCGAGTTGGGTGGAGGCCGTAGGGTAAGCTGACGCACCATCGCTGCCGAAAAGGCGCGAACCAGGCCGTTGGCGGATGTGCCCCCCCCGGCCGAACCATGCGTTACCAACGCGGTCGGCAACTCGCATGCCAGGAGAAACTCACTTCAGCAGCATCTTTCAACCCGCCGAGCTGCGGGGGGCCGTCGAAATGCAGCGTCGTAGCTATTGGCTACTTCGTTGGATGGCCAGCGGCGTCGTCCAGGGAATGGTTCATTCTCCAACTCAAACCGTTCATCGCTGCACCGAGTTGCCAAGCGCCGTTGAGGCTTGGATTCGGGAGCATTACTTTGACATTCCGTAGAATGCGCGTCCCGGTCGAGAAAATTTGGCGCCGTTTGCGATGTTCTTTGCGACCTATCTGAAAAACTCGTTTGTTTGGGTCGCTAACCCTCGGCGAATACGCTACTCGCCTGGCGCCCACTGTTTTTGTCCGATCTGCAGTTGGATGATCGCCGCCCCTCATCTGCAAACGCCACGTTTGACCAGAAAACACAAAAGGTACGCCGATCAGTTGATGGTCCGGGCGACGGTCCAATTGGCGGCTGCTCAGCAGATTGTTGTGGACGAGGCGTTCGTCAGAGCAGCCGCAGCGGCAGTGGGGATCGCTACTGGCCTACCAGCCTGTTGAAAAATGCCATCGTGGTATTTTTCAACCTCGCCAGGCTCAGAGCGTAGCTCTTCGCGGCTCCCAAAATAACGACTTACGTCGCTATTTTGGGATCGCATCCATGCGATCACGCAGTCCGTCGAGAAAATCAACGGACTGCTACGGACTCGATCTCTTGTTGCGCGTGCAAGGCTATGCCGAAGGGCCTGCCGTGCTCGCGCTTTGGCGTCGATTCGCCTGGACGCCGCAAGGTTCGCCAAGACCCAAGTTTCGTCTGAGCGACAAGATGATTCTGCAGGCGGAGCGGCAACTTGTCGCGGCCTTTTTGGCATTGCCGAAGTAGGGAAGACCCGTTGTTAAAGATGGGGCGTCGGCCGCGCCTGGGTTTGCATCGCTATGAAATCGCCTAACATGAAACGCTGGGCGACAAATGGAATGCCGCACCTTTCTCTTTTTTCTGAGCGAGCGACTTTGGCGATGAATCAAAACATGGCAGGGAGAACCTACAGCTTCGGAGCGAATGTTCGCGAAACCGGCGTCGATTTTGCGGTCTGGGCGCCGCAGCGGAATCAAATCGAACTGGCCCTGGTCAATGAGCAGGGCGAGCCGAGCCGCTTTTTTTCGCTCTCCCGCCGCGAGGATGGTTTCTTTGTCGCCAGCATTGATAATGTGCAGCCGGGCGCGTTGTACATGTATCGCTTGGATGGGGCAGGGCAGCTTTATCCCGACCCGGCGTCGCGGTTTCAGCCGTTTGGCGTTCATGGGCCTTCGCAAGTCGTCGATGCGACGACCTACGCGTGGCAGGACCCTGGCTGGGAAGGCATGCCGCTCGAAGGGCAGGTGTTGTACGAATTGCACCTGGGGACGTTTACGGCCGAAGGGACCTGGGCCGCGGCGAAAGAGAAGTTGCCGTATCTCAAAAACATCGGCGTTACCGCGGTCGAAATCATGCCAGTCGCCGATTTTCAAGGCGATTTTGGCTGGGGTTATGACGGCGTTTACTGGTACGCGCCGTGTCGGCTGTATGGTTCGCCCGACGATTTTCGCGACTTCGTCGATGCGGCGCACTCAATCGGCATGGGGGTGATGCTCGACGTTGTTTACAACCACTTTGGCCCGACCGGCAACTACTGGGGCGCCTATTCGCCCTACTTTCCATCGGTCAAGCATGCGACTGACTGGGGCGATGCGATCAACTACGACGGCGACCACTGCGAACCAATTCGGCGGTTCGTTATCGAAAACGCCGCCTATTGGATTCGGGAGTTCCATCTCGACGGGCTCCGGCTCGACGCGACGCAGACGATCTTCGACGATTCGAGTCCCCATGTTTTGGCCGAGACGACCACCGCGGCGAGAGAAGCGGCCGGCGAACGGCCCATTATCGTCGTCGCCGAGAACGACGCTCAAGAGATCTGTCACGTTCATCCGCCCGAGGCGAACGGCTATGGCATGGACGGCATTTGGAACGATGACTTTCATCATGCGTGTCGCGTCGCCGCAACGGGACACTGCGAGTTCTACTACGCTGATTTCAATGGAACGCCGCAAGAGCTGGTCTCGGCGATGCGGTGGGGTTATCTCTATCAAGGGCAATGGAATCGCCGCAATCAAGAGAAGCGGGGATCGGCGGCGCTCGGCACGCCTCGCAAGCGGTTTGTCCACTTCCTGCAGAATCATGACCAGGTTTCGAACTCGGCCAGCGCCATGCGGACGCACGCGCTTACCTCGCCGGGAAGGTTCCGGGCGTTGACCGCGCTGCTGTTGTTGGGACCCCAGACGCCGATGCTCTTCATGGGTCAGGAGTTCGCCGCGTCGAGTCCGTTCTACTTTTTCGCCGATCATGAAGTGGGAATTGATCAACAGGCGCGAGAGGGACGGATGGAGTTCATGCGCTGTTTTCCGCGAGCGGCCGGCTACTTCAATTCGCACTTGCCCAACGACCCAATTGGCCGAGGAGCTTTCGAACGATCGAAGCTGAACTGGGACGAAGTCGACCGCAATTCGCAAGTCGTAGCGCTCCATCGCGATCTACTTCACCTGCGGAAGAACGACGCAACGATCTCGCAGCAAGACGACTTGACGCTCGAGGGCGCCGTGATTGGAGACGAGGCGTTTCTGCTTCGCTGGATCACTCCCAGCGGCGAAGATCGATTGTTGCTAGTAAATCTGGGCCGCGACTTGCCATGGAATCCGGTCGCCGAGCCATTGGTCGCAGCGCCGCATGGCGCAACATGGTCGCTGCTGTGGTCGAGCGAAGAGCCGCGCTACGGCGGGTCTGGAACAGCGCTGCTGGATACGCAGAACTGGCTGATCCCTGGTCACACGGCGGTCTTGCTGCGCCCGATAGATCGATAAGTCGTACGCCCTATCATTGGCTATTTTTCTGCAACATAGGCGTTCAGCCACTCAACAATGCGTTTGCCGGAATCGGCCGAAAGATGGTGACCTTCACCATGGTTCCAGAGTCCAATCCGGAGCGGTTGCTCATAGAGTGCCGCAACACGTTGGCCGACCAGCAGTTCTGGCCAGCTACGCACGCCGTCGGCACAGCCGCGGCCCGTTTCTCCGCCTAGCGCCAGAAACGGCCGCGGGGCGATCAGGGCGATTAGATCGTCATGGCGTCGGGTGAACCCTTCCGACTTTACGATCGGGCCCAAATACCAGGGAGCCTCCCAATTGGTCGAGTCCATTCCGATGCCCCCTTCGCTGGCGACGGCCGCGCAAACCCGATTGTCAAACGCGGTGAGATACAGCGCCTCTTTCGCGCCAAGCGAATGTCCATACGCGCCGATCCGCTTAGGATCGACATCCTCTTGCGCGAACAGCACGTCAACGGCCCGCATTTCATCGGCCAGCATCACCGCGATTCCTTTGCTGTTGGGATGCGGCTGTAATGCGGCGGCAGTCGACGCCAGGTACGACTTCTTTTCCCACAGATAGTTCTCGGGGCAGAGGACGACGAACCCTTGCTCCACCAGTCGCAAACCGAGATGCCGCTCCGGCGGGCATCGAGGCCGACCAGCTTTTGAAACGTCTTGGCGTTGGTTCCATGAAACGCCACAATCGCCGGCAGCTTTTGGCTTGACGGGTCATGCGGTTTTAGAAGGTAGGCGCGGACTCGACGTCCTGGCTCGGCTTGGTAGCGGATCAGCGTGCGCGTGTAGTGGTCGAATCGTTCGGTTTCGAGCGTTTCGATCTCCAAGGGGAGTTCGGGATAGCGATAGGCGCCCAGGAATTGGCGCCACTCGGCGTCGATTGCGGCTCGCTTGGGTTTCCATTGGTCGAGCGTGCGGATCTCTACGCCGTTGGCGGCTTGCAGCGTCTGGCTATCGCCCATCGTGATGCCGGGGGGCGGCGTTATGGCCTTTTCTAGCCAGGCCGGCTCGGCCGCGACGGAAAGTTGCGACAACATAAGCGGCAGCAAAATCGCCAAACCGCATCTGGCCAGGTTGGGATGCAAGAGAGCGTTCATGGGTATAAGCTTAGGCAACAATGAGGGGCGTAGGGAGCGGCGGGATTCGACAGACGAAGAAAAGCCTTTACGTTGAAGATATCTCGTGGTATCTTTAATGCAATTCCTTTCCTGAGTTCGCTGGCGATGCTGCGCAGCGATTGGCTCCTGTCGCACGCTTCCCACCTCTACGGAACCAACCTGATGAACAGACTCCTTTCCGCCGTCATCGCCGTGGCGCTCTCCGCATCGCTGGGCTTCGTCGCTCACGCTGAAGAGACGATCCGCATTGGTCTGATCGGTCTCGATAGCTCGCATGCGATCGCTTTCTCGAAGGCGATCAACGCCGAAAAGCCGAGTCCTGACCTGGCCGGCGCCAAGATCGTCGCCGCTTTCCCGGGCGGAAGTCCCGACTTGTCGGCCAGCGCTGATCGGATCGAAGGTTTTACGAAGCAGATCTTGGAGATGGGGATCGAAATCGTTCCCTCGATTGACGTTCTGCTGAAGAAGGTCGACGCGGTAGTGATCAACAGCGTCGATGGTCGCGTCCACCTAGAGCAGGTGAAGCCGGTGTTTGAGGCCGGCCTGCCGGTCTTCGTCGACAAGCCGATGACTGCCTCGCTGTCTGATGCGAAAGAACTGGTTGCGTTATCGAAGAAGAGCGGCACGCCGTTTTTCTCTTGTTCCTGCTTGCGCTACTGCGATGACGTGGTAGCGTTGCAAAAAGAGAACGCGGATGGCGCCATCCAGGGCTGCGTCGCCTTTAGCCCCGCCAAGACCGATCCGACCCACCCCGACCTTTACTGGTACGGCATTCACGGGGTGGAGACTCTCTTTACCGTCATGGGCCCGGGCTGCGTTAGCGTCCAGCGGACCAAGGTCGACGGCGCCGACATCGTGACCGGCGTCTGGAAAGATGGCCGTATCGGAACGTTCCGCGGCATTCGTGAGGGCGCCTTCGGGTACGGCGTGATGGCGTTTGGGGGTAAGCAAAACAAATACGTGCCGATCCGCGTATCGTATAATCCAATGTTGGCGGAAGTCGTCAAGTTTTTTCAGACCAAAAAGCCGCCGATCGCGCCGGAAGAAACGCTCGAAATCCTCGCCTTTATGACGGCTGCCGACGCCAGCCGCGACGCCGGCGGCAAGAGCGTGACGCTGAAGAGCGTTATGGACGTGAACTAACCGTCGCTGTCGGTCCCCGCAAGAGTTCACTTATTTCCGCTTAGAAGGAAGATCGCATGGTTTCGGTCAGTCGCCGTCATTTTCTCGCCGCCGCTTCGGCCGCTTCTTTTACTTCGATGACGTCGCTTGGTCGGGCGGCGGAAGCGAATGATGAAATTCGCGTCGTCGTGATCGGCGTCAACAGCATCGGTAGCACCCACTTGAACGGGTTCCCCAAGATCCCCGGCGTCAAGGTCGTGGGGGCGTGTGACGCCGACAGCGCGGTGCTGGGAAAACGGGCGGGCGAGTTTGACAAGAAGTTCGGCTACAAGCTGAAGACGTACGAAGATCTCCGCCGCGTCTTTGACGATGCGGACGTGGACGCGGTGGTCGTTGGTATGCCTAATCATTGGCATGGTTTGGCGACCGTCTGGGGCTGCCAGGCCGGCAAAGACGTTTACACCGAGAAGCCCTGCTCGCACAACATCTGGGAAGCGGGCCAAATGGCCAAGGCGGCCGACAAGTACGATCGCATCGTGCAGGTCGGTATCCAGCGCCGCAGTTTCACCCACCTGCGCGACTTCTTCTCCGAAGTCCAGCAAGGCGCTCTCGGGAAGGTTAAAAATGTGAAGGGACTCTACCTGAGCCGTCGCGAATCGATCGGCAATCCGACTTCACCACCGAAGCCGCTCGCCACGGTGAATCACAATCTATGGTGCGGACCAGGCTCGACCAAGCTGGAACGCGCGAAGTACCACTACGATTGGCACTGGTTCTGGGAATATGGCAACGCCGAACTGGGCAACAATGGTCCGCACATTCTCGATCTCTGCCGCTGGGCCATTGGCGCCGAAGAATTTCCGACCGCCGTCTCCAGCGTCGGGGGACGCTACGTGTGGCACGACAATGGTCAGACTCCCAACACGCACTTGTTGCGTTACGAGTACGCCAAGGCGCCAATCACCTTTGAGATCCGCGACCTGCCGACCGCAACCGGCAAACGAGACACTTGCGACTATATGGGGCTAAGTTACGGGATCGTGATCGAAGGAACCGAAGGGACCTACCTCGGGTTCGACACCGGCAAGGTCCTGGATCCGGACGGGAAGGTGGTTCGCGAGATCACCGGCAATACCGGCACGGACGGCGGGCGTCAACTCCACCGCGAAAACTTCGTCAAAGCGGTCCGCTCTCGCCAGACGAGCGATCTGAATTGCCCGGTCGCGACGGGGCATCTCTCGACGGCGCTTTGTCATTTGGGGAATATCTCGCATCGGACCGGTCAGGCCGTTTCGCTGGCTTCGCTGCCAGAGCGGATCCAGGATCAGCCGCTGATGACCGACGCCGCCACCCGAATGACCGATCACCTGGCTGCCAACGGCGTCGATGTGGCGACGGCCGCCGTCGAGTTGGGTCGGACTTTAATGATTGATCCGAAAACCGAAACCTTTCCGGGGGACGAGGCGGCCAATCGCTTGCTCCGCCGCGAGTACCGGGCGCCGTTCGTTGTGCCGGAACAGGTCTAGAAATTGGGCGCCAAACAGGGGAGAGCCCTGCCGAAGTTGGTCGGCGGGCTTGCCCCGACCGCTTGTTGTTACGTATTCTGGAGGGCTTGCGAATTTAATTGCGGCCCGAAATCGCTGGACGAAGTGGTCTGGCGCCGCCTGGCCGGCCTTGGCAAGTCGAAGTGCATGGCCGAAGAAGAACGAAAAGTTCGCCTGGTAGATATCGCCAATAGGGCAGGCGTCTCGCGCGCTGCGGTTGGCCATATTCTGAACAACTCTGGACTCGACAGCGTTCGCGTGTCGGAAGCGACGCGCAAAAAAGTGCTGAAGATCGCCGAAGAGCTTGATTATCGGCCCAACCGCGCCGCCCAGCGCTTGCGCGGAATGCCGACCAAGATCATTGGCGTTGTGCTCGACACGGTAAACCGGGCGGTTTTCTCGGCGCGACTTTCGGCCATCGAGGCCGAAGCGCACGCACGCGGTTACCGCCTGATGATCGGTCAGGCCCATCACGATACCGACGAAATCAAGACGTATCTCGACGACTTCGCCGATCATGGGATGGACGCGATCCTCTGCATGTTTGACGTGATGCAAGACTTTCGGCCGAAGCTGAAAAAGGTCTTCCGCGATCGGAACAACATCATTCTCCACTCGTCGCCGATCTTAAAAACGCAACCTTGCGTGCGAGTCGAGACGTCGTCGGCGATCGAGCAGCTGGTGGATCACTTGGCTGATCGTGGTCGCAAGCGAGTCGCGATTCAGCTATGGTCCCCCACCGATCAACTGATGTCGATTCGCGCCGACGCCTGGAAAGAGAACGTCAAACGCCGCAAGTTGGCGACCAGCGAGTCGCTGATTTGGACCAACCCCGAAGCGACGCAAGAGCCATCTCGCGACGCGATCGACGATTGTATTCAGAAGTTAGTCGTCAAGAACAAGGCCGACGCCATCATCGCGTCCAACGATGAGTGGGCCGTCCGCATCATGCAAGGGCTGCACCGGCATGGCTATTCGGTGCCGGAAGATCTGGCGGTGACCGGCTACGACAATCTGGACATCGCCGACGTGATCGAGCCGGGCTTAACGACAATCGACCAATGTCACGCCGCCTATGCCAAAGCGGCGCTCGATCTGGTTGAAGAGTCGCTTCAGGGAGATATTCCGCCGTCCAAACGCCTACGAGTCATCCGCCCGGAACTGGTTGTCCGCGAGTCGACTTAGCTGCGATTCGCGTAGGTTAGAGCGGTGTTCTTCAATCTTTAGCAGTCCGTCAAGAAAATCAACGGACTGCTACGGTCAAGGTAGCTAAATCCGAGGTCAGGGCAGCGAGACTCGACTCTCGTAATATCGTGCAAAATCTCGCTTCATCTCTCCAACGCTTCGAGCTTCTCGCTACGGCGCCGTCGCGGGGTGAGCGCCATTCTTGGCGACGCTCTTGGTCGCATAAGGAGTTGGCGCAACGCTCGCGGCGCCGATGATGCGACGGGGATTACTGCGGGTAAGGCGATCGATCTCGGCCTTCGTCAACCCGACTTCATGCTGCAAGTTCTCCGCCATCCGCTGCATCGGCGTCGCCGACCCAACCAGATGACTGTCGTCTTCGGCCCGCGGCACGCCATCTTCGCCCACCGTCACTTTCCGGTCTCCGAGCGGATACAAGCCTGGACCGCAACCAGCCGCAGCGATCGCATCGGAAACGATGAATGCACGATCCAGGCCGATCAACTGCAGGTAATTTTTCAGTGCGAAGAAGGGGACGTGCGCTCCGTCAGCGATTAGGCCAACATAAAGCTGGTCGGTGCGGCTGAGCGCTCGCTGAATGATGTTGTCATGTCGATCCATCAGTCGCGGACAGCCGTTGCCCAGATGCGTGAACATCGACAGGCCTGCGTCAATCGCCGCGTCGAGTTGATCCAGCGAAGCGTTGGTGTGACCGGCCGAAACGACGATTCCCTGGTCGGCCAACCGGCGCGTGACCTGTTGCTGAGGATCTTGTTCAGGCGCCAGCGTCACGATGCGGGTCAAGCCGTCGGCCGCGTCGAGCAGCGGCGACATTTCGTTCCAATCGGTCTCCCTGGCATGAGCGACTGGATGGGCGCCGACATAGCCGGCCGTGGTGCTGATGAACGGGCCCTCAATATGAAAGCCGACGATCATGCGACTGATCAGCGGATCGGTGAGTCGCAGATGCGCGATCCGCGACAATCGCGCCGCCATCCGCGGCAAGTCGTCCGTAATGATCGTCGCCAACACGCCGCCCACGCCATCGCGAGCCAGCGCTGCACAGGCGTTATGTAAATCTTCCGCCGAGATATCGTCTTGGTTGAAGTCGACGCCGAAATAGCCGTTGATTTGCAGGTCGAAGAAGGATGTTTCAGGCATGCGGTATTCCAGGCGGGCTAGAGGGTCGAGGAGGCGGTCAATTCCGATGCGGAGGCTTTGTCCAGAAATAGGGAAGTCTCGGCATGGCTTTGTAGGATCGAAGCGGGAACTTCCGGAGTGACCGGACCCTCCACGGAATTGCGGACCGCGATTGCTTTTCGCTGATCGGGGACGCTGCAAATAATCGTCTTGGTGCGGAGGATTTGTTGACAAGACATGCTAATGGCCCGGGTTGGGACATCCTCTAGTGTAGCGAACCAGCCTTCGCCTGCCTGCTGTTTTCGGCAAGCTTTGTCCAGCTCGACGACCAGGTAGGGCGAATCGGTCTCGAAATCGGCCGGCGGGTCGTTAAAGGCCAGATGTCCATTTTCGCCGATACCCACAAACGCGACGTCGATCGGCTGCTGGACGATCAACTCACCCAGACGGTCGCAGACCTGCTGCGGGTCGGAATCCGAGCCATCCACGTAGTGAAACGCCGCAAGCGGCACTTTGTCGACAAATCGTTCGCGTAGATACCGACGGAACGAGGCTGGGTGCTGATCGCTGATGCCGAGATATTCATCTAAATGGAAGCCCGTGACGCAGCCCCAGTCGATGTTGGGCTCACGGATCAAAGCGGCCAAGGTCTCAAATTGTGAGGCGCCGGTGGCGACGATGATATTGGCCGAGCCTTTCTCAGCGATGGCGGCGCGAATGGCGGAGGCGCCTTGCCGAGCGGCGGCGACGCCGAGGTGAGCGGCGTCATCAAAGATATGAATGTTCATGCAGTTTGGTGGGTCGAAAATGGGAGAGGTTGGAGGCGTCAGAAGAGGAGAGATTAGACGCGACACTGATGTCACGCGATATCATTTTCGTCCGAATCGGCGGCGGTGTCAACAGATTAAACAACAGGTTGCATCGACTTTTCCCCTAATTAGTAGGGGCGGTGGTCGAGACCATTTACCCAATGGCTGGTAATGCGTGATCGAACTGGAATGCCCTCATTTGCACAATCTTTCCAAAAAAACGGGAAGCCAAGGGAAAATTTCTTTGCCAAGGTGATATCACCTGATATCATGATCGCAGTCGAGGGATGAGATGCCAGCCGATACTCTTCTCGTAGAGCTTGGCCCATTTTATCTACCACTCGTTTGGTGGAGGCCAAGTGATTGAACGGGGGGGTGTGCTCAATTTTCGCGCGATTTTGCCGACGCCGCGACGAAGACGTAGGCAACCTTTTTGCGTGGTCCCACCTTCCCGATGGGCCTGTCGTGACCGAGTAGACGGCGATTCGTGACTCGATGCGAAGGACTTGGGCAATTGGGCGTCGCTGCTGAGAATGGCGCATCGTTTGCTTCGGCAAAGGTCGTTGGACGCGTCGCGTCCGATTTGAATTCGTGTAGCGAGTGATTTTTTTTGCAGACGTAGATATCAGCTGACATCAAGCTTGCCGATCACAAGGGCGAGTGCGAATAGGTTGACCGTTAGGCGGACAAGCGATTGTTCCAATCGATCGGAGCGTCGATCTGCCGTTGGGCGAAAACTTCACTGAAAATCGGTCCCACGGGCCAAGCTAACTCTCATCTTTACTTTCTATTCTTACAGAGGATCGCTTATGAAACGGAAACAAGGATTCACGCTGGTTGAACTCTTAGTCGTCATCGCCATCATCGGCGTGCTGATCGCGTTGTTGTTGCCGGCCGTGCAGCAAGCTCGTGAAGCGGCTCGGCGGATGCAGTGCAGCAACAACCTGAAGCAGCTCGGTTTGTCATTTCACAATTATCACGACACCTACGGAAAGTTCATGCCGGGGGGACTCGATGGAACCGTCACCTATCCGCTTGGCTGGGTACCGCGGTTGTTTCCCTTCTTCGAACAAGGGTCGCGTTACGATGCGATGGAATCGCTCGCTCCTGCCTACCTGATGACTCGCAGTCCCTATCGTAGCCACAACCAGGACAACCCAATTTTCGGCCCAGTGCCGTCGCTTTCGTGCCCGTCGTCTCCCTTGGGCGATACCGCGTCGGACCATGCGGTGACCGGCTACTTCCCGCACTCCCAGGAACAAGGCGCGCTGCACTATCGCGCCAACGCCGGATCGGTCGACGTCGACCTCGTCGCCGCGACCACCTCGGGGCGTGATCCTTACGTCACCTCAGGCGTCCTCTATCCACGCAGCAAGGTCCGCTTCGGCGACATCGTTGACGGCACTACCAACACGATTTTGCTCGGCGAATCGTCCAGCACTAAGGGTTGGACGACCTCGCGAGCCCAAGGGTTTGGCGGAATCAAGCCGTGGGTGTGGGGGTTCTATCGCTACAACGACACCGAGTGGCTGATGATCGACCACAAGATGGTGCAGTTCCCGATTAACTATTCCGGCGCATTCACCAACAGCAATACGCCCTTCACCAGCTATCATCCTGGCGGAGCGATGTTCGCCAACTGCGACGGCAGCGTGATCTTCCTGCCTGAGACGCTCAACCTAGACATCCTTAAGGCGATGGCGACTCGGAAAAACGGAGAGGTGATTCCAAGCAGCTAACTGCCTGTTGAAAAATGCCCTCGTGGCATTTTCCAACCTCGCCAGGCTCAGAGCGTAGCTCTTCGCGGCTCGCAAAATAACGACTTACGTCGCTATTTTGGGATCGCATCCCTGCGATCACGCAGTCCGTCGAGAAAATCAACGGACTGCTAAGGCTTGGTTGTCCTCTTTTTTCCAGGCCGTCGCAACGTCGGCGCCTGGAGAACGTTTGCAATTGCGCTTCGTTTAACCTTTCTTAGGATGATAGATATGAAATACTCAACGCTGGCGACCATGGTCGTCGCCGCCGCGACGATCGCATCTGTCGGCTGCGGCGCTCGCGGTCCGGAAATGGGCGATGTCGTCGGCTCGGTTACGTATCAAGGAAAACCGCTTCCGACAGGAACAATCACGTTTATGCCGGAGACCGCCGGCGTACCGACCGCCTACGCGAACATCAAGGACGACGGCACGTATGAAGGATATACCGACGAGTTTGGCAAAGGGGTGCCCGTCGGCAAGCACCGCGTCATGATCATGGCGGTCAAGGAAAATGGTCCCGAAGCGGCGGCGGTCGCTCTGCTCCCTTTCAAATATGGCAGCGATCATCAGTCTGGTTTGACGGCGGAAGTCGCCCCAGGCGAGAATCAGGTCAACTTTGACTTGAGGTAGTTGACGTTCGCCGACAAGCAAATTCCTACCCAAGATATCGACTGCGGTTCTCAAGGCCGCAGTCGATCCTTTCATTTCAAGGCTAGATTGAATGTCGGAAGCGACGATCGAAAAACAGAGCGGCATCTCTTTTCTCCGTATCGCGAAGGCGATTGGGCCTGCCATCATCGTCGCCTCGGTGGTGCTCGGCCCTGGCAGCATCTTGTCGAATTCCAAAGTCGGCGCCGCCTATGGTTACGACATGATTTGGGTCTTGGGGCTCGCTTCGGTCTTCATGGCGCTGACCGTCTTCCTGGCGGCGGTGCTTGGCATCAGTTACGCCCAAACTCCATTTACCGAGATCGCCAATCGGCTTGGCCGCCCGGTCTCGATCGTCATCGGCGTCGTCTTCTTCCTGATTACCAGCTGTTTTCAATTCACCAACAACCTGGCGATTATCGACGTTATCAATATCGCCACCGAGTCCGCTTCCGGCGGTTGGTTGGCGAAATATGGCTCGCTGATCGGGATCGTCCTGGTCAATCTCGGCTTGATCTGGGCCCTGTACGGCAGCAGCACCCCTTACAAGTTTATCGAGAAGCTGATGATGGTCATGGTTGGCTTGATGCTGCTTGGTTTTATGGTCAACCTGATCATCGTTCAACCGTCAGTCAGCGGCATCTTGGCCGGCATGGTTCCTAAGTTGCCTAGCGGGGGAACCTCGCCGGAGAACATGGTGATGCTGCTGGGGATGTTCGGCACTACCTTCTCCATCGCCGGCGCCTTCTACCAGATCTACGCGGTACGCGAGAAAAACTGGAAACGGGAAGATCTCGCCAACGGCATCGTCGACTCGATCGTCGGCATCGCCGTGTTAGGGGGCATCAGCTTCGTCATCATGGTCACTTCGGCTGCGGTACTGCATGGCGCGAGTCTCAGCAACATCACCGATGTCGCCAAGCAACTAGAGCCGCTGATCGGTCCCCAGGCGAAAATCATGTTCTGCATCGGTCTGTCGGCCGGGGCGTTTAGTTCGCTGCTGGTCAATGCGTTGATCGGCGGCACAGCGCTCAGCGATAGTCTCGGGCTACCATCCAGCGTCAAAGATTCGCCTGTCAAACTGTTGACCGTCGCTGGCCTTGTGGTTGGTATGTCGGTCGCCATCGCCATCAACTGGTTGGAAATGTCGAGCGTTCAACTGATCGTCTTCGCTCAGGCGTTAACCGTAATCGGCGTCCCTTTGTTGGCCTTCGCCATGCTCTTTCTAGCCATCCAAATGCAACCGTCGCTGCTAAAGAACGCCGGCGTCGCGATCGCCTCGGCGTCGCTTGTCTTGGCGCTACTCCTCTCAGGGCGGATGATGATGTCGCTGGTCGAAAAGCTGAGCCCGCCGCCTGCCAAGGAAGCGAACGTCGAACGCGCGCCGTCTCTTCGCCCCAGCGTCGGTCTCGCCAACTCGACCCGCTCCAGCTAATCGGCGATTCCCCTAGCCCTGCCTGTTTTGTTCGCATCGGTTGCCGCTGCGCGTTACGATTCTCAGTAACGCGAGTGCGCCCTTCTCTGGCAACCACGGTGGAGGTAATTTCCATGATGATGCGGATGTTTGCGGTTCCGTTGCTGCTCTTACTCTCGCTTAGTCCGGCGCTTGCCGAGCAACCCAAGATCTTGTTCATCGAAACGCTGGAAGTTCCAGCCGACGCTGACCAGCTGCAGAAATTGGTGGTCGAGCGGTTCAACACCGCCGTGACCGAATTGAAAATCGCGAAGAAACAGTACGAAAGCGGCATCGTCGCAATCGAGGATCTTATCGATCCGGCAACGCGTGTCCGTGATTCTAGTCTTGAGCTGACCGACGATCCTCAAGAGAAGATCGCCAACCTGAAATGCTTCCTCGAGTTCGCTCAGTACAGCGAAAAAATCGCGCTAAGTAAGTTCGAGAGCGGCACTGCTCCGCCTGGTGCGTTTGAAGCGGCGAAGTACCTGCGTCTCGATACCGAGATCCTGCTTCTCCGTCTCCAGCGCCAGACGGAGAAGTCAAAATAGCGGCCGGCGATTACGTCATCGACGCGTCGAATATGCTCTGAATCGACTTGCCCAGCGTCGCGTCGAACTCGGCATCGGTTTGCTGCGCCGACAATCCTTCGGCCAAGGCCCGCGAGAAGCTGGCCACCACGCCGTGATTGCGCCGCAGCAGTTGGTCCGCCTCGTCGCGGCTATAACCGCCCGATAGCGCGACCACCTTTAGCACGCGGCGATGCTTCACGAAGTCGGCGTAAAAATCGTCGACCGTCGGCAGCGTCAGCTTCAGCATTACCACTTGATCTGCCGGCAGCTTGTCGAGCGCCGCCGTCAGGCTGGCGTGCAACAGCGTTTCGGCCTCCGCCTTGTCGGGGCAGTGAATATCGACTTCCGGTTCGACGATCGGTACCAGCCCCGCGGCGATGATTTGCGCCGCTACTTCAAACTGCTGATCGACGACCGCCTGAATCCCTTCCTTGTTCGCCTGCAAGATCACCGACCGCATCTTGGTGCCGAAGACATGCTTGGAGACCGCCCGCTTCAGCAAATCATCGAGCCCCGGCATCGGCTTCATCACTCGCACGCCGTTCTCTTCGTCGGCCAAGCCTTTGTCGACCTTCAGAAATGGCACGACGTTCCTTTTCTCCCACAAGAAGTCGGCGGTCGGGATCCCTTCGATCTCGCGATCCATCGTGTTCTCAAACAAGATCGCTCCCAGGATATGCTCACCGGTGAAGCTGGGGCTGGTAATAATCCTTGCCCGCATCTCATGCACCAGGGCGAACATCTCCTCGTCGCTCGACCAGGCGTCATCGGTCAAGCCATACGCATGCAGCGCCGTCGGCGTGCTGCCGCCGCTCTGATCGAGCGCCGCGATAAAGCCCGGCTTCGATTTGATCTTCTCAAACTGCAAGTCACTTCCGGCGTACGTGGTGCTCATGGCGATCTCCTATCGTTGGGATTATCACTTGCCGCTACTTGTATTCTAGGCCTCTTGTCGCCCCATGTCGCGTGTCGCCGGTAAGGTACTTCGAGATTTCATGGAAGCGCCATAACTGAAGTGGTTAGCCGCGATAGCTCCGCTATCGGGGCGGCGCAGCCGCAGGAGGCATCAGGCCGAGGGAAGAGAGCCAAACGGAGGTCACCACTCTATACGATCGGGCGCCGCCGCCTCTTTTTCTTCCGCGGATTGATGCTTCCTGCCGACTTCGTCGGCCCCGATAGCGAGAGCTATCGCGGCTAACCATTGTCGGGCGATTTCTACGCTTCGACCCACTTCCGATACGGCTGGTACCCGTAATACTTCGGCGAGTCATCCAGCCGCACGTGCAACCAGCTCACGCCGGCGCCGGCGGTGCTGAGCCAGACCGGCCGCTCGCTTAGCCGCGTCTGCGCTTGTTCGCCCACCTCTTGCCATAAGGCCAACCGCTGCACGGCGGGACCTTCTCGCATGAACGCCGCCAGGTGCCCGTAAGCCTCCTTTTCGCCGATCGGCGTCGGGGCAATCAGCAGGGCGTTGCGGCCGAGGTTGGAAAAGGTGACGACCGCACGGTCGGCGGCGAAGTGTTCTTCAAACAAATGCGGCTCCGGCGGCCGGGCCAGGTTCGGACTGTTGAGCACCACGAATTCCCACGGTCGGTCGGTCGTCTTCTCATCGACCGGCGGCGTCTCCCAACGAAACGCCGCGTACGGAGCCTCGGCCAACTGCGTGCAAAGCCAAGCGACAAATTTGTCGTCGCTGCGCAATCGCTCGATCGCCTGGCCGCTGGTCAGCGTTTTTTGTTTCTTGCTGATCACGTAACGCAGCCCCGAATGGTTGGGCAGGTCGTACGTCTCCGCTTTCCACGGCATCCGATTTCTATCCTTCGGCGATGTTTTTCAAGGGGGAGAGTCGAGCGTTCGCCGCAGCGGCGTCGATGGTTGTGGTCCGATAAGGGGGAGAAGAGCGTCTGGGGGGGCGTCCTTCGCATGATACAGGGTTAAAGCGGAAAGCGGAAAGCGGTCTGCCCCCACACACTAACCCGAGTGCGCAAGCCGAGGGAATGTGCCCGCAAGCAAACGGACCGGACCGCCACGTTCCAAAATTTCCGAATTGCCAAACAGCCCACATCTTCATCAGCCCCAAGGGGCGATCTAACCCAAACCTGGTGAACGGCTCGATATCGACCAAATCGACTGGACCGGACGATTTCGTTTTTTATAACGCCCGCCACGCAGGATTCCGGCGCCAGGGCGATTCCGCTTTGGGCAGCTTTCGTTCGCCCCGTAGCGACAGGAAAGGACTGGACCGCTGCGCTCGTTTTTTTGCATTCGTGGACTGGACCGCTGCGCCTGTTTTTTCGTCATCGCACTATCTTATTGCACCACAACCAGTTACGCGGTTCTGGTTCCGGCGCCCGGCCCATTTCGTGGATCGCCATCGCGGACTGGACCGGACGATGTCACTTTTTTTCGCGCTAGTGGACTGGATCGCAGCGTTTTTTTGGTTCTTCACCGAATTCTCCCAGAACGCATCAACTTCTACCAAGTAGTGGACTGGACCGTTTGATTTTTTTTCGTGCTCGGCCGGCATCGGGATTTCCCATTTGGTTTGCCTCTAAATTCATCCACGAGAAAACCATGGCGTCTGGCGCGGCGACCTGGGCGAAGTCATCCGCACCTTGCAATCGACCAAAATTCCGTGCGCTTTGTCAAGGAAAAGTTTGATGGTCAAGGTAGAGAAAAGGGGACGCGTTGCGAATTTGCCCCCCGTCCCAATACTGTTCGGCACGGCGATTCGCCAGGCACTAGCTCGGCGCCGCTTCGACCTCTTTACGCATTTTCGTCGACCAGCGAGGCCGCGCAAGCTGCCATTCCATTCTCCACCAGCGCAGCATCAACCGAGAGACCGCTGCGACGGCGGACTCCTTACTGCCTGCTACGATTTTTTCTTCGCAGTCGCGGCGGCTTGCTTTCGGATCTTGGCGATGTGAGCCAGCATCTCCGCTTCGTTGGCCAGGCCGGTGAAGTAGTAGCCGATCATCTCGAAGGTCCGTTTGCTTGGCTTGCCGCCGATCCACAGGTGGATCAACAGGCAGGCGATCATCGCGCAGTAAACCTGAATCTCGATCCCGTTTTTGCTGTGACTAATCAGATGCGCGCCACCCATCAGTTGCTTGTAGAAGCGGAAGAAGATTTCGACCGTCCAGCGATATGAATAAAGAATCGCGATGATTTCGGCTGGGGCGAACGGCATGTTCGTCGCGATTCGCAGCACGCCGTCGCTGCTNGGCGCCTTNGAACCTTTCACCTTGCCGCCAGTTCGATTNTTGTGCGGCGTGCACTTCACGCAGACAAGTCGAACCAGATGATCGGGGCGATCTTCCTTCTTGCTCGTCTTGCCAAGCAGCACGGTCTGATCGCTCAGCACGCCTGCGGCTCGATCGCCATCGGTCAGCGGATGTTCTTCGAGCACGTCATACTTCGAGTTGTCGCGCAGGCGACAGAGATAACTGCTGCCGCGCTGATCGATTGCGTTCAGCAGTTTGAACTTGGCGTAGCCGCGATCCATCGCATAAATCTTGTCCGCCTCCAGCGAACGCGCCAGCACCGCCCGCTCGTCGTTTTCGCCGCCGCCGTTAGGCGTCACGGTGATCGATTGCGGCGTGAAACTGGCGACCTCGAAGTGCGTGTGCAGTCGCCAACGCACAACGGCCGAACCGGTCGTCTGCTTCAGCAGCGTCGCGGCCATGATCGACGGCAACGCGTTCACTACGCTACCATCGACGGCGATCAGCCCTTGCGCGAATTTCGCCGCTTTGGCGTCGAGTTTTCCGGCTTGAACCTGCTCGGTCAGCAGTCCGATAATGGCCTTCAGTCGCTCCGGATCGAACAGCCGCGCACTTTCGGAAAGCGAGCCAAGCGACGCTTTCGCGTTGCCAAGCTTCGCCTGAACCTTGGTCAGTTCGCTTGCCTGCGAAAGTGCTCGCAGACTAGAAATGCCGGGGTTCAAAACGTAAAGCAACACCAGCAGGCAATACTGATCGAAGTGCAACGTGCGGTTGCCAGCGACATCGCGCTCCGTCCCCTCGTCATGCAGTTGGGCCAACAACGGCCGCAACTTGGCAAAGTACTTCAGGCCTTGCACACGGATCGGTTGCTGGTCGTCGGCGCTAGCAGGCGGGGTCGCCGATTTCCGTTTTTTTGAAGACTTCCGCACGATAAAATGCCACTGCATTCAAGGTTGAAATCAAGCTTCGACTTGCCATTGTGGCACGGCGAAATGGAATTAATTTGAATGCGCAAATGGCGTGCCGAACGGTATTGCCCCCGTCCCCGTTGATTTCTCCTACTCGTGCTCTACTCGACGGGATTACCCAAATCCAAGACTCCCATTTTGACAAAGGAATATACGATCAGCCCTCTAGACGCCAATTGTGTATTGGGTTGCGCCTTGTGTTTTGGGAACACCGGAACACCGCTGTAACGCCCCTCTGCGCCAACGTCTGGGTCATCAACGGAAAGTGTATCTCGAATTGAAGCCAAGTCCTCCGGTTCAAGGAAAAAGCCTGTTAGGACATATCCTTCTTCTCCCTGGTAATCGCAAATCTCGGAAAGTCTATCAGAAACATCCATTAAATACCCCTAGTTTTCAGCCGCTCGTTTAATCAACCATCCCGGCCCACCTGCACGCCGTAGCCGTTCTAAGGAAATCGAAGCGTCGTCCAACAAATGAATTTGAGTCCGAAGAATTCTAAGGGGACGGGGGTCAAATTCTCTGGCTCACGTCTTCGTCCTTCGGATTCCCCTCGAATCGCTGGCTCGATCGGGGCTTGTCGAGCACGCGGCAGGCCCGCCGCTAGGAGACCAAATAGCTCTCCTGATGCTGCTTGACCACCTCGCGGCGCGATTGAAGGGCGGTCCGTTTCCCTTGGCGATCTCCTTCAGCATCGAGATGTCGAGCGCCTAATCGGCGATGATTCGCTTCAGACGATTGTTCTCCTCTTCGAGCGATTTCAGACGTTTCGCTTATTCTCTCTTCATGCCGCAATACTGCGTTCGTCAGCGGCTCAAAGTCGCCTCGCTCACTTCCAGCGCTTGCAACACCTCGCCGACGCTCTTGCCCGCCGCCAACATGGCGTCGGCATTTCGCAACTTTTTGATAATCTGTTCGGCCGAATGCCGACCTCGTTTCTTACTCATGAAAAATGCTTCGCCAGGATTTTGGCTCTGGATCTTTCATAACGAATGGATCAGGATTTGGGGAGCACTCCACGACCATCTGCGGTTCCCTACTTTCCGCAACTGGCAACCGCATTTTCCTCGCTGGCGCTGCGGGCTACTATCGCCGTAGCAGCTATTCGAACGGCACCGTGCTAATCTCAATTTCGCCGATCACGAACGGGACCGATTGTTCCGGGCGGATCGTGATGTCGTTGCCCCACATTTTGGCGAAGCAGGCGTCTTTCACGTGCCAGACGCCGGTTTGCCAGCCGCTGGCGTTTTTCGCAACGCCGAACCAGCGGCCCGAGTTTTTGTAGGGGCCTTTGCCTTGGGTGTCGGCGTACTCGTAGAGCAGGTTCATGCCGACGTTGCCGGGGCTGACGCGGCGGACTTTGACGCGGACGTAATAGTCGCGGGTCTGCAGGCTGGCGAACGTTGGGTGGACGAACAGGCCAAGCGGATGGCCGATGTCTCCTTGCACCAACAGGCCGCTGCTGCCGTCGGCGAAGGTGACGGTCGGGTAGGCGTCGCGATGCAGCGGGAAGATGCCGGTCGTTTCATCCGTTTGCCCGGCAGCGAAGCGAACTGTCTTCGCGTCGCGGTAGTCGCCGCCCCAGGGGAACGGTTTCTCGGCGTTCGCTATTGCTTGGGCGACCAGCGTTGGCGAGAGCGAAGTGATCAGCTGTGGGGCGTTGGTGAGCGTGACCGTTTCGCCAGCCTCGTAGCGATGGAGTTTGCCGGTGATCGGATCGGCGACGACGACCATGGTGGGGAAGGTGAGCGAATGCTGCGTGCCGACCGGCGACCAGGCGACCATCAAGTTGGCCTGGGGGCCGGCGAAGACGAATCCGTACCCGGCCGCTTGTTCGCCGAGGGCCAGCCAGCCGAGATAATTCGGCTTTTCGCCCAACTGCGACGCGAGCGTCTTGAGCGCGGCGAAGGAGGGACGCCCCTCGCCGTTTCGATTGAGCAGGCCGAAGCCTGACTCTTCGCTGTAGGGATCTTGCGCCTCGAACCATTGCGTGCGATCGATTCCTTGGGCGATCGCCATCGTGTAAATCTTGACCAGGGCGTTGGCGGCGTCGATGTCGGTGGTCGGCGTGCGGCCGCCGGCGTTCAGTTTGTCGCCGACTTCACTGATCCAGATCGGCGCGTCCGCTTTTTCCGGGGCGACTTCCTGCAGCATGTTGCGCAGCGTTTGGTTCATCCACAGGAACGGGATCTCACCGTTTTTGCTGCGAAGGCCGCCGGCGATTTCGTAGGGGTGAATGCAGAGGAAGTCAAACTTGTCGGCGGCGCCGGCGTCGCGCATCGCTGTGATCGTTTGCTGCAGGTAGTCAGGATCAAAGCTGGCGACGGTCAGGCCGACCTGGGCGTTTGCGTTGCCCTGTTTGGCGGCGTCATAGGTTGTGGCGGCCAGCTTGGCGTAGTCGACGGTTGTGTGATGGGCGTCGTTGAAGCCGCCGTTTCCTTCGTTCCAGACTTCCCAGTAGCGGACCTGATCGCCGTAATGAGCGACCGTCCCTTCGACAAACTGCGACCAGGCGGGCAAGTTGTCGACCGGAAAGGCGTGCAAGAACTTGGAGCCCGGGGGCGTGCCCATCAAGATCGCCGTTAGCTGCAGATCGTGTTGCTGCGCCGATTCGACCAGTTGGTCTCCCTGTTTCCAGTTCCACTGACCCAGCTCTGGCTGAAACGATCGCCAGCCGGGGAAGAGCCGGACCGACGTGACGCCGGCCGACGCGACTTTGGGGAACCACTCGGTATGGTTGCGAAAGGCGCTGGCCGAGGAACTGACGCCCCAAGGTCCGACCGATTCTTCCGGCGATTGGGCCAGGGCAGGGGAAGCGAACAGCACGATCAGCAAAGTGCAGGCGGCAGTTTGATAGCGGGGCGCAGCGATCAAAGGAGGCTCCGGCGGCAGAGGTTTCTAGATTGGCTTACTTGTTTAAGGGTGATGTGGCGGGGCGGAAGGTTTCTGATTTTCCGCGAAACGAAAGGAAAAGAATCGCAATTTGATAGAGGAATCTGAGGTTCGATTCGCGGGAAATCTTGGGCGAGATGAGAGTTCTGCCTGGGAATGGGAGGAAATGGGGGTATTCTGTGTGCAATGTTGACCCGGTTGGATGAAAAATACCTTCGTCCCCAGTAAAATTGCATAGATCAACGAGTACAATTGGTCCCTAGAACGCGGGGGCCCCGCCTACTTGTCGCCCTCACCCCACGTTCCCGCTCCACGCTCCGTCATTTCACGCCTAAAGGAAACGCATTTCATGGTTAAGTCTGGTAACACGACGCGCCGCCAGTTTTTGCAGGTCACGGCTGCGGCCGGCGCCGCTGGCGTCTTCACTTCTTCCGCCGCGCTGGTCAAAGGCGCCGAATCGCCGAACGAACGCCCGGTCTTTTCGACGATCGGTCTGCGCAATCAAGGTTGGGCCATTACGAGCAAGTCGACGGGCTTGGCCGATTTCGCCGCGCTGGCCGATGTGGACGCCAACGTGCTGGGGACCAATGTCCAGCGCGTCAAAGATCGTCAGAAGAAAGCGCCTGACGCTTACAAAGACTACCGCAAGGTTCTGGATCGCGACGACATCGACGCGGTGATGATTGCGACGCCTGATCACTGGCACACCAAGGTCGCCATCGAAGCGATGTTGGCCGGCAAAGACGTCTACTGCGAAAAGCCGCTGACCCTGACGATCGCCGAAGGCAAACTGATCGAGAAGATGGTCAAAAAGACGGGCCGCGTTTTCCAGGTCGGTACGATGCAGCGCAGCGAAAGCGGTCAACGCTTTTTGCAGGCGATCGCGCTGATTCGCGCCGGTCGCATCGGTAAGGTTCAGAAGATCACCTGCGGCATCAACGGCACCAACGGTTCGCCAGAGATCCCGGTCGCTTCGGTTCCGGCCGAATTGGATTGGGACTTGTGGCTGGGCCCGGCTCCGAAGGTCGACTACCGGGCGCTGCCGGAAGAACGCAAGGGGTATGGCGGCGGCGTGCCGCTCTACAGCAACTGCCACTATTCGTTCCGCGAATGGCACGAGTACGCCGGCGGCAAGCTGACCGACTGGGGCGCGCATCATGTCGACATCGCCTGTTGGGCGCTGGGCGAAGACGCCAACAGCCCGAAGAAGGTCTCGCCGGTCTCCTACACGCTGCCGGTCGAATACAAAGATGGCTACCCGGTGGTGCACGATCGCTACAACGTGGCGACCAAGTTCAACATCAAGGTCGATATGCCCAACGATGTTGAAATGACGATCACCAGCGAAGGGGACAACGGCATTCTGTTTGAGGGAACTGACGGCCGTTTCTTCGTCAACCGCGGCAAGATCGTCGGCGCTCCGGTGGAAGCGCTCGAGAAGAATCCGTTGCCGGAAGGCGCCGTCGAAGACGTCTACGGCGGTCCGATCCCGTCGAACCACACCGCCAACTTCATCGCCTCGATGAAGTCGCGGAAGCAGCCGATCTCGGACGTCTGGTCGCACAACCGCATGCTCGAGATCTGCCATCTCTCGAACATCGCCATGCGTTTGGGCCGCGATCTGAACTGGGACGCGTCGAAGCGCGAGATCGCCGGCGACGACCAGGCCAACACCTTCCTGGCCCGCGAAAACCGCAAGGGTTACGAGATCAACATGTAGTCGGCAAGGCTACAATCGACGCAATCTTGAAGAGCCGCCGGCGCCCACGCGCCGGCGGCTCTTTTCGTGCGTAGTCCGCAAGATCGGCGCAATCCGACCGCGTCCCGCACCATCGGCGGTGGCCGCAGGAACCCGCAATTGGCGTTTAACAGTCCGTTGATTTTCTCGACGGACTGCGTGATCGCAAGGATGCGATCGCAAAATAACGACGTAAGTCGTTATTTTGCGAGCCGCGAAGAGCTATGCTCTGAGCCTGGCGAGGTTGGAAAATGCCACGAGGGCATTTTTCAACAGGCTGTTAAGGAGTTTTCCGAACATCGCGTCGGCCGTGACCTATGGTTGGGCAGCAATTCGGGCCGCATCGGCGGTCGATCAATTCCCCCGAGGCGAGCAATCGCCGGCTGAAAGGCAAACCATGAAGACGCAGAACCGTTCGCTCGCCCGTATCGCACTTATCGCCGCCATGATGGCGACGTTGATCACCCAACCGCTGGCGGCCTGCACTGGGTTGCGACTCATTTCGGCTGATGGCGGCGCCGTGGTGGGGCGGACGATGGAGTTCGGCTTTGATCTGGAGTCGAAGGTGCTGGTCATTCCGGCCGGTGTTCGCCTCAGCAATACGCTCGCCGATACGGCGAAAGGCCTTTCCTACGAGACGAAATACGGCGTCGTCGGGGCCAACGCCTTGGGGATGGAGATGATCGTCGACGGCGTTAACGAGCAAGGTCTGTACGTCGGATCGTTCTACTTTCCCGGTTACGCCGGCTACGCCAAGCTGGGCCCGGATAACCAAGACAAGGCTTTGGCGCCGGAAGACTACGGCCTGTGGCTGTTGGCGACCTGCGGCAGCGTCGCTGAAGTCAAACAGCGGTATAGCGAAGTTGTGTTGGTCGATCGTCCGATCGAGCAATTGGGAGGACAGAGCTTTGACGGGCACTTCCTCGTGCATGACTCGACCGGCGCCAGCGTCGTGATCGAACCGATCGACGGCGGTCTGCGAATCTACGACAACCCGCTCGGCGTGATCACCAACTCGCCGACCTTCGATTGGCACCTGACCAATCTGCGCAACTACATCAACCTGAGCGTCTCGAACGTGCCGCCGGTCGACTTGGAAAAGATTCAACTGGCCGGCTTTGGTCAGGGGACCGGCATGCATGGTCTGCCGGGCGACTCGACCCCGCCGTCGCGTTTTGTCCGGGCAGTCGCCTACTCGCAAGCGGCCAACCAGCAGAAGACCGCCGCTGAGACGGTCGACCAGGTGTTTCATCTGATGAACGCGTTCGACATCCCGGTTGGTTCGGTGCGGGAAAAGGATGGCGGCAAGGTGACCGAGGACTACACGCTGTGGACGACCGTTTCGGACCTGAAGAACGTCCGCTGGCTGTTCCGCACTTACGGCGACCAAGCGGTCCGCTCGATCGACGTCCGCAAAGCGGTTGACGCGGCCGACGGTAAGATCCAGGTGATCGAGATGAAATCGCACCAAAAATACGAGGACGTCTCGACCAATTTCAGCTAGCTGACTCGCCTGCTTGCAGAGACTTTTGAGAACGCCATCGGCGGTCGATAATCGGCCGCCGATTTTGCTGCGCCGACCGACCCATGCGCCGCCGGTTGCGAAACCTTTAGCTGCCGGTTGAAAAATGCCATCGTGGCATTTTTCAACCTCGCCAGGCTCAGAGCATAGCTCTTCGCGGCTCGCAAAATAACGACTTACGTCGTTATTTTGGGATCGCATCCGTGCGATCACGCAGTCCGTCGAGAAAATCAACGGACTGTTAGGCAGCGAGGCCAGGCAGAATCACTCGCCGATACGGCGCCAGTCTTCCCAAAGTGATCGCGCGACGGCTTTCGCGGCCGTCCGCGATCGTTTTCTGCGCTCAACCCGTTGGTTGCGGCCTCGATTTCCGCTATAGAATGTGTACAAAATGCTGATGGGACGCCTTGCGTTTGGAACCAAGGGGTCAGGCGGTACCGGATCATCAGCGGCGGCGACACTTTCTGGGAAGTTTCTGGATGCGACATCAACCAATCGATTCGAGCCTGTTTGTCGAAAATCGTGACCGTTTGAAGGGGCTTTTGCCTCCTGGCTCGCTGGCCGTCGTGCATGCCAATGACATCTTGCCGACCAACGCCGACGGGGCGCTCAAGAATATCCCGAATACCGACCTTTTTTATCTGACCGGGATTGAGCAGGAAGAGTCGATTCTGTTGCTGTTTCCCGATTCGCCCGAACCGACCCAGCGCGAAATTTTGTTCGTCCGCGAGCCGATCGAAATTCTCGAAATTTGGGAAGGGCACAAGCTGACCAAAGAGGAGGCGACCGAGGCCTCCGGCATCACCAACATCAAATGGATCGGCGACTTCCCCAACATCTTCCGCAACTGCATGCTGAGCGCCGAGCAGGTCTTTCTGAACCAGAACGAGCACCGCCGCGCCGCCGCCGAAGTGCAAACCCGCGACGATCGATTTGTGGCCAAGTGCAAAGAGCAATATCCGCTGCATACCTATCGCCGGCTGGCGCCGCTGTTGCACCAGCTGCGAGCCGTGAAGTTGGAAGCCGAGGTCGAACTGATTCGTCACGCCTGCGGCATTACCAAAGGGGGCTTTGAACGCCTGCTCAAGTTCGTCAAACCGGGCGTCTACGAACACGAAGTCGAAGCGGAACTGTCGCACGAGTTCGTCCGCAACCGCGGAGCGTTCGCCTATACGCCGATCATCGCCTCTGGCAAGAACGCGTGCGGGCTCCATTACATCCAGAACGATCAGATCTGCAACGACGGCGATTTGTTGTTGTTGGACGTGGCGTCGAACTACGCCAACTACAACTCGGACCTGACGCGCACCATTCCAGTGAATGGAAAGTTCACGCCGCGGCAGCGGGACGTGTACGAAGCGGTCTTGCGAGTGATGCGAGCGTCGATCGCAAACGCCACCGTCGGCAAGATGCATCGTGATTGGCACTACGAAGCGCAGCTGATGATGAACGAAGAGCTGGTCGGGCTGGGCCTCTTGACCAAAGAGGAGGTCGCCGAAGGAACCCGTGAGAATCCCGCTTGTCGCAAGTACTTCATGCATGGCCTGGGACACTCGATCGGTCTGGACGTGCACGACGTCGCCCCGGCCCACGTGCCGTTCTCGGCCGGCTGGGTGCTGACGGTCGAGCCAGGCATCTACATTCCGGAAGAAGGCTTCGGCGTCCGCCTGGAGAACGACATCCTGATCACCGAGGATGGCCCGGTCGACCTGATGGCTGATATCCCGGTCGAGGCGGATGAGATTGAAGCGTTGATGGCGGCGCGGTAGGTTGCGGTTAGAAACTTGAGTCCAGGTTTGTTGATCACTGTCCGGTCGCAAGCCGTTGCCAGGTATTTTAAAAGGCAAAGATGGACCGGTTCGTCGAACTATCCAGTGATCTGATCAGGGACGCTCATGCTGCGGCGAGTCTGTCGCGCCGCAGCATTGCTGAGCAAATCGAGTTCTGGACGCAACTAGCTGCCTGTTGAAAAATGCCCTCGTGGCATTTTCCAACCTCGCCAGGCTCAGAGCATAGCTCATCGCGGCTCGCAAAATGACGACTTACGTCGCTATTTTGGGATCGCATCCCTGCGATCCAGCAGCCCGTTGAGAAAATCAACGGACTGCTAGGGCAGGCGGTGGAATCGCGGTTGCGGGGCGAACCTTTGATTGCCCAGCACAAGTCTAGGGCATCGCGATCGCTATACGATGCAATCAGCGAGGTAGACTCGGCGAAGGGAAAAGATCGCGCTCGCGACTATTTGCAGAGGCGTCCTTTTCCTCACTTCGAAGCGGCGGTGGGCCAGCCGGGCCTCGTCTACAAGGTCGATGAAGACGGAACTCGGACACTGGGGCGGTTCGTCAATCGGCAGTTCTTCGCGGCCGATAAGTTGTGATTCTTATCCAGTTTGACAGATTGGGGAAATACTCCAGCGACGTTTCTTCATGCACGCCTTCGCTTGTCGCTAAGGGCAACAGCATGAGTCGCCGGAATCGAAGTAAATGCAGCTCTAATGCCCTCTCGCTCTTGGGGGGAAAGATCGATCTCTCCGCTCTCTGCATTTTTTTGGGGTGACTCTCCCAACCACTAGCACTATACTGAGAGTCACTCCAAACACCCACCTGCGTTTCTCCCATTTTGCCTCCACCAACTCCCGCCCGGGCAATCCAAGGTGAACATGATGTCTCGTGGAATCGCCGCTGCGTTTTTGGTTGCACTCGTCGGAAATTGCTACGCCCAGAACGAGGTCCATTTCGAGACCGAGGTCCGCGGCATCTTCAAAAAGCATTGCTTTCATTGCCATGGCGAAGAGGAGGCCGTCGAAGGAAATCTTGATCTGCGGTTGGTGCGGCGGATGGTCGCGGGGGGCGATTCGGGGACAGCGCTGGTCGCCGGCAATCCGCAGGAGAGCTTGGTTTATCAACGGCTAGAGTCGCGCGAGATGCCGCCTGACGAAAGCAAACAACTTTCGCCCGCCGAACTGGCGAAAGTCGAGCGGTGGATCGTTGGCGGCGCGACGACCGCCAGGCCAGAGCCAGAGGAGTTGGGGGACGAATACCTGATCACCGAGGAAGAACGGGCTCACTGGGCGTACCAGCCGATCACCAAGCCCGAGACGCCCACGGTCAAACATACCGAGCAGGTCGCCAATCCGATCGACGCTTTTCTGCTGGCCAAGCTAGAGCAGGAAGGTTATCAGTTCAGCAAAGCGGCGACGCTGTTGCACCTGTTTGGGCTTGAGCACGAGAAGCTCAGCTTCCGCCGCAGCGATCGCGATCAGACCCTGACCGACGGCCAGCCTGCCAAGATCGTTCACGAACTGCTCAACGCGTAGTGCGCCCAAGAAAAGGCGGCGGCGGATTCGCCACGGCCTTTGGTGATGCGTTTGTCGCGGTGCCTGCTATTCTTCTTCCGTCTCGGGCAGCTTGGCGTTGTGGTAGACGTTCTGCACGTCGTCGCAGTCGTGCAGCAGGTCCATGAACTTCTCGAACGTCTTGGCGTCGTCGCCGGTCAGTTCGGTATCGGTCTGCGGCAGGAAGGTGATTTCCTGAACCTCGAACTCGACTTCGGGCAAGGTTTCCTGCAGCGCTTGTTTCGTCTTGAAATAGTCGCTGGCCGCGGCGAAGACGGTTAGCTGGCCATTCTCTTCTTCGACGTCCTCGACATTGACGTCCGCTTCCAGGCAAGCTTCGAGCACCTGGTCTTGGTCGCCACCTTTGAAGGAGAAGACCGCCAGATGGTCGAACAGGTGGGAGACCGAACCGGAGTTGCCCAGCTTCGAGCCTGTCTTGGTGAAGCAGTTGCGGACGTCGGTGATGGTGCGGTTGGGGTTGTCGGTCAGGCAGTCGACGATCACCGAGCACCCGCCGGGGCCGTAACCTTCGTACCGCGATTCTGAGTAGTCCTCGCCGCCGGAGCCTTTCGCCTTTTCGATCGCTTTGTCGATCACATGGGCCGGAACCTGCTCTCGTTTGGCCTTTTCCATGATGGCCTTCAGCGTCGGGTTCGACTCGGGATCGGGGACGCCGTTCTTGGCGGCGACGTAGATCATTTTGCCGAACTTGGAGTAGAGCTTGGTCTTCTGAGCAGCCGTCTTGGCGATCGAGTGCTTCCGGTTCTCGAAACTTCGTCCCATGGGAGTGGTCTATTGACTCTGGCAAGTGCTGGTGAAAGAAATGACTTCCTAGAAGGATAGACAAGAACTCGCTTTCGGGCAATCACGACCCACCTTCCCCCCAAGAGTTGCGGCGGCGCCACCCTGAAAAAGGCGAAAATCGCGGGATCATAACGAGTTTGCCGGGCAGAATCGACGTCCAGTTAGCTCCAGCCTTTGAGCGGCCCGGTGCTGTCGCCGAAGCTTTCGGCCTCGACCCCCATGTGGTGCAGCAGCGAAACGTACATGTTGCAGAGCGGCGTTTTCTTGTCGGCGGTGATACGGCGGTTGGTCTTGAAGGTTCCGCCCCCTTGGCCGGCCAGCAGCAGCGGCAGGTCTTCTTCCTGGTGGGTGTTGCCATCTTTGATGCTCGAGCCGTACATCACCAGGCTGTTGTCCAGCAGCGAACGGCCTCCTTCGTCGAGCCCCCGCATCTTGTCGAGCAGGTAAGCGTATTGCGTCAGGTGCCACAGCACGATTTTTTCGTACTGCTGCCGCTCTTTCTCTTCGTTGCGGTGATGCGACAGACCGTGGAACGATCCCCGGACGCCATCCAAAAAGCTGAAGTTTCGCCCCGTCTGGGCGTTCCCCAACATGAAAGTCGAGATCCGGGTGGTATCGGTCCAGAACGCCAAGACCATGATGTCCAGCATCAAGCGGACATGCTCTGGGTGGCTTTCCGGAACGCCTGGTCCAGGACGGGGCAAGTCGAAGCGGCCATCGTTGATCCACCGCTTTTGCGGTTTGAGCGCCGTTTCGATTCGCTTTTCGACGCTGCGAACCGATTCGAGATACTCGTCCAGCTTCGCCTGATCGGCCTCGCCCACTTTGCGGCGAAGATCTTTGGCGTCGGACAAGACCAAATCAAGCACGCTGGCGTCATCACGGGCCAGCGAGTCGGCGACCGCTTTCTGGTTGGGATTGAAGCCAGAGACGACCGGCCCGGCCGAGGTGGTGCGGAACAACCGGTCGAACGCCAGTCGCGGCACGATCTCTTTGGGGACCGGCGTGTGCGGATCGCGCCACGCGATGTGCGATCCATAGATGCGGGTAAATCCTCCGCCGACGTTATCAACGCCGGAATAGGCGGCGTCGACCCCCAGTTCGAGCGACGGCAGCGGCGTGCGGTCGCCAATCTTGGCGGCCAAGACCTGGTCGACCGAGATCCCGCCGGTGTTGATGTCGCGGCCCGAGGTTCGCTCGACAAACCCGCCCGATAGCCAGGCCGGCACCTTCGGCCAGTGCCCGTTACGGCCGACCGTTTGCTTGTGCCAAAGGTTCTCGAGGATGGTGAGCTCTTCTTTAACTTCTTTGAGCGGCTCGAGCATTGGCGTCAGCTCAAAACTGCCGTCCTTGGTCTTGGCCGGGTTCCACTGGTCGGACCGCACGCCATTGGGGACGAACAGAAACGCAACCCGCTTCGGCGGTTTGCTGAGCGTCTCGGCGCCATAGCTGCGTCCGCTCATCGCTTCCAGCCACGGCAAAGCGAGAGCGGCGCCGGTACCTTGAAGCAGCGTCCTGCGCGAAATCGGTCGTGGCATGAGGTTCTCCTCAAAGTGGATTGGAAGGCCTAATGGGTGAGCCCAAAAAGGTGAGCCCAAAAAGGTGAGCTTAGTGGGCGGGCATCGGGGCAGCGGTCATCGCGGCGGTCTGCTGGCGATAGCGGAAGGGCGTGCTCAGCACGATCTGCTCGATCAACGTCTGCATTCGGTAGTCGTTTTCTTCCAGCGACGTGACGAGCGACTCGATGGTGCAGCTGTCGGGATCTTCCAGACTGCGCCCTAACGCATAACCTAAGACTTTTCGGCTCAGCTGACGAGTGAATTCCTGCTTCCGATCGAGCAGAATCTTCTTCAGCTCGCTGGGCCCAGCGAACTTTTCGCCCGACGGCATCAGTCCCGAGGCGTCGACCGGCTTGCCGTTCTCGGTAGTTTCGCGCCATTGGCCGAACAGGTCATAGTTGTCGAGGCCAAAGCCGATTGGGTCAATCAGATCGTGACAGGCGGCGCACGACGGGTTATCGCGATGCTTTTCAAGCTGTTCACGGAAAGTCTTCGCGTCTTTCTTCGTGCTGACTTTCGTCGGCAGCGCCGGGACGTCGGCCGGCGGACTGGGAACCGGCGTGCCAAGCAGCGTCTCCAGCACCCACGCGCCGCGAAGCACGGGACTGGTTCGCTGCGGGTAAGAGGTCAACATGTGCACGCCGCCTAGCCCCAGCAAACCGCCGCGCTGGCCGTTGCTGACTTCCACTTTACGCAGCTCACGTCCTTTGACGGCCGGCAGCTTGTAATGCTTCGCCAAACGTTCGTTGAGGAAGCAGTAGTCGGCGTCAAGGAACTCTAGGATCGGCCGGTTCTCACGAACGATGTAGGCGGTCAGCTGAATCGCCTCGGCCCGAAAGTCGGCCGCCAGTTCGTTGGAGTAGACTTCTTTGAAGTTGCCATTGATGGGCGCGATGCTGCCGCCAACTTCCTTAGTCCCCAGCCACTGACCGGTAAAGGTCTCGAAAAAGATTTCCGCCTTCGGATCTTGCAGCATGCGCTGGACTTCGGCCTGCAGGACCGGCGTTTCGTGCAGCTTGTTGGCCTTCGCCAGGTCGAACAGTCGCTCATCGGGCATGCTTGACCACAGGAAGTACGACAGACGCGTCGCCAGCTCGTAGTCGTCAATTGGCTCGAGTTCCGACGATGCCGGCCGCTCTTCGATCCGGAACAAAAACTGGGGAGAGACGAGAATCCCTTTTAGCGCCAGCTTGACGCATTCTTCGTACGGGTCGTTGCGTTTGGCGGCGCGATCGAACAGCGCGAGGTAGGGCGCCAGTTCGGCTTGCTCGACCGGGCGGCGAAACGCGTGCGTCGCGAAACGGCGAATCAACGCTTCGGCCGCTTTTGCGTTTTTTTCGTACTTGCCGTCGGTCGCCTCAAAAATTCGATCGTGAAACTGCTGCGCCTGCTTGGGGCGCTTGATGCCAACTTCACGGATGACCAGCCGGGTGACTTCGACGCTGGATTGATGCTTGGGATTGTGAATGCCAATCGCATGAAATCCACGTCCCAGGCGGACCTTCGTCTGCAGCGTTTGCAGGTCTTGGTTGGACTTCAGCGTAAAGCGATCGGCCGGCAGACCATCTAGCTTCAGGGCGAGCGTTACTTCTTGGCCTGTTGGATTCCGCACTTCGGCGGCAATCTCATAGTCGCCGCTGACGTAGATGATTGGGCCGGCCGAGAGATCGGCGCCCGGTTTCAGGATCCGCGGCTTTCCCGCTTTCGCCGGTTCGGCAGGCAGCAACTGATCGCTGGCAAACTCTTCTCGCAAGGGGGGCGTTAGGATTGCTGAGTCCAGAATCTCCTGGGCCGCTTCGACGTACCGTTCCATCAACATCGGCGGCAAGAATAGGGTCTCGCCGTTGTTGTTGAAACCTTCGCCGCCGCCGCCATCGGTCGGAAAGCTGTCGGCATAACCCAGCTGCGGGCCAACCAGGTCGCGGATGGTGTTCTCGTACTCCAAGCGGTTCAGCCGGCGGGTTGTCACCTGGCCGGCATACGGACCAAGCTCGCAGGCAGTCGCCCGCAAGTGATCGTCGATCCAGTTGGCCAGGGCGAGCCGCTCCTGTTCGCTCGGCTGCTCTTCGTCGGACGGCGGCATCGTTCGGTTGCGCAACTGGGCTGCGACGCTGCCCCAACTGCTGCGCAAGTGTTGAATCTGCGGCGCCGTTTTCGCCTGGAGAAAGCGAATGTGGTTGTCGGGATCGTCGGGATCGTGACACGCGGCGCAGTGGGTCTCCAGCAGAGGCCGAATCTTGGTTTCGAAATGGTCGGCCGCTTCTGGCTCCAAGGCCGAAACTGAGGAAATCGCAACGACCGCTAGCAGGAAGGAGAGTAGGGTAACGCTGTGGGCGCGCAAGAACATGGGCACGGAGGTGGGAAAGGGGGAGGGGAGGTTGGGTGAGCGGCTGTTTCTGAGCCCCTGTCTTTAGGATAACTGCGATTCTATCCTCCATATAGGGCAATCGCTGCGAAAAAAATGACGAATGCCGAAGCACGAACGACCCCGATTCGCGCGGACGGCACAGGACTGGACCGTTTCGTTTTTTGAATCGTAGTGGACTGGATCGCACACTTTTTTTGTAGGCACCAGCTCGACTGCGGGCAAGAATCGACGCAACCTCTTCTCACTACAGGTCTTTCGTTCCGCCAGGCGATCTCTACCAAAAGCACCTCCCAATCACGCTAAGCTCGAACCGCGCGTACACCGAAAAAAACAACGTCCCCCAAAAGACGCGCACGCAAATAGGCAACGAAGACCCACCCAGCTAACACCCCACAAAATCGCAGGCGATTGGTCTCTTCGTTGGGCTTACGTTTGCTCCCGTCCTCAAATCAGAAGCAAAGTCACCCGGCGGCAAGATCACTCCCCGTCTCCACGGGGTCGGTGAAAGGCAAAATCCTGCAAATCACTCGTGGGAATTCACCCACGGCATACCTGGACATATTTCTACCAAAAATCGAGGCAATCGGGCAAGCAAAAAGAGGGGCAACGGCTTAAGCTCGTGCCATTCGACCCCGTTCCCTTTTCTTCGCTCGTTATTGTTGTCGTGGCCGTAGCGACGCTACCACTATCAGGGCCAATTGCTATAAGCACTGCGGCTACCTTTTCGATAACAGGTGCTGCACAAGCAGCCGTCGTGGTTGGTGCAGGCTACACGGTCGTCCGAGCTGTCGATGAAGGGGTCAAAGATGCCGGACGCTGGACGGGCCACTTCGACAATGATACGTTGACTCCAATCACCTACGTGATTGCCCAGGGGACAGGCGATGAGCTTGCGCAAGACATTGTCCTTTCGGCTGACATTTCAGTGGCGACGGTTGAGATTACTACCGGAATTGCCGGAGGGATTGCGGCAGCGAGGGCTAGTTCAAGAATTGCCCCAGCAAGAGTTACAGGCAAGTTCCGTGGTGAGCCGTTTGCGTTTGGTACTGGCGCTCGTTCGCAACGGGCCTTGGCAATGGCGGAAGAAGCTGCCAAAGCGTCGAATGTCAGGCTTTTCGATGTGGTGGATGAAGTTCGCTATGTTCGAGGATCGTCATACTTCGATGTTGACCTTGCAGGTCGTCGCATTCTTCATATTGGCGAGAATGCCTTCGGAAGGAATCGCACTGGCCAAATCCTCGAAGCTACGCACGAGTTGATTCACGCTCAGCGGTACAACAATGTTCTGCGAGATAGGGGCGGGAACTTCGTTCAAGCCTATGACGATTACTTCTTAGCCAAGCCGTTCGGAAGTGATCTTTATGCGTTGGAGGAAGTGACAACGGAGTTGCTTGCTTTGCGACGTGTCGAAAACTATCTCGGAGGGCTTTCGCCGCAGCAGCGTGCTGCATCAACACGATACATCAACGATTGGCTGTCAGGATTCCGTGGCAACTAGTCGCAAAAATCACAAACATCAGGAGACCAAACATGTCACGACTTACGCTTCTCCAAGGTCTACTCCTAAATTTCAAGGGAGAGATCGAACCAAGGCGGCGGGAATACTTGCCGAAGAAGGAGGCATACGAACAATTGAAGTTACACACTGGCCAAGATTTCGGTGAAGACATTGATGCCTGGCAACAATGGATTCAGGATCACCCGACGTCGGTTCGGTCGAAGGATGCTTCGTCCGATGCTTCTCGAATGGTCTCAAACTTCTTGTCAAAGAAGTAGTTCACTTCGCCTTCTGCATCACGATCTTCGCAGGCTGAGCCGGTTTGAACGGTTGCAGCTTGGCCGGTTGAGCAGGCTTCCACGGCTTGAACACCGGCACGCCTGACGGCGGCGACTTCGGCTTTTTGCTCAAGCTCTTGTTCACCGCTGAATCTCTCGGCAACGGGTTCATTTTCGACAGCCCGATGACGGACGAAAAAAAAGGTGTCAGGACTCTTTATTCCTCCCGGTCGGCGACTCCGACTGGACCAATCAACCGCTCGCCGCGTGAACCTAGATTCCACCCTCCGCCCCCACGGCAGGCCGAAGAAAGGGAAGGACTCTCGAAACAAAGAGTCCTGACACCTTTTTTATCACAAGAGATTTTGCGAGATACGGCGGTGCCCAGCAGCGGCAGGCATTGCTAAATCAGGTCAGGGCGTCAGGTACGCTCAGCGAAGCAAAGGGAGTTGTTCATTCGTTCCGAGAGATGAAGCGGCTCGGATACGAATTGCAGGATGTTTCCTTTCACTACAGGGCAACCAAGGCTTGGATCTGATATTCCACAACGGCAGTCGCTACGCAGTCGTTGAGGCAAAGCACGGCAAGTATCTCTCGCTCCTGAAGACGTACAAAGGAAACCTGCGGCAGGGCAGTTTGCAGTACAATACGAGCCGCCTCCAACGCTATCTGCAATATGGAGATGGAACGCATGATGCTCTCGCTCAACAGTTATTGAAGGATGCACGTAGAGGACAACTGGAGAGCTTTGCCACCTTCTACAGAAGTGGTAGAATTCTCGAGCTTCCGGTAGGCTGGCCCAAGGTGAAAGCAGTTCCAAGGTAATACCAATGGCGATGACAGCAGAACAGATGATCGAATTCTTCGGCAAGGTGGCCAATGCAGCATCGACCGATGGAATGCATGCTGCAAAAGAGTCAGAGAACTATTACCTTGCCACAATCAATTGCAGCGAAGCTTTCAAGTGTCGCTTGATGAAAGGTCTTATTGAATGGCGAATGGGAACCGATCCGTCAGAGTCATTATCTGAGGCTGTAAGCGGTTTTGCGGATGATTGGGCAACAGTATTGGCGGTCGGCAATGGTGATGGCAAATCCGCTGACGTGCCAGCTGAACGGGTGGCCTTCGTTGCTTATCTGATTGGCAAGCCGCCTTCCATTGGCGTTTCTAGCGAGGGTTTTGAAAGCGACCGTCTCTTGGACGTTGTTTTGGGGGATTGGCTATTCGATTCATGGAATGGTGAATCGTGGGAACAGGGAATGGAGCAGCTTCGTGAAGCTGGCAGTCATTTGGCAGTTCAAACGCATGAACTATACAAAGCTGTTGCCCATGCAGCCGAGGCAGACTTGCCAGCACTATCGCAAGAAGGCGAGAAGTTATTTGCCAAAAGAAAGTCTGATAGCTTCTTTAGCGGTGGCGATCAGACAGAGGGCGGTAGCGAAGACAATAATGTCACCGTTGACTACAGGCTTGCAGCCCTACTGAAACGTGCTGGATTCGATGGCACCAGCGAAGTTCACGCTTGGAAGTGGTAAGTTACTTCGGCTTTTGCATCACGATCTTCGCAGGCTGAGCCGGTTTGAATGGCTGAAAGCGTGCCGGTTCAGCAGGCTTCCACGGCTTGAACACCGGCACGCCTGACGGCGGCGGCTTTGGCTTCTGCTTCAAGCTCTTGTTGAACGCTGAATTCTTCGGCAACGGGTTCGCTGGTGACATCCCCTTCGGTCTGCCATCACTTCCCAGCAACAGCCCTTCCTGTTGCTTCTGTCGTTCTCTGAGCCATTCGGGACGCGGGCCTTTTCTCTACAGAGCGGCGTCGCGACGCCTGCCAAAATCAGCAGGCAGCCGACGAGATAGAGCCAGGGGACTCGCCGTTAGGGAGTTCGAGCTATTGGTGAAGAAGACATGGCGGTCTCCATTTGGGGCGCCAAATCATCGCCATTTCAGCACGACCAACACACCAATTAGAAACAGCAACAAGAGAATTCCAGGCAAGAATACTCGGAGCAGATATTTGAAGATCGGCTTGTCATCAAGTTCCTCGACTTCCGTCAACTGCATGTCCAATCGTTCGATTTCCTCTTGATCATACTCGACACTGAGTCCGGATCGAAGTTGAGCAGAGTAACTGTTCAATTCGTCGTCATATTTTTCCTTCTCGAATTGAGAACCGTAACGTCCCGATGAAAGGCAGACGCTCTTCACTAGATCTTCACGGGCCAACTGAGGATCAAACGCACACTCGCCGCACTTGTTGTACGGAAACGATTTCTTTGCTCCACACTTGATACAGATCGCAGTCATAATCAGTCCTCACTACCGTCAAGCAACTCCCATATCCCGCCGCCGAGATGTGGTCGATTCTCGAATCGGCTGAATCTGGCGGAGCGTAGCGAAGTAGCATGATCGTCGCGGCTACTTCATCTGGTGCAGCGCGGCGGCGATTTCTTCTCTGACCGACTCGGCCGGTTCCGACAGCAGTGGAATGATCGGTCCGGTCTGGGCGATGCCGGCCAGTTCGGTGGCGCGGTGCAAGATGCTGATCGGGCCGAGCGAATCGCGGAGTTGTTCCAGCGGCAGGAAACGCTCGCGGATCGCTTCCGCTTCGTCCCACTTTTCGGCGTGAATGGCGGCGAGCAGGTCAGTCGACATCTGCGGGAAGATGCAGCCGCAGCCGGTCGTGAAGCCGCCCAGACCAAAGTCACGCATGTGGACGATCGCCGGTTGATCACCCAGGCCGCTTAAGATCAGGCTCTTGTCGATCTGGTCGGTCAGGCTGCGCAAGTAGTCGTCTTGGGTGTAGTCTTTGCGAACGACGGCGTACTTGATCGCCGAGATAACGCCGTCGCTCGCCAGCGCGGCGGCGTCTTCGACCGAAACCGTGCCGTCGTACTTCAGATACAGCACGACGGGCTTGCCCAGCTTCTCAGCGACTTTGCGAACCGCCGAAGCGATGCCGGGCGACGAGACGACGTCGCGCTGCGGCAACAGCATGACGTTCGGAAAATTGAAGTCGAGCAGGATGTCGACCTGGTCGAGCATCGTGCCGAAGGCCGGACCGATTGCCGGAATGACCAGCGTGTCGTCGGCGGCGGTCGTGCTGATCAACTCAAGCGCCGATCGATACTCGGCGAGCGTCAGATGATAGAAGATCGCGTTGCCGCCATAGAGCAGCGTCGAGATGCCGCCTTGCTCGATGTGCTTGATCAGCTTCGCATTTTCCGCGACGTCGAGCGCCCCTTCGCTATTGCGGGCCAACGACGGGACCGCCCAGACGGAACGGCAGATGGTTTCAGCGGTAAGCGGTTTGGTATCCATGGCCAATTCTGGTCCTTGCAGGGTCTGTCTCAGAAAATATCGGGGTCGGGCGTTTCGTCGCCGTGATGAAGGAAATCAAAATCGCAGCCGACGTCAGCCTGGGTGACGTGCTTCAGGAACATCGCTCCATAACCGCGGGTGTACCGCGGAGGGCGAGGTTTCCAGGCGGCGCGTCGTCGCGCCAGTTCGTCGTCGTCGACCAACAGGTTCAGACTGCGCTCAGCGACGTTCAATTGAATCAGATCGCCAGTCTGTACCAGGCCCAGCGGTCCGCCGACCGCCGCTTCCGGCGCGATGTGTAATACGCAGGCGCCATAGCTGGTGCCGCTCATCCGGGCGTCGGAGATTCGGACAAGATCGCGGACCCCTTGCTTCAGCAGGTGATCGGGGATCGGCAACATGCCCCATTCCGGAAAACCGGGGCCGCCTTGCGGTCCAGCATTGCGCAAGATCAAGACCGAGTCGCCGGTGATGCCGGATGCGGGATCGTTGAGCTTCGCCTTCAGCCTGGCGTAGTCGTCAAATACGACCGCCGGGCCGGTGTGGTCCAGCAATCGCGGTGAGGCGGCGGTTGGCTTGATCACGCAGCCGGACGGAGCGAGATTGCCCCGCAAGACAAACGTGCCGCCGGTTGCCGAAATTGGATTGTCGAGCGGCCGAATGATGTCGGCATCGATCACTTCGGCGGCAGAGATGTTCTCGGCCAGGGTCTGCCCGTTGACCGTCTGCCGCGTCCCGTCGATGTGCTCGCCTAGTTCCTTCAGTAGCGCCGGCAGTCCGCCGGAGTCGAAGAAATCTTCCATCAGGAACTTGCCGGCCGGGCGGATGTTGGCCAGCACCGGCGTGGTGCGCGACAGTTCGTCGAACCGCTCCAGCGTCAGTTCAATGCCGGCACGGCGGGCCATGGCGATGATGTGAACGATCGCGTTGGTCGAGCCGCCGATCGCCATGCTGGTGACGATTGAATTGTCGAAGGAGGTCGGCGAAAGGAAGGAGGAAGGTCGCAGGTCGGCCAGCGCCATTTCGACTGCGCGGCGCCCGGTGGCGACCGCCAGACGCGAATGTTCGGCGATGACCGCCGGAACCGACGAGGCGCCCGGCAGCGTAAAACCGAGCGATTCGGCGATCGCCGACATGGTCGACGCGGTTCCCATCGTCATGCAGGTGCCGGCCGAGCGAGCGATGCAGTTCTCGATCTGTCCCCACGACTCGTCGCACAGGTTGCCGGCGCGGCGTTCGTCCCAGTATTTCCAGGCGTCGCTGCCGCTGCCGAGCGTTTGATCTTTCCAGCGCGCCCGGAGCATCGGACCGGCGGGCAAGAAGATGGCGGGGCGATTGGCCGAGATCGCGCCCATCAACAGGGCCGGCACGGTCTTGTCGCAACCGCCCATCAGCACCGCCGCGTCGATCGGGTGACAGCGGAGGACCTCTTCGGTTTCCATCGCCAGCAGGTTGCGATAGAGCATCGTCGTCGGCTTCATCATCATTTCGCCGAGCGACATCACCGGGATCTCAACCGGAAAGCCGCCGCGCTGCAAGATGCCCCGCTTGACCTCTTTGACCCGTTCCGGAAAGTGCGAATGACAGGTGTTCAGATCGCTCCACGTGTTCAGGATCGCGACGACCGGCTTGCCGCGAAAGTCCTCGTCATCGTAGCCCATCCCTTTCAGCCGCGAGCGATGACCGAAGCCGCGGAGGCTGTCGGGGGCGAACCAGCGACTGCTGTGCAATTCGGAGTTCTCAGAAGGTTCAGCAGGCATGAAGCGAATCGTGGTTGAAGGTGCGTGGCGATTGGGAAAGGGCGCCTATTATCTTAGCTGTTTCCGGGCGTGACGAAACCGTCGTAACGCGACTTACGCAAGGGGGAAAAGGTAGGCCGCCAACAGCGTCGCCAGAAACGAGGCGATGCCCATAATCGTAAGCAGCACCGAGAAGGTTTGCAGCGTTTCTTTCTCGGTAAATCCACTCATCCGGCTGATCACCCAGAAGCCGCTGTCGTTCATCCAGGGCAGCGGTTTCGAGCCGCAACCGATCGCCAGCGCCAGGTAGACCGGATGAAACGGCAGCCCAATTTGCGTCGCTAACGGGACGACGATCCCAATGGCCGCGATCATGGCGACGGTCGCCGAGCCTTGAATGACGCGAATAGTCAAGGTGACGAGAAACGCCATCGCCAGTAGGCCGGACCCGCTGACCGACGACGGCATTAAGTTGGCGATCGTGGCGCCGACATCGGTTTGCCGAATCATCTCTCCAAATGCGCCGCCGGCACAGGTGATCAAGATGACGACGCCCCCTTCGGCCAATGCCTTCTGCACCGACTTGCCGAGTTCGACCCAGGTGGTCTTCGGCTTCAAGATCAGCGTTAGCATCGCTAACAGAGCGCCCAACGATAACGCGATGTTCTTATCGCCCAGGAAAGGAATGGCCGTGTCGAGAACCGGGGTCAGCGCACTGCCGAAGTCGGGCTTCGCGGCTTTGTAGAACGTTAGCAGCGCGAGCAGAATAATCGGGATGACGACCGGCAAGATCGAGAGGCCGAAGCTGGGGAGCCGCGAATCATTGGGCGGCGCCGCGTCGGTCACTTGTTCGGCTTCGTCGAAACGGAGCGGAATTTGCCACCGGCGATTGGCCCACAGCATGTAAATGTAACCGGCGAAGACGCCCCAGATGCCGACCGCAATCCCGCCGATCGCCATGGCGCCGATGCTGACGTTGAGTTCGCTAGCGACAAATAGCGGACCCGGAGTCGGCGGCACCAGCGAATGGGCGAGCGTTCCCCCGACGATGATCGACATCACGTACTTTAGGTAGTCGCGACCGGTGCGGCGAGCCATCGCTTGGGCGAGCGGCAACATCAGGAAAAACACCGTGTCGAAGAAGACCGGAATCGCCAAGATGAAACTGCTGATCACAAAGGCGAGCGTGGTCCAGCGCTGGCCGAGCGCCTGGCGAATGGTCTGCACGATCCGTTCTGCGGCGCCGCTGGTTAAGAGACATTGGCCGATGATCGAGGCCATCGCAATCAGTACGCCAATTTTGCCGAACGTCTTGCCAAGTGCGTCGGCGACGCGGCTGGTGGCGCTGGTTTCGGACAGCTTTACGGCTTGGTCGTAGTCGTGCTGAGAAATTAGCCGCGCAGGCAGTCGAGGCGATTCAGCCAAGTTTTCGCGGAGCGTTGCGGTCGATGCGTCGAATTGCTCGATCCAAACGGATTGCGCGTCTAGCTGCGGGAGATCCTCCTCGCCGCTGACGATGTAGTAGGCGCCGGGCTGGCTTTTAAATTCATCGCCCACAGCGGCTAGTTCTACCTGCTGGTCGGCAAGGGCGACGATGTTCGCCGCGTGATTGTCGAGCGCGCTTTCGCGAACGCAATAAGACGCCGTTGCGGCGGCGACGACCAGCGTGGCGAAGAATAGGGCCAGGAATGCATGCAGCCGAAAAAACAGCACGCCGCCAACGACGATGAGCATTCCCAAAACGATCGCAAGCATGTCTAGGGACGCCCAGTCATTTGGAAACTAGCGGAACAGCGGGAGGAAGGAAGATCAAAGCGGGGCATTCGGCCGGAAGGCTGCGAAGCTGCCACACGCTCGGTTAGCGTCCGGCATTTCGTCTTAGAGACGAAAAAGATTGTTAAACTACAAAACTTTCGAGCTTCCGCAGTAAGTCAGAGCGTAGCAGAAGAGAGCAGCGCAGGCAAACGGGGCAGCCCCGGCAGTTTCGCCTGCGAGTCGAGATCGAAGTCGAACGTATTCGGGCCGTCGGGCGAAATGGTCGCAGTGAACCCCGACTTCTCAAAATCGCGATACTTGGCCGGCGTGAGCGGCACTTTCTTGACCGGGCCGCCAGAACCGCCGGGCCCGGCATGTGGCCCCGACGCGGCGATCTCGATTCAGTCGTTTTTCTCGACGGTGACCTGAAAGTCTCCCTCGGTAACGCCGTCAAAGTCCTCGAACGTCGTCAGGCGATATTTGCCGGCGGCGTCGGTGACGCTGACGCCAGAGTGATTGCCGTCTAACAGTCCGTCGAGAAAATCAACGGACTGCTAATCCAGCGTGAGGGTGCAGGTTAGCCCCTGGCAAGAAGCCTCGCTATTTGCGAGGCGACTTGAATGCTTTGCTTGCAAAGATTCGCCGGTTCGGCAGATGTCCGACCGGCGTTGATTTCTCGAAGCCGAGCGAAAAACTCCGCTGCGGTTATGGGCTCTTCTGCAATCGCACCATCGCTTGGCCCATCGCTTCGCCGACGTTCATGTAGGTCTCGGCATTGTGGTTGTAATGACCATTAGAAGCGCCCCCTTGAGAAAGCGGATGCGTGTAGACGGTGGCGACGGCGCCTTTGAACTCGGGGTGCTTGTTAGGATCGCTGACGGCGAACTGCGCTTCGAGGATATCTTTCTCGGTCCCTTGGGCCGCGTCCTTGTCGGTTTGGCCAAGCGTTGCACAGACGAACTTGGCGCTCTTGGCGTCAAACTCTTGGCGGAGGCGCTGGATCAGGTTCACCAGGTTCTGTTCGTACTTCTGCGAGTGCCCCGGATTGTAGCGATCCTTGTCTCCTTGCCACCAGAAAAAGCCGGTCACTTCGTAGTCGGTGGCGCCGGGGTAATACTTGTCGAGATTGCTCAGCACCTCTTTCGCCCGGGCGATGTCGCCATCGTACTGAACGCCTGCTTTCCAGCCGATTGGCTCCGGCTCGGTCCCTTTCTCCCAACGCAGCGGGCTCTGTCCGTAGCCGGCATAGATGTAGGTCTTGCCATCCTTCGGATCGGTGAATTCATACGACGGCGAATCGGGGGGAAGCAAGTCCCAGCCGAGCGAACGATTGCCAATCGCACTTTTCAAAATCAGCACCGGCTCGTCATGCAACTCACCCAGATAGCTGCCGATACCGATCTCGACGCCAATCTTTCCGCCGGCGACTTGCAGCCAGTCATTCTTGCGGAGCGAAGTCTTGCCGGGGCCGCCGCTCCCCATGACCGCGACGTTGCGAACATCCTTGCGCACCGTCCAGGCGCCAGCTTCATTGACTAGATAGGGATAGAGTCCCTTGCTGTTGACCGCGTGCTCGAGTCGCCCATCTTCGTCGCCGGCGACCTTGCCCATCTCCAGCATGTTGGACTGCCCCATCAAGATGTAAACCTTCACCGGCTTGGTCATGTCGGCCGGCTTGCCATCCGGATCGGGAAGCGGGGCGGATGGTTCCATCGCCATCGCCGGCAATGCAAACGCCGTCACGATAAGAAACGTCAGCAGCAAGTGAAATAACGCGAGGCGTAACTTGGGCATGATTCGGCTCCAGCAGAGTAGGCGAGGGAAGGGGTGCTTCTAGGATACCCGACCTACGGTAGCTTTTTACACAAGATTTTTGGTTTTGCGGCGACTCAAACGTTTGAAAAAGATAGGCTGTTATCGATTCGGTGAGAAAGCAATCACGAGAACGTTCGCCGCACTCATTGCGCCGGCAAAGCGCCGGAGCGGCGGACGTTGTCGGCGTGAAACTGAACGATCTCTAGCCCTCGTTTGTCGTCGATCTTGGCGGCGCTATGCGGGGCGCCTTCGACGATGATGCGCTCGAACGGAATCTCGAGCGACTCCCGATACTTCATGAACTGCAAGTTGTGCTCGTAGTTGAACCCTTTTGTGCCGACATGCAATTGAATCCGCAGCGGCGGGTTTTTCGTCTCGGCGTATTCTTGGGCCAAGTCCCAGGTGTTGTCTCCTTTGGCGAAGACCAGATTCCTGTTCTCGCGGCCTTCTTGCTCTTTCACCTTCATTTCGTTGGAGTACCCAGAACGTCCTGGCGCTGTCGAACAAAACAGGTCAGGGCGCTTGAACATGATCCGCGTCGTACCGCGGCCACCTTGCGAGAACCCTTCGAGCCCGCGTCCGTCGCGATTGGCGATGGTGCGATACGTCTTGTCGATGAAAGGGATCAGTTCCTTGACGAACACGCGGGCAATCTAAAGGGACGGCGGGCAATCTAAAGGGACGGCGGGCAAATTCGCAGCGCCGGCCTTTAAGACCCCCGTCCCCTGTTCTCTGCTGGACTAGCTCCGTTGAAGCCCGGGACTAGGCGGGCGTTAGTGAATGGATTGATGAGTTTCCACGTTCCCTCCAGGACGGGCTTTTCCGACGACAATAGAAAAACTTTTCCAGATGCACCAGCAAATGACGAGCGACCAACAAAATGCAGGGAGACGAGCTTGCCATCACGAGTTGTGGTGACGCCGAAACGAATCACTCCGTCGGCATCGACGGTTCCATGGACTTTTCGCTCCGGGGAAAGCCAAGGCTCTTGTCCCAATGGTCGAGCAAGCCACTTGGCTCTGCCATCGTCCGACGGATCGCCGAAGCCACCTCTTGCTTGATTCGAGGCGTCTTCATCAGCCTCTTCTGTTGCGTCCTGTTTCTCAGCGAGATCGCTGACCACAACCAGAGTGAGCCGTTCTGCTTCGGAGCAAACATTCACGTCGTGGAAGAAATTCCGGCGAGCGTCTGTCTCGTCAAACGTTGCAATCAGCGAGTGTTTCCCGGTCGCCATTCGGGCGTTGTCTTGCGCCCGAGACTCGGCGACAAAACAGATTAGCAGGAGGGCGGTGGTCATGCGCAACATGTGACGCTCCAACTATGTAGAAACTCTGAAAACAGACAACTTATGATTGTTCAGAACGGCCTATTACGGGGAGCGCCCTCTAACAATAGGAGCAATCTACGGGGACGGGGGTCAAATTCGCAACGCAGGCCTCCCCTTTTCTCTGCCAACTCTCTATATTCTGAGCGTGAGACTTTCCCTCCTCTAACGGTAACTGGAAGACTCCAGGCAAAGCAAGCGATCGCGAACTTGACGAGCGCTTGGCGACGGCGCGTCTCCATCATCACCACCAACGCCCCCCACGTTGAACCGACAACCTCAAGGCTATCTGCCTGTTGGAAAATGCCCTCGTGGCATTTTCCAACCTCGCCAGGCTCAGAGCATAGCTCTTCGCGGCTCGCAAAATAACGACTTACGTCGCTATCTTGGGATCGCATACCGTTGAGAAAATCAACGGACTGCTATGAGGCCGCCTCCGCGTTGATCAGGTCGCTATCCGTAGTTAGTGGGCGTCTGATTTGCTTTGCCCGGCAAGGCCCAGCTGGCGCAACATTGGCCCCATGGTCAGGCCGCCGAAGAGGATTGAGAAGGCGACGACGACGTAGGTCATCGTCAGGATGAGTTCGCCGATGTTGTCGTACTGCGATTGCTGGGCGTGGATCTCTTCCTTGAGCGATAGCGCGAGTGCGACGCTGATCCCGCCGCGCAGGCCGCCCCAAGTCATCACCTTGATCGCGTGCGGCGTATATTCTCGGTTGGTCGCCTTCTTCAAGGCGGTCACCACGGCGCCGACCGACAGGAACCTCGCCAGCAGCGCCGCGGGGATCGCCAATGCCCCGGCCAGCAAATACTGCGCCGTGAACGAAAGGACCAAGACCTCCATACCGATCAACACAAACAGCACCGCGTTCAGAAGTTCGTCTACCAATTCCCAGAACGTGTCCAGGTGCTCGCGCGTTTGGTCGGACATCGCTAGCGTTCGGCCATGGTTACCCAGGATCAGCCCCGCGACCACCATCGCCAATGGCCCCGATAGGTGAAGCGCCATCGCCAAGGCATACCCGCCGGTCACGACCGCCAGCGAAAGCAAAATCTCCGTCGCGTAGTGATCAATGGTTCGCAACAGGAGGAACGCGACCATCCCCAGCACCAGGCCGAGCGCGAGCCCGCCGCCGGCTTCGAGGGCGAAAAGCTTGGCGACATCCATTACTGTCGTCTCCGCCTTCTCGCTGTGCGCTTGAGCATCGTGCGTAGGTGCGTTTCCGGGTTGTTCCGCATCGCTATCGGCGCTGGGGCGGTTGTCCAAAACTTGTTCGCTGGGCTCAGCGACGTGATTGACATCATGGTTCTTCGCCGCGTCGGCATGCGATTCGCCATGATGCTGACCCAGCCCCGCGATCCCCAGCAGCGCAATAAACACCACCACGCCCACGCCATCATTAAACAGCGACTCGCCGGCGATCTTGGTCTCCAGCGGCTTGGGTGCGCCGAGGCTCTTGACGATCCCCAAGACCGCGATCGGATCGGTCGGCGCGACAATCGACCCAAATATCAGGCAGTAGATGAAGCGGACCTCGATACCGAGCCAGCCGGTGATCACGTAGGTAAGGCCGCCGACGATGAACGTCGTCGCGAGAACGCCGACGGTCGCAAGCAGACCGATGGCCGCAGACTGTTTCTTGAGGTCGTTCAGGTCGACATGCAACGCCCCGGCAAACAGCAGGTAGCCGAGCATGCCCTCCATGAGCGTCTGGTCGAAGTCGATCGAGCCGACGAGGGTCTCAGCCGCGGTGAGCACGCCCGCCTGCGGCACGATCCAATTAATCAGCAGCAGGGCGACCGCGTGCAGCATGGCCAGCAGCATCAAGCCTACCGTTGTCGGCAGCTTAAGCAGTTTGTGGTTGATGAACGCGAAGGCCGCTGCAAGGGCGACAAGGATGCCGGCGATATTGAAGAAGCTCATGGCCCCCTTTATACCGTACTTCCGTAAAGGAAAAAGAGGGAGAAATCGTCCTGACCGCCTGCCGATACGTCGAAAGTAGGCGCGCCCTGCGCTGGGGTATTCAAAGGATCAGAAGCGGGGAAATGAAGTGTGCTGTGGTCGACAAGAACGGCGTGAGGACGCGTTTCGGCTTCGATTCGCCAAAGTCTTTCTGGTTTTCACCACAGCCACGCTTTCCCAGATAGAGGGTTCGGCCAAAAATCCGAACGTCGACCTGCTTAGAAGGGGCGTGAGATCAATACATTGGAACACGCCGCCTTGCGCACGCCGGCACTAGCAGCCATTGGTTAAGTGCGAAATTCCGCGACGGCATAAAAAAACGCTGGCAGAGCAATTTTGCTCAACCAGCGTTGAAAGTGGCGGGGGCCGGATTTGAACCGACGACCTCGAGGTTATGAGCCTCGCGAGCTACCTAGCTGCTCCACCCCGCGACATTAACTCCACTTAACGACATGCTTGCCGCTGTTGGAAGTGCTGAATTGTAAAGGAACTGTGATCAGTGTCCAGGGGACCGACCGAAAAAATTCGTAGGCGATCTACTTTGGTCGGCGTTTACGCGGCAAATCGGCCGCAATCGCCGGTAGGACAGTTTTCGACGCGGAAAGCCGTGGGATCGAGCGTTGTGTGCGGTCTCGTCAAAATCGACAAAATCGGCGCGAATTCCGCGCGGGCTCGGTTGAGTACATTATCGGTTCCTTGCCGCTTAAAAAACTCACTGGTAGAGTGACGTAACCCCTTTTTTCGCTTGTATTTTGGCCGTCTTGGTAGTGCGGTCTTGGAGCTGGTGGATGTCGAGCGACGAACATCCGAAAGACCGCGATAAATCGCCAGAGAAGCGCCCTGCGCCGATATCGCAGCCTCCATCGACTCCGCCGCCGGCGTCAGAAGGGGATGCGGCGAAGGCGCCGATCTCGTTTGGACAAGCACCGCCGCAATCGGTTCCCAATTATTTTCCGCCCGCGGGACAGTATCCGCCGGGGCAATACCCACCGCCGCAATATCCTGCGCAGGGACCGTACCCGCCGCCGGGTCAATATCCACCGCCTGGTCAGCAAGGTCCGCCGCCGCAATATCCGCCCGCTGGCGGTTATCCTCTGCCGGGGCAACAACCACCGCCGGGGCAGTACCCGCCATCAGCTCCTTATGGATCTCCTGGGGCGCCGGCTGGTTATCCGAACCAGTGGGCGCAGCCTCCGGTAGCGCCGCAAAACGAATCGCCGCCGGTTCCGCCGAGCGCTCCGCCCCAACCAAAGCCTGCCGAGCAAGAGCCAACTCCTCCGCCAAAGTCGGCATTGCCCCCCAGTGCGAAGCGACCGCCGGAAACGAAGAAGCCGCAGTCGCGCAAGCCAAGCGACAAGCCGGAACCGCCGAAGTGGCGCGATGAAGCGCCAGGCGAACAGCCTCCGGCAAAACCAACTCCAAAGAAGCGGGCGACCAAAAAGCCGCCGGCTGCGAAACCTGCGCCCGCGTCAAAGCCGGCGGCCGAAGCGCCGGTAAAGCCGAAGCGGACGCCTGCGGCAAAGTCGCCTGACGCGAAACCGGTCGACAAATCAGCGCCGGTCGAGCAAGTTCCTTCTGATGGCAAAGGTTTGCCGCAGAAGGCGCCCAAGAAAGCTCCGCCGGAAGTGGTCGACGCGAACCTGGCGGTCGCCAAGCTCAGCGCTCCGGCCGATGACTTGACCGCCAAGTCGACGCGGATGATGCCGCCGTGGATGATCAGCTCGATCATCCACTTCGTCTTGGTGGTCGCGCTGGCGATGTTGGTCTTCACGCCGACGCAAAGGCAGGAAGTCGTCGTGACGGCGACGTACGCCGAGCGTCTGGGCGAACAACTCGATCTAGAAATGTTGCTCGATGAAGATGACTTGGTGGAGGACGACATTGTCGGGTTCGACATTACGTTGTTTGAGTCCGAGCAACCGCCGCCCGAGTCGCTGACGACCCTGGCCGCCACGGGGACGAAGTCGCGACAGCGCGAAGTCGAAACGCCGGGCGTTGAATTCAACTTCCGAGGCGAAGGGGGCGGAAAGAAGGCGCTACTGAAAGCGTATGGCGGCAACGCGACGACCGAACAGTCGGTCAAAGCGGCGCTCGATTGGCTCAAGCGAAATCAACGCCGCGATGGCTCGTGGAGCTTGAAAGGCCCCTACAAAGATGGCGCCGGAATCGAGAATCATATTGCGGCGACCGCGATGGCGCTGCTGGCGTTTCAAGGGGCAGGGCACACGACGCTCGAAGGCGGCTACACTCGCGAGGTGACCCGAGGCTGGGGCTTCTTAATGTCGCAGATGGACAACGATGGCACCTTCATCAGCGGGCCGCTCGCCAATCAGCATCGCTTGTACACGCAAGCCCAAGCGACGATTGCCCTCTGCGAGTTGTACGGCATGACCAAAGATGAGCAGTACCGCAAACCGGCCCAACGGGCGATCAACTACGCGGTCCGCATTCAGTCGCCGGAAGGTGGTTGGCGCTACACGCCAGGCGATGGCGCCGATACTTCGGTCACCGGTTGGTTTGTCATCGCCTTCGCCAGCGCCAAGATGTGCGGGCTGACCGTACCCGAAGAGACGCTGCAGCGCGTCGGCGGGTTTCTCGATACCGTTGCGAAAGAGAATGGCGCTCGCTACACCTACCAACCAACCCGCAACCAGCCGGCGACGCTGTCGATGACGGCCGAGGGTTTACTCTGCCGGCAGTACTTGGGCTGGAAGCAAGAAGATCCCCGTTTGCAGGATGGCGTCGACTACCTGGTCGAAAACCCGGTCGATTGGAAAGAACCCGACGTCTACTACTGGTACTACGGCACTCAGGTGGCGCATCATTATGAGGGCTCGGCGTGGCAAAGTTGGAATCGCGTCATGCGGCAGGCGATCCCAGAGGGTCAGGTCCAGGTCGGCAGCGACAAGGGAAGTTGGTCGCCCGATGGAGACAAACATGGCGTGATCGGCGGGCGGCTGTTTATGACTTGCCTGTGCGTCTACATGCTGGAAGTCTACTACCGGCATCTGCCGATCTACTCGAAGTCGGAAGTCCTTTCGCTGCAATAGCGATCGCCTTATCCGCTAGATATAGAAATCTGTTGATTCTGTAAATTCAACTCGCGTTCCGAAGGGGAGGATTGGTATATTGGTGGGGCTTGTCCCAACCCGCATGCCAAGCCCTAGATTCGCAAATTTCGCATGGACGCTTTTCTGCTCGTTTGCCCCCCTTGTTAGGCGCGTTACCAACTGCCCAACGCCAGCACGCACGGCAAGACAGTTACCTGCAAGGAGTGCGGAGAGAAGTTTACCGCCAAGCTGCAGAAGGCCGCGCAATCGCCGAAAACTGCCGCTCCGCCGCAGCCTCAAGCAGCCACGAAGTCGAGCGCTGACGATCCCTTCGCTGACTTGTTCAGCGATTCGGCAACCCACGCGATTCGCAGGCGTTTCGCGATGAGGTCGGTCTCGAAAACATGGTCCGGATCGAGATGCCGGGGCTCAATAAAGAGTAGATGAAGGAGATGTTCCTCCGGTTGAAAGACAAGGTCAACACCGGGCACTACTCCAGTCGTACCAGCGGAAACGTGACCGTTTTGGATATTGGCTTCGACGGCGACGTTGAAGCGCTCGCCAAACTGATCGACTTTGGCGAAGTGGAGGAAGTCTCGGTCGAGCAGCGGACGATCAAGTTGAAATCGGTCTCGCTTCCCAGGTCGCAGGAGACGGAGCAAGCCGAACAGGACGAGTTCTTTAAGCCGTCGGGGAAAGATGATTTTGGTAAGTGACGAAGGCCGGAACTTGCTCGCGTCCCTTTTCGCTCGCTGGCGCTGTGGGCTAGATTTTTGACTGGCGGCGGAGTTCTTTAAATAGCCGCTGTGTCGCTCGCCCGCGGTGGCCAATTAATCGAGTGGCAGCCGGGCTCATTTCGGCCAGTCGCCGACGATACTCGATGATTTCTAGATGGGCGTCGTAGCCGATGCCGTACTGGCCGCGGGCTTCATCTTGGATTCGTCCGTGACACTCACCGATCGCTTCGCAGAAGATCTCGCCATTCGGATTAGCGATCGCCAGGTGACAGACAAAGCGGGCCGAACGTCTTGCGAGCGGCACGTCTGCCAGCGCGTTGATCAGCTTCACGCGGTTTTCGGCGGTGGTTGCCTGGTCGCCGGCATACCGGGCGGAACGAACGCCCGGTTCTCCGCCTAGCGCCGCTACTTCCAGTCCCGTATCGTCGGCCAAGACCCATTGTCCGGTTTGCCCGGCATAGCCGATCGCCTTTTTCAGCGCGTTGTCGCGCAGCGTTTCGCCATCTTCGACGACGGCGACGGCGTCGGGAAAATCGCGCAGCGAAAGGAGCGTCACGCCCAGCGGCCCCAGCGACGTCGCCAGCTCTTGCAACTTGTGGGCGTTGCCGGTCGCCAACAGCAGAGCTGAGAAGGGGAGCTTCATCGGGCTTACAGAATCGCCAGCGGGTTGCGACGTTCTTCGAGCGTTCCGCGGGTCACGCCGACGCGGTTGAGCGCCTTCAGTTCGGTCCAGACTTCCTTGCCGGAGATTTGCCCGGTGAGCAGCGACGAGTAGAGGTCGAGCGTCTGATAGACCTGCGATTTGGTCGCTTCGTCGAGCAGCTCAACGCGGAAGTGCCGCACGCCCAAGTCGATCAGCGCGGCGACCGCTTCGGCGCCACTTTGTGGAGCGGCGTTGTAGAGCGTGTTGCGGCAGCCGACGTCGGCGGTTAGCAGATGTTCGCTGCCGACCCGATCGCGCAGCTGCACCACGTGCGTATCGCATGGCCGGCCGCAGTTGGTCTTGTTGGTGCCGGGCGAAAGGACCGAACAGAAGACGCAATGCTCCATATGGAACATCGGCATGTGCTGGTGGACGACCACTTCCAGCAGCTGCGTCGGACTGCGGCGAACCATCTCGAACAGCTGTTCGCGGTTCAAGTCGTACGATGCGGTGATTCGCTCGGCCCCTTGGCGGCGGAGGAAGTCGACGGTCAACTCGTTGGCCGCGTTGAGCGAGAAGTCGGCCACGCAGGCGACGTTCCGCTCGCGATAGTAACGCAAGCCCGAAAGGTTGCGGACCAGGATCCCGTCGGCGTTCTGTTTCTCGAGCGCCCTGAAGATTCCCATTTCGCCCGGCTTTTGAATCCGCGGCGTCGCCAAGTAAACTTTGGCGCCGGCGCCGTGGGCGATGGCGACCGCCTGACGATACTCGCGAATGTCGGCGAAGTCGGCGTAGAGCCGCTTCATGCCGATCTCACTCGCCCAGGTCAACTGATCCAACGTGCGGCAGAGCAGGTTCAAGTGGGGCATGTCGTCGGTCGGAATATTCTCTGGAATCGCATCGCGCAATTGCGGCAGGACCGGCTTCGCACTGACGGCATGCGAACGGATCGCCGCGGCCCGACGCGCTTCGGTCAGTTGCTCGACCATCTGCTTGCGCAGTGCGCCCAACACGCTGAGCGGCGCCATCGGCTCGCCAGCGATGTCCGCTTTGAGATCGGCAAGCCGGTAGCCGGTCTCGCCCAAGCGAGAGAACTGCTCCTGCAGCGTTTCGATCGTCAGCGGATGTTTGCGGGCCGCCTCGAGCGGTTGTTCGGTTTGCAGCTGTAGTTGAGGCAAACCGTCGACAGTCGCCACCAACTGCAGCGGCTGGTCGACAGCGGCGGAGACTTGCAATTGCAGGTCAACATCGCGCGGCGCGATCTCGCCATCAAACGATTTTCGCAATCGGCGATTCAGCTCGGGATCGTCGCTCTTCCAGATTTTCTGGCCTGGGTAAAGCTGGGACAGATCGACGGCGTCCCGCATCAGCGCCATCTCGACGACGCCATGCGAAACTTCGCCTTCAAGTCGATTCTGGCCGCGATACAGGGCGAAGATGCGGCCCCCTTGTTCGGCGTCCGCGATACGGTCGCCGTCAAAGACGATGCCGTCTCCCGCTTTCAACGCTCGCCGCAGCGAGACCTTGACCCGTTGTCCCTGGACCTTCTGCACTTCGCCGACCAGCACGCCCCGCTTGGCCGAACTGATCGCCGGGACCAACATCTTGTGATCGCAGCCATGCAGCCAGCCGACCGAGAACCCCCGCGAAAACGACAGTTCCATCTCTTCGACGTCGCGCGGCGCAAACTCGACCGGGCGTCCGGCGACGGCGGCGTCGATGGCCGTGCGATAATGCCGCGTGATGTTGGCGACGTACTCGGGCGTCTTCAACCGACCTTCGATCTTCAGCGACACGACGCCGGCTTCGATCAGCTCGGGCGTCACCGCAAACGCGGCCAGGTCTTGCGGGCTGAGCAAGTACTTTTGATCGCCAAGATCGACCTCTTGACCGTCGCAGATCAGCTCGTAAGGCAACCGGCAGGCCTGGGCGCATTGGCCGCGATTGGCGCTGCGGCCGCCCAGCGATTCGCTGGTCAGGCATTGTCCGCTGTAAGCGACGCACAGGGCGCCGTGCACGAACGCTTCGAGCGGCATCTCGGTTTTTTCGTGAATCGCCGAGATCTCGGCGATCGACAGCTCGCGGGCCAGCACGACCCGCTCGACGCCCATTTCGGCCGCCAGAGCGATGCACTCGCTGCTGGTCATCGTCATTTGCGTCGACGCGTGAATCGGCAAGGTTGGCGCAATTTGCCGAATCAGCCCGACCAGGCCCAGGTCTTGCACCAACAGGGCGTCGACTCCGGCGGCGGCGATTTGCCGCACCAGCTGTTCGACCGCTTCCAGTTCCGGCGAAAAGGCGAGCGTGTTGAGCGTGACGTATCCCCGCACGCCATGCCAATGCAAGAACGACATCAGCGACGCCAGGTCTGCGGCGTCAAAATTGTTGGCCCGCGCCCGTGCGTTAAACCCGCTGGTCAGCCCGAAATAGATGGCGTCGGCGCCGTTGGCGACGGCCGCTTTGGCGCAGTCCCAGTTGCCGGCAGGCGCCAGAAGTTCGGGGGCAGCACGATTTTCAGACGCACAGGTATCAGACATATAGCAGGGGAGCGATTCGTTGAAGGTGTCGAAACCGCCATTCTAACAGTCGCCGCCGCGGTGCGTAGTCGATTTGCCACAAGAATCTCGCAGATCTGCGGCTGTCACGCTGCAAAGAGCGGCCCACAAAGTTAGCAGTCCGTTGATTTTCTCGACGGACTGCGTGATCGCATGGATGCGATCCCAAAATAGCGACGTAAGTCGTTATTTTGCGAGCCGCGAAGAGCTACGCTCTGAGCCTGGCGAGGTTGGAAAATGCCACGATGGCATTTTTCAACAGGCAGTTAGGGGGATCGTCGCAGCCATTTGACTACCTGACGCGTGAGCAGCGGCAACAGGCCCAGCAGGGCGAAGGCCGCCAGCGTTGGCCAACGGACCACGGCGCCGAGTCCCTGCTCTTGGATGGCGGCCAGCGACGGCAAACTGGCGCCGGCGGCGACGTAGACGATCGTGCCGGCCAACATGCCCAACTGGCTGACCCACCAAAACGTCACCAGGCGAATCGGCGTCAGGCCCATCAGCAGATTGACCAGAAAGAAGGGAAAGATCGGGATCAGCCGCAGCGTAAACAGGTAGTAGGCGCCCTCCGCTTCGACCGAGGCGTTCAGCTTTTCCAGCCGCTGCTGGTAACGCTGCTGGATGGCGTCTCGAAAGAGATAGCGGCTGACCGAAAAGGCGATTGTCGCCCCCAAGGTCGAAGCGAAGCTGACCAGCACGACGCCGGCGACCGGCCCAAACAGCCAGCCATACAAAATGGTCAGCAGCGCTGCGCCTGGCAGAGAAAGCCCCGTGATCACAACGTAGATCGCAAACGCGGCGAAGTAGGAAACCAGCCAATGTTGCTGCTGGAAAGAACGGAGAGCTTCCTCACGCTCGACTAAGGCATCGATCGAGAGATGCCGGCCGAAGAGGTAGTAGACGGCGATGGCGAGGAAGAGTAAGAGGAGGGCGATCAGCCAACGATAGGGCCGAGCACCGGATGGCGCCGAATCGCCTTCAGGAATTGGATCGTCCATTCACACCACTTCTCTTAACGGGTGGCACTGCTGGCTTGCCCAGCAGTGAAACAGCGTAGCGACACTCAGCAGCCACGAACATTCCAGTCGGCCGGAAGCGGAGAAAGCAAAGGAAGGTCTGCTTCTATCGGCGATTCAGGCAGAAGAAACCGACGAGCACTCGACCACTTCCAATCGATCGCCCGTTTGCAAAGTCCTCGTTTGACTGGATTGTCATGAATGTAATCGATGACCAATTGAATTGTCGCTGGATCGAAGATCTTCCGATCGTAGCCCGGTCCTTCTTGCCAGAACCGAAACGTCTGCACGCCCGGGCGTTGTTGAACGGTGAGTCGCTTCAGTAGCGGACTATTACACTCAATCAGATGCTGCTTGATTCGGTAGGAGAACGGCCGTTTTACTGCGTTAAGAAAACTGGAAATCGTGGACGCCGATTGCTGTGGCAAGACCAGCAAGTGTACATGTTCCGGCATGAAAACGAACGCGGTTAGATGAAACTCGTGTCGCTCGACGGCGTTCTGAATGCTCTGAGCGAGCATGCCCCTCCATGTGTCGTTGGTGAGGAGCGGCTTTCGTTGGTAGCAAGAAAAGGTGAGTTCATGAAGGTGGCCCGCTTCATGGATGTGTTTGACTTGCTTCTTTTTGGGTGGGGCCATGCCCCCAGGGCAGTTCTGAAGCCACTGCTGGGCAAGCCAGCAGTGGCACCCGTTGGTCGTGCCGTGCTTCTGAGTCGTGAGGAAATTCTTAGTATTTACTTCTTCTTTTGTTCCTTCTCCTTTTGGACAGCCTCCTTCTTGGCTGCCTGGCGAGCCCGGGTCAGCCGGGCTTGTTGCAGCGGCGTCCAGGCTTCGAGGTAGTCGATTGAGCGGATGGCCATCGTTGTTTCGATCTTGACTTCGTCCGGGCCTTCGCTGGCCCAATCGGCCCGAAATTCTCGTAGTTTTGCGAGGAATTTGACGATCCGGTCCTCCATCTCTTTGATGTCGTCGACCGTTTGATATTCCATTCCCATGAGCGATCTCCCGGGGCGAAAAAGGTTTTATTGATTCCATCCCATTACCACAGAATACCTTACGTCAATCGTTTGTAAAGTCTAAGACTCTCCTCGAACTTTAGGCGGTCAAAAGTCTTGCAAAAGTCTAAGACTTTACTTAGAATGTCTTGAGTCATTGGGGTTGGCGGACGTCAGCAGGATTGACCTGAATTGCGACCCGCTCGGCCCCGAAACAGAGAGCGAAACTGGCGACGAAACTTCCCTGTTGTGGAGGACCTTGGATGCTACTTTTTTCTCCTCCGGCGGCGCCGACGCCGCTCAGCTATTACCGAATTCGCTCGATTCAGGACAAAGTCGACGGCGTCTACTATTGGCTCAAAGCGTCACGTACCCCGCAGCAGCAAGCGTTGTTCGCCGACTTGCAGGTCGCCCGGAATCTGCTGTGCGATTTGCCGGTCTTGCTTGACGCCGAACGCCGCGAGGCGGATCGACGCTGGCAAACGGCGATTCAGTCCCTTTCGCAACCGCAACAGAGCCCAGAGGCGTCTTCGCCTGGCTGGAGCGATCTGAACGAACCTCACCCGCGGCGGCGTCATTTTGAAAGCCACGAGACCGGCGTTGGGTGCTACGAGTTCGACGCCGACTTTCAATTCGCCCGCGGGCCGCTGGCGGATCAACTGCAACACGTCACGATCACCGCCGCGCGCCGATTGGAGGGGGACGAACTGGTGGAAGTGACCAATCCGGCCGAGCTGCGAATGCTGGGCGCCGAGGCCGAAACCTGGTGGGAGGCGCAATCATGACGAAGAAGCCGCCTGCCCGCAAAGCGGCCAAGCTCGTCCCCAAATCAACGAAATCGAAGACTTGTCCGCCGCTGTATCAAGTGGTCGCCGAGTGCGAAAGCGAACGTCAGCAGCGTCAGTTGTTCGTCGAACTGAAAGCGAAAGGATACCAATGTCGGTTGTTGAGTCTGTAGTATCGTGTCGCGTCGCCGATTCGTTTCGGGTGCAGATGGTCAGCGGCATGTTCGACGTGTCGCTCGACGAAAAGCTGACCGATCGTTTTGCAATTGAGTTGCCGCTGGACGACGATTGGCAGGTCGGCTTGATCGTCGGACGCTCGGGCTCGGGCAAGTCGTCGATCGCCGCCAAAGCGTTCGGCTCGCAAGTCTATCGCGGCTTTCGCTGGCCGAAGCGGAAAGCGATCGTCGATGCGTTTCCCGAGCCGCTGGAAACCCGTGAGATCGTCCGCCTGCTGATCTCGGTGGGGCTCAGTTCGCCGCCGGCGTGGTGCAAACCGCATCACGTGTTGTCCACGGGCGAGCAGTTTCGCGCCGACCTGGCAATGTCGCTCTCCTCAAGCGATTCGCTGGTCGCGTTTGACGAATACACGAGCGTCGTCGACCGGCGGACCGCGCAGATCGGCTCGGCCGCGCTCCGCAAGTCGATCGACGCCGGGCATATCGACAAGCAGTTTGTGGCGGTTACCTGTCACCGCGACATCGCCCGCTGGCTGCAGCCCGATTGGGTGGCCGATATGGAAAGTGGACGACTCACCCGGAGGCGTCTTCGGCGACCGCAACTCGATTTACAGATTCGCGCCGGCAATCACCAGCACTGGCCGCTGTTTGCGAAGCATCACTATCTAGATCCGCGGCTTAATCCGGCCGCCCGGGCGTTTGTGGCGACGCTGGATCAGCAGCCGGTGGCGATCTGCGCGGTGCTGAATCACTTTCGCAAAGATGCGTTTCGCGTCACGCGACTGGTGACGCTCCCCAGCTTTCAAGGGATGGGGATCGGCGGAGCATTGCTTGACGGCGTCGCGGCTCACCTGGTCGAAGAAGAAGAGGCCCAGCTCGTCTCGATCAGCGGCAGTCACCCGGCAGTGATCCATCACTGTAACGCATCGCCGAAGTGGGAGTTTCACAACCTCAAGAAAACCGGCCGCCGAGCCAGCGGATTCTTCCGCGAGCATCCCGATTGGAAAGTTTCCCTCGGCCGCGCGGTGGCGTCGTTCCACTATCGGTCGTAACGCGACTCGAGTCGTAGGTTGGGTGCAGCGCAGCGAAACCCAACAATGCGGCTTCCAAGCAAAGGTGGGTTACGCAAGCGAGTCGCGCGTCATGCGAGATAGGGATGGCGCGCGCTTGCTGCACCCACCCTACGAAGAAGGCCTTCAAGCATGGTCATTCGATAAATCCTAACGCATTCCCTCGCTTGCGGGCTAGTGTGCGTTTTTTCCATTCCATCCCCTCACCGGAGTTCCGTCATGACCCGTATTACGACCGCGCAAGCGGAGGTTGTCGCTCGGCAGATTGAAATGCAGCTGGCGCAGGGGAACTTCTCCGCCGCCCAGTCGATCTTGGCTCGCTGTCTGGAAGAGGTGCGGTCGGAACGCCGCGAGTTGATCCGTCAATTCGCGCAGCCGCGGGAAGTGCCGCTGGCCCGACTCAGTCTCGAACCGCAGGTCATCACCGCTTTGAAAAGCGTGCACATCACGACCGTCGGCGATCTGCAAGGCGTTACCTACGAGCAGCTGCTCGAAGTGCCGGCGATCAACACGACCCGCGCCAGCCAGGTGCGCGACAGCGTACGGCAACTGGTCCGCGACTTCAAAACCCGCAGCTTCGAGCAGGCGCTCTAAGCCGCACTTCTTGGTTCGATTCCCATTTTCGTAGCGAAAAACGGCGCGTAGGTCGCCGTCCCGCTGGCGGTATGCGCCGACCGGCCGCCGCTTTCCCTTTACCAACCTATTTCGGAGCGACGTTGAATGGTCACGACCTTCACTGACAAGTTGTCTGAACTACTCGCCGAAGCTCAGGCCAAGCTGCGACCCGGCTTCAGTTGGGACGCGCTGAGCGAGGCATTTTTGACGTTCATCCATGGCGCGATGCTGGCCGCCAAAGAAGAACTGCTGAACCCTGGCGCCGAAAAGAAGGCGGCGGTTCTGGAGTGGGTCGGCGCGTTTTGGGATTACGTCGTCGCCCAGGTTCCGCTGCCGACCTGGCTGTTTTGGATGAAGCTGCCGTACGTCCGCTCGGCGACGCGCAGCATCATCCTGACGATCGCCGCCGGTTTGATCGAAGCTCTCTACGCCCAAAACCTGGAGCAATTCCGTGCTTAATTTGTTTCTGATTGCGGCGGCGGCGTTTGGCGCGCTCGGTCTCGTTTCGCTCGTCTGGGCCCCCGCGCTAAAAGCGCCGGCCAGCAGCGGCGGTCCGGCGCCGGCGCCGCTCCCTGTGAAGTTGATCGCGAAGAATCCGCAGCCCGAGCGCGATTCGCCGGGCCCCAATCCGGTCGATGCGTTTCGCGCCTGGTTTTGCGTCGTTCGCCCGGTGCTGATCGCCAGCGGCGCGTCGAGCGAAGAGATTCGCCAGGCGGGGCTCGATCTGGTGAAGCATCTCATCATGGAGGCGCCCAACGATGAAACCTAACGTCTGCTTCCTGCTGATGGCGGCGATGTTGGCGGCGGCCGGGCTCTCGCAGTTCGACTTGCTGCCGACGATCACGCCGCCGCCCGAAAACCCCGGCGAACCTGACTTGTTGGCGGCGTTTCGCGAAAGCGATGCCCACAACGAGGCGAGCCAAGATGCCCAGCGGTTTGCGGAGTTGTGCGACTCGATCGCCGCCGTGATCGAGTACGACGCCGCTCGCAGCCAACCGCAACTGCGCAGCGGAGTGCAGCTAGAAAACCTGCGGATGATCGCCCGCGAAACGCAACTGAGCGGGGGCAGCTATGCCGCCAAGTATCCGCGTCTGGGCGGCGAGATCAAAACGTACCTCGACGCGCGGCTGGGCGTCGATGGCGGTGGACTGTCCGACGATCGCCGCCGCAACTGGATCAACGCCTATCGGCAACTGGCCAAGTCGGCCCGCTACGCCGCCGAGTACCTCCGCTGGAAGTCGTAACCACTGGAAAGCGTAACCACTGGAAAGCGTAACCACCCGTAGGGTCCGCTGTGCGGACCACGCGTCACGATCGAGCAACCACCCGCAATCGAAGCGATCAAGCGGCGCCCGGCCCGCACAACGGACCCTACAAGAGGTCAGCACTAGCCCGCAGCACTAGCGAGGCAGTGCGGCCAAAAGCCAATGACGAATGTCGAAACTCCAATGACGAAAGAAGCGCGAATGCCAAAAGACAACAACCATCCACCAAGCCAACGCTGGCAAGTACTGCTGCTCGTGCTGCTCGGCACGATCGGCGGGCTCGCCTACTTCGCGGCTCGCGAGAATCCGTCCGATGTGCCGGAAGAAGTGAGCGACGAAACGCAGGGCGAGGTTCGCCCAGTGAAACCTTCGCCCGACGTCTTGCCTGGTAAACGGCAGCCGGCGGTCGCGTTGTTCGGCTACAAGCCGCGGCCGAATGAAACGCGACGGTTTTTGAGTACGCTGCCGCAGCCGAAACTGCGACAGGCGGCGCCGCAACTATTCGCGCCGCGCGGTCCGCCGCATGACGCGCTGCTCTACCGGGCGCTTTACAAGGCGCACCGCGATACGTTTGGCGTCGATTGGCAGGTGGGCCGACAAGGGATCGGCGATTGCGTCAGCTGGGGTTGGGCGCATGCCTGCGATATTCACCTGGCGATCATGTACTGTCAGGGGGACAGCGCCGAGTGGCGCCCGGTCGCGACCGAGTCGATCTATGGCGGCTCGCGAGTCGAAGCTCGTGGGGTGACCCGCGGCGGTTACAGCGACGGCAGCTATGGAGGGGCCGCGGCGAAATGGGTTCGGGATTACGGTCTGATCTTTCGCCAGGCATACCCGTCGGTCGACCTGTCCGAATATTCATCGCGCCGCGCCAAAGACTGGGGCAATTATGGAAATGGCGGTCAGCACGATGGCGGCCAGCTCGATCGCGAAGCGGAGAAAAGCCCGGTGCGGACCGTCGCCCTGGTCAGCACGTTTGAAGAAGCGGCGGCGGCGATTCAAAGCGGCTATCCGGTGCCGGTTTGCAGCGGCCAGGGGTTCAGCAGCAAGCGAGATGAACAAGGGTTTTGCCGCCCGTCGGGCAGTTGGTCGCACTGCATGTGCTTTATCGGCGTGCGGCACGATCGCCCCGGGCTGCTTTGCTTGAACAGTTGGGGCCCGACTTGGGTCAGCGGGCCGAAGTGGCCCGACGATATGCCGGACGGTTCGTTCTGGGTCGACCAGGCGACCGTCGATCGAATGCTGCGGCAGAACGATTCGTTCTCGGTCAGCGGGTACGACGGGTTCCCGTTTCGTGAATTGGATCATGCCGCCTGGGTGCAGCGTGCATCACAGGACGATTCCATCTTTGCTCTCAGTTTATAGGTGCTGTGATGAAAATCTTGACCGCTGGTTTGTTTGGTTGCGTGTTGGTGTTGTCTGGGTTGCTGCTGCTGGAAAAGGCGGACGATGTGCTGAACGGCCCCGTGCCGACCGACGTGCAGCGCGACAGCCTCGGCAAACGCTTCGTGCGGGCGCTGACCAATTGGATGATCGACAAAGGAATGCGCGACGGCCCGCCGAGAGAAAGCTTCGCGCCGCCGCACGCAATGATGAGCTACTCGCCGCCGACCCGTGAGTTGTTGCTGCACGACGGCGACGACATCGATCACGCCGAAGGCTGGTAAGCAAAACACTAGCCGGCAGCGCCAGCGAGGGAATGCGGCTGCAAGGAAAATCAGATGTCGGAACGAAGTGTCTTCCTTTGGACATTAGGGCTTCGCCATTCGACAGTTCCGAACCCATTCCCTCGCTGGCGCTGCGAGCTAGCTGCCTGTTGAAAAATGCCATCGTGGCATTTTCCAACCTCGCCAGGCTCAGAGCGTAGCTCTTCGCGGCTCGCAAAATAACGACTTACGTCGCTATTTTGGGATCGCATCCATGCGATCACGCAGTCCGTCGAGAAAATCAACGGACTGCTAGTGTCGGACTTTGAAATTCCCTCAACGTTAGGTGACGTAATGAAGTTGGTGTCGTGGTTTCTCGTTCGGTCGTCAGGCCGAGGCCTGACCTACATGGTGATGTTGCTGGCGACGCCGGCGATTGCTGCGGCGGACGATGGGGCTCGGGCCAAGGCGGCGGTTTGCCTGGCATATGCGTCGGTGGTGAAAGATGTGCCCGACTTGATCGGGCCGATAGCGCCGACGCCGGAAGTGGCGCCAGCGCAGCCGATTTCGTATCGCGACGCTTATGCGCTTTACAAGAGTCAGCGGCGGCCGATGGTGGTGATGGTGACGGCCAGCTGGTGCCCTTATTGTCCTGCGATGAAGCGTGAACTGTTGACGCTGCAGCGTGATGACAAGCTCCCCTCGGCGTCGTTGGTGATCGTTGACTACGACGCCGATCGCGCGACCGCTCGGACGGTGATGGGTTCGCGGCGGACGCTACCGGCGCTGGCGGTCTTTCATTATGTGGGGGACAAGCCGAAACAAACGCGGCCGACGAAGGCGAGCGAGGTAACCAAGATCTTGGCGCAGTAGCGGGCGGCGGAGGCGGTTCTAGGTAGAAGGAGACGGACAATGGCGACTCTCTTGCTGATATTGGCGGCGATTCCCGTACAAGCGGCGACGATCGATCGCGTCGACTTGATCGAAGTGAATCACTTTTTTGACGAACAAGGCCGACATGTGATCGACCAGATCATCTTTTGGGACTGGGATCGCGACCGCTTTCAAATCCGGGCCTGGCGGCTGATCAATAGCGACGCTCAGTTGCCAACCCGCGACTGGCGCCGCGATCAGTATGTCTGCTACTGGCGCGACTTGATGCAACTGCGCAAGGTCTACGCTCCCCGAAAGCGCGAAACCTGGACGACTTACGATCCGGAAGTACTGGAACGCGAGATGCGATCCATCGAAGAACGCCGCGAGCTGACGAAGCTCAAACCAACACGACGCTAGCCCGCAGTGCAAGCGAGGGAAAGCGGCTGCAAGCAAAGAGGAATGTCAAATCACGAATGACTAGTTCGGATTTCGAGGTCTTCCCTCAAACATTAGGGCTTCGTCATTTGACATTTTCCAACGCATTCCCTCGCTTGCGCTGCGGGCTAGTGTTCGAGCCAAATGGATTTCATCTTTCTACATAACTCCGTGAGGCGGTATGAGCCAGCCAACGTCAATCAGCGAAGAAGCTGCGCGCGGGCGAAACAGCCGGCGGCTGCTGCGGATCGAGAATCAAAAGGGTTTCGCGGTCGACGACAAGCTGCGTCAGCTGTGCGTTGATCTGGTGCGAACCACGCTTGAGAACGATCAGCTCAGTTTGCGGGATCGACAGGCCGCCGCTGCGTTTGTGTTGAAACTGTGCGAGTTCAATCTCGATCGGACGCTCTTGCTCGTAGAGATCGACTCGCTGACCGGCGGCGAAGAGTCTCCGCCGACAACCGAAAGCAACAAGAACTTCTTTGGAAACGACGCCCATGAGACGTTTGAGCCCGCGAGTGAGAAAGCATCTTTCGCAGACCGGGAGACGTCGCGTGATTGAGGTTCCCTGGCCGCTGCCGCATCAACTGCCGATCCTCCGCGATCCGCATCGCCACAAGCGGGTGATCTGCGGACGTCGCTGGGGCAAGACCGGCGCCGGGTTGATCGCGGCGATTCTTGGGCATGGCGATCCGGCAGGCCCCGGACATCGCAAGGGGATGGTCGACGGCGGCAACTTGTACTGGGTCGCGCCGACCTTCGCGCAGTCGAAGAAGATCGAACGGGACATTGTGCGGGCCTTCATCCGCAGCGGGCTCGAATACTCGAAAAGCGAATGTCGAATCGAACATCCCAGCGGCGGCAGCATCACGATCAAGACGGCCGCCGCGCCGATCAGCTTGCGCGGCGATGGACTCGACGGCATGATCGGCGACGAGTTCGCCTTCGTAAACAAAGAAGTCTGGTCCGACGCATTGCGACCGGCGCTGTCGGATCGGCGGGGCTGGTCGATGTTTTTGACGACCCCCAACGGGCCGAACTGGATCAAAGAGCAGTTGGAACTGGATGGCGTTGACCCAAACTACAAATCATGGCAATGCCCAACCAGCGAGAACAAGTTGATCGACCAAGCCGAACTCGACGCGGCGCTGTTGGACCTCGGCCAGGCGTCGTTCGATCAAGAGTACCGAGCGCAGTTCCTGGACATCGCCGGCGCCGAATTCTCGGGGCTCTACTTTCAGACGCCTGACTTTTGGTTCCAAAAGTGGCCGGCCGAGGAAGAGATTCGCCATCGCGTGATCGGGCTAGATCCGTCGAAAGGGAAGAGCGACAAGTCGGACTACAGCGCTTTCGTGCTGCTGGCAGTGACCTATGACGGCCAGGTCTACGTTGACGCCGATATTGAGCGGCGGGACGTCCGCAAGATCGCGGAGAAGGCGTGCGCGTTGTGCGATGCGTTCAACCCCGATGGGCTAATCGTCGAGACGAACCAGTTTCAAGAGCTGTTGCGGTGCAATATCGAGGAGCTGACCAAACGTCGCGAGCGCCCGCTGCCGATCTACGGCCAGACGCATCACGAAGACAAGCGAACGAGGATTCGTCGCACGTTGACGCCGTTTCTCTCGCGGGGAGAGTTGCACTTCAAAGCGGACAGTCGCGGCGCGAAGCTGCTCGTGTCGCAACTGAAAGACTTTCCGGTCGGCGCTTACGACGACGGGCCGGACGCGCTGGAGATGGGGATTTCGCTGTTGGCTCGCATTCTGCACGGGAGTAATCACTGATGGAGAACCGGGGACGAAAACTGGCGGAAGCGACGCGAACGCGGATCGGCCAATTGCTGGCGCAAGGGATGTCGGTCCGTAAGGTCGCCAAGGCGATGTATGTCTCGCCGTCGACGGTGCAGCGGATTCGGGGTGAGGCGTTGACGGCCGACTCGTCTTGCGCGCAGGCGTCGAAGGTGCGCTGCGCGAGGGGAGAAGATGCGGTGATGAAAAAATGTCGAAACGACGTCGCGACAAAGGCGAAGACTTGCTTGACAAAGCGCACGGGATTTTCATCGAATACCGCCGCACGATTGGGAAACGATCGTGCACGACCGAGAGGTTTTGCAGCGACTTTGGTGGCCAAGGTTCAAGCTTATATGCCAGTGGAACGCGTATTCCCTCGCTTGCGCTGCGGGCTAGTGTGGTGCGTTTCGATGGTGCGAAGGATTCGAGAAATTTGGTTGACAAAGCGCACGGAATTCTCCTCGAATACCGGCGCGATGATCGAGAAGCCGCCGGATCGACTGCCTCACTCTTGATCGGATTCGTCATTGGCATTTGCCCGATATTCATCGGCGGACAAGTAATCAAAACCGAGCAATACTCATGCAAGAAGAATCCCAAAGCTGGGTGTCCCGCGAGCAAGAGCTGCGAGCCGAAATCGAAGTTCGGAGTCGCTTGCAGCCGCTTCGCGATCACTTGGTGGAAGCCGCGTCTCGTCCGCAGCAGGTCCGCGAGTCTTTAGGCGACGTTCGTCTTGCTCACGGTCGGGCTGTCCAGCGGCCGATCGACTTCTATGAATCCGTCAGCCTGGAATCTTGGGCGACGCCGGATGTGGCGACCAATCGCAAAGATGGCCACTATGGGCCGGTCTTTCGATCGGAAGCGGAACTCGCGCTCTTTCGCGGGATCGCACGCGCCTTGGCGGACGGAGACGAAACGGCGGTAGGGGTCTTGGGCAACCTGGTCCACTACGTCGTGCACACCGGTTTTACGTACGCGGTCAACGCGACGGAGAAATCGGCGAGCGTCGACCTGTTGCGAGACGAGGCGCGGCGGTGCGTGGAGGAGTTCCTCGCCCGCAATGAGTGGGAGCTCGGCTTTGAGGAGGAGCTGGTCAAAGACTCGATCGTCGACGGCGAACTGCTGATCGCGCTCGAAGCTGACGCCGACGGCGTACGGGCCCGGCATGTCGAACCGGCCTGGCTGACCCAGCCGCTCGATCCGCGACTGCTGGAAGAAGAGTTGCGTCGGCGGCACAGACTCTCGCATCCGCTCGACTGGCGGTATGGCGTCGCCACCCGGCAAGGAGACGCGAGCGACGTGTATGGCTACTTCGTTCGTTGGAATGGCGACGCCGAGCAGTGGAGCTTTTACCCGCCGTCTCGTTTTCTGCAATTGAAGCGAAATGTGCCGCGGCATGTGAAGCGGGGGCTGAGCGACTTTTATCCGGTCAGCGGGCGAATCGTTGGCGCGACCGAACTGCTGAGCCGGATGGGAACCGGCGCCGGCATCCAAGCGTCGATCGCTTTGATCATCAAGAACGCCAGCAGTTTGCCGAGCGGCGGCTCGATCGAGAGCTTAGCCGGTGGGCCTTCGCTAGCCGGCGACAATCCCACCTTCGCGGCTAGCAACTGGCGCAACGGCGAGGTGATCGACACCTTCGGCCGCGAGTTTCAGGCTGGTCCGATGGCAGGCGCGCAGGCCGGCAATTTTGTGCAGATCTTGCAGGCGATGCGCCGCGCGACCGGCGTTCGCTGGAGCATGCCCGAGCACATGATCAGCGGCGACGCGTCGAACAACAACTACGCGTCAATCCTAGAAGCGGGCGCCCCATTCACCCGAGCGATCGAATCGGCCCAACAGAAATACATCACCGCCTTTGAAACGCTGCTGTGGCGAGTGCTGCGGATCTACTTCGAGCAAGGCCGTTTCCGCCGCTGCGGTTTCGCCTGGCGACAGATTCGGCGGCTGTTGGCGATGACGATCGAAGCGACCTCCCCCGCGGTGCGCGACAAGGAGAAGGAACTCCGCGTCGCGCAGTCGCTGCGAGAAAGCGGCGTCATGTCGCGCCGAACGTTAGCCAGCCGGTTCGATCTCGACCTGGACGAAGAGCGACGGAACGAAGCGAACGAGGAATCTCAACACTAACCCGAGGCGCAAGCCGAGGGAATGCGGCCACCATTCTGTATCAGCCCATTCAACGTGCGCCACTGCCGGCTTGTCGAGCAGTGTGAGCCTGCAATCGATCCACAACGCAACCATTGCTAGTGGCACACGCGACGACGAACCAACACAACGCCTCCCCAGGAGAAAATATGTCTACACCCAAACAACTACGCGTCAAAGAGGCGGTCGGCGTCACCCAAACCTCGGGGCAAGTCGATCGCGAAGATGGCGTGATCCGCCAGGTGCAGATCTGCGGTCCACTCTCGCGGAACGGCCGCAACTATTCGGCGGCGCTCGACAGCGCAGCGCTGCTGTACGAAGGGGTGAAGGTCAACATTGACCATGGTTTCGCCCCCGGCGAAGAGCGGTCGTTTCTGGCCGGCTTTGGCGTGTTGCGGAACGTGAAGCGACAGGCGGACGCCCTCTACGGCGATCTCCATTTCCTGAAGTCGCATCAACTGGCCGAGCTGGTTTGCGAGCGGGCCGAGCGCTTTCCCGAGACGTTTGGCCTGTCGCATGACGCCGACATCGACGGTTATGTCGACGAGGCGGGCGTGTTTCAAGTCACCAAGATCATCGCGGTTCGTTCGGTCGACCTGGTAGGCGAACCGGCGACGGCCCGCGGCATTTTTGAATCGGAGCGAACTGGTATGACAGCGACCCTTGCAGAGCGGCTGGCGTCACTCGACGCGACCGCCTACCCGGCGCGAGACGACGTGCTGGCGAAGCTGGAAACGGTAGAGATCGGCCAGCAGCCGCTGCTTGAGCGACCGTGGGAAGAAATCGACGCGCCGCTCGAAGAGACGCTCTTGGCCAACTTTCGCGCGGCGGTGATCGCGGCGCTCGACGCGGGCGATTCGGCCGACGTGCTGCACGCGATCTGGCAAGCGCAGCAGCTGCTGCTGCAAAGCGGCGAACCGATCGCCGCGGCGCAATCGGCCCAGGAAAGCGTTAGCCGCCGCTTGCTGGTCGAGCTTCGCCGAGTGACGCGGCGGCTCGATCTGCTGGAACGCGATCAATGGGCCGCCGCGGTGCTGGAATCGGCCGGGCTGCCGAGCGACTCGCCGTTGCGAACTCAATTGCAAGCGATGACCAGTCGTGCCGAGATGGAAGCTCACGTCGCCGCGAGCGACATCGGCCCGGCGTTCGCTCCGATCGCTGGCGGCGAAATCCCGGTCTGGGAGTCGCATTCGCCCGAAGCAGAACCGCTCCACCGCACCCGCGAGCAAATGTACGCCGCGTGGGGATTGGGAAGTAAGTAGAGAGGGGAAAGGAAAAACTAGAGCCGAAGGGTCCGCTGTGCGGACCACGCCCTGCGAACCAACTCTGCCAAACCAGTCAACCGGCGCTTCTCGGTCCGCACAGCGGACCCTACGCCGGGGCGGCAATTCACCAACCAAGCAAACCCCTGTTTCAGTTAGGACTACAAATATGCCTCAAACGCTTCACCCCAACAGTCCCGTTTACGGGCTCGGTTTTCAGGCCGCCTATGCGGATCACTGCTTTGGTCTCGATACCGACGTCTTCGAGAAGCTGGGCGATAACGCCTCTTCGGCGATCGCGGTGACCGATGCGTCGGGCGGCGTGCTGCGAATCGCCACCGGCGCCACGTCGGCCGCCGATAACGACGGTTGCTACCTGGCGACCAAAGGCGAGGTGATCAAGATGGATCGCTCCTTCGTCTTGAAGTCGAAATTTCGCTACAGCGAAGCAGGCGCCAATGTCGCGAGCGCCGTCGCGATCGGCTGCATGAACAACGCCGCCGTCGGCGCCATCTTGGCGGCAAACGGCGGCGGACCGGCCGGCAACTTTTGTGGCGCCATGATCTACAAGGTCGATGGCGAAACGACCTGGAAGTGCGTCAGCTCGGCCGGCAGCACGCAGTACGTCGACGACACCGGCATTACGGCCGCGTCGAGCGAAATGGCCGACTTCGAGATCCAGTTCGAGGTCCTGCCCGGCGGCGCCTACGGGCGGTTCGTCTTTCTGATCGACGGTCACGTCTGCACCAAGGCGACGTCGAACCTGAACGAACCGATCACGCACGAAGTCCCGTTGAGCGGCGCGACCGAGATGAACGTCCTCTGCGGCGGTCAAACCGGCAGTGCGGCGGAAGAAGTCTTCTACCTCGACGCCATCGCCTTCGGCGTCACGACGTAGTCCCAAACTAACCCGAGGCGCGAGCCGAGGGAATGCGGCCACCAGTCTGTTCACGCCAAGAAGCTGTGTGCCAATGCTGGACCAGCCAGCAGTGGCGCCCAAGAGAACGAACTACACCTAAAAACCTCCCCCGGAGTATTCCATGAACTATCTCGAACTGGCCCATGATTTTGAAGTTGGCGAACGTCAGCGGAAAGCCGTTTGTCGGCGGATGGGCGTTCATGAGTCGATCAGTTACGACGAAGTCCCCAACCCGGCGATGGACGCGCTGAAGGGGGCGCTTCGTTCGGGCCAATTGCGCGCCGACGAGATCAGCATCCGCAGCATCTTTGAAGCGACGGTCACCGACCGCATGGGCAAACGCTGCGGCCGCGAAATGGTCAACAGCTGGCGCGATACGAAGGATGGCCGCGTCACCGGCCATCGTATCTACGAGTCGGGCGTCCGCAGCGCGGCGTTCGCCAACTTGATTGGCCAGGTCTTCTATACCCGGATGATGGAGGAGTTCAACAAGCCGGAGCTGATCGGCATGTCGCTGGTCGAGTTGATTCCGTCGACCCACCAATGGGAAAAGTTCGCCGGGATGACGATGCTTGGCGATCATGCTCAAGAGGTGAAGGAAGGGCACGACTATCCGACGGTCAGCCTGGCCGAAGATTGGGTGATGTCGCCGGAGACGAAGAAGTACGGCTTCATCGTGCCGATCACCCGCGAGGCGATCTTCTTCGACACGACCGGCATGGTGCTGCGTCGCGCCGGCGAAGCGGCGATGATCTTGGCGGTCAATCGCGAGAAGCGAATCCTCGACACCTGTTTGGGAATCGTCAACTCGTACCGCCGCAAGAATCGCCCGGTGATCGACACCTATGGCTCGGCCGCCGGCGACCATGACTTCGACAACCTGGTCGCGTCGAACGCGCTCTCCGACTACGAGTCGCTGGTCGCGGTGCACGACAAGTTCCAGGCGATGACCGACCCGCAAGATGGCGAGCCGATCGTGCTTGGCAAAACGCAGCTGGTCTGCCCGAAGTCGCTCGAGTGGAAGGCGAAGGCGATCCTCAATGCGACCGAGGTTCGCGAGACCAGCGGCGATCGCGAAACGATCGTGCAGGGGAACCGGCTGCCGCGCGACTACGAGATTCGGAGCAACGAATACGTGCAGTCGCGAACTGGATCGCCGTCGAGTTGGTTCTATGGCGACTTCCAAGGCGCCTTCGCCTACGTCGAGAACTGGGCGCCGGAAGCGGTCGAAGCCCCGACCGGCAGCCATCTCGAAATGACCCGCGACATCGCCGTTCAGTTCAAGATCAGCGAACGAGGCGTGATGGCGGTCAAAGAACCTCGCAAGGTGGTGAAGTCGACCAGCTAGCGTCGATTGAAAGCGGCTCGGGCGCCACTGCCGGCTTGTCCAGCAGTGGGCCTCGCTTTCGAGCTTCTCACCAAACGATACGAGAAAATCGATTCACTGCTGGGCAAGCCAGCAGTGGCACACGGTAAGACATCCCTTCTCCAACCGAGAACCCTATGACGCAACAGAATTCCAAAGACGAATTGGCGGCCGAGCGGGCCGAACTCGCTCAGCTGCGGGCCGAGTTGACCGCTGAGCGGCAATTGCTGGACGAAGAGCTGGTCTTGCTAGAGCAGTCGCAACAAGGCGCCGCCCAAACGAAGTCGGCCAGCGGTCGAATCCACCAGCGTGAGGTGCCGGCCGACGTGCGAAATGTCCGTGCTTGGCTTCGCTCGCAAGGAAAGCACGCGATCGTTCGCGACTACGAGGTGACCCTGCGGAGCGGCAACGGCGGACCGCGAGTCGTCAGCCCGATCACCGCCATCGACGAAGCGGAAGCGATCAGCATCGCCTTCGCCCAACTGAAGATCGAAAGCACCCAAGCGTACAACCCGTACGCCAAGGTTATTTCCACGTAGAGATCGCGTGTGCCACTGCTAGATCGTCCGGCAGTGAATGCGGTTGACCTTGGCGGCAGGTTCGCACTGCTGGGCAAGCCAGCAGTGGCACACGTTTTTCTTCTTGTTCAGCAGGAACCGACATGACCCTTACCAAATTGCAACAACTCGAAGCGCTCCAGACCCGCCGCGACGCGATCCTGCTGCAGATCGCCGCCCTTACCGAAGGGGAGATCGGCGGCGGACCCGATACTTCCGGCGGTGGCGATCATGTGCGGCAGGTTGCGTATCGAAAAAGCCTGTACGAAGAGCTGGAGCAAATCGAAAGGTCGCTTGCACTCTTTCACGGCCCGTGGACGGTCAAACGACAAGGACGCTTGGCATGAGCTACTACGACGCCCTGAAAGACAACTGGCGAGCGTTCGGCGACATCGAGGAAGTCGCCTATGCCGACGCCACCGGAGAAACGACCGGCGTGAAGGCTCGCCTGATCGAGCCTGACCAAACGGCGCTCGCCAACGTCGATGGCCGGGCCGCCCTGCAAAACGACTACGCCACGTTCGTGGTCTGGGACGCGACGCTGGAAGGCAAGAAGCCAATCGGCGGCGGCGTGATCACGCAAAGCGGCGGCGCCAGGTGGACCATTCAAGCGGTCGCCGGCGCCCAGTGGAAAACGCAATGGCGATGCTTGTGCATCCGCCACGTGACCTGAGTGAAATCCAGATACTAGCCCGCAGCGCCAGCGAGGGAATGCGGTTGCAAGGAACGAATGATTCATATCCTGAAGTTTCGTCTTAGACATTAGGGCTTAGTCATTACACATTTCCGAACGCATTCCCTCGCTGGCGCAGCGGGCTAGTGTTGGATCCTACGGAGAACCTTATGCCCAGCGCTTTTGAAACCATTTGGGACGCCGTATACGCCCAGATCTTGGATCTAGAGCTTGAGGGCGTCTCTGGCGAAAACGTTCGTCAGCAGCAATGGCCGTTTAACCCCAGCAGTGGCGAGATGACCAGCGGCATCTTCGTCTGTCCGGTGACCGAAACGCTAGCGAGCGAAGGCTCGAACGCGCGAAGCGAAATCGGGTATGGGTTTGAAGTTTGCCTGGTGGCGGCGAGCAATCAGACGCTCGGCAAGCAGGCGCTGGGGACGTTGCTCATCTGGCGAGAAGCGATTCGCCGCGCTTTTCATGACAAATCGCCGATCACGGCCGGCGGGGTGGTTCGCACCCGGTGCGAACCGGGGAAAGTCGCGCTTCCCGCCGCCTTCGCCAAACAGTACGACGCCAGCGCGCTCATCATTCGTTGTTTCGCCTACGAGGGGTAGATCATGTCGATTACGCACGTTTCTGGTTTTCAAACGCAGTTGGGCTTGGGCCCGCAGCATGCCACCAACCTCGCCACGCGTCAGCTCGAGCACTTTGGCGTCGAACTCGACAAGCAGTCGACGATCGTTCGCGCGGACGGAATGATTGGCGCCCGGGCGTCGATTGGCGACTCGGCCCAAGTGGGAACGTACGCCGTGGGAGGAACGATCTCGCTGCGACCGCGGCCCGATGATCTTTCGTTTCTGTTGCCGTACATCCTGGGCGGGACCGAAGTCGAAGACGCGTTCCCACTAGCCGAGAGCTTGCCAGAGCTGGTGGCCACCATCGATCGCAAGATCATCGTCAACACCTACCGCGGGCTCAAGGTCGATCAGGCGACGTTCCGCAGCCGCAAGGGAGAACTGCTAGAGCTCGAACTCGATCTGCAAGGCAAACTGGCCGACGCCGCCGCAGCGGCCGGAACCTTCCCCAGCATCGCCGGCACGCTCTCGGCCAAGAACCCATTCGTCCATCATCAAGCGAGCGTCACGATCGACGAGACCACGATCGAAGTCGACAACCTAGTGATCACGATCGACAACGCCCTAGAGCTCGATCGCTTCAACAACAGTCAAACCCGCACCAGTCTGCCGGAAGGGCCGCGTCGGGTGACGCTTCGCTTTGACAGCGAACTGGACGACGACGTGCTGACCAACCTGATCGAGATGGCGGCTCGTGGCGTCACGGCCGAGGTCGCCTACGCCAACGGCGTCGACACGCTCACCTTCAGCTTTGGGCTGGTGCAACAGCCGAAAACGCCGCTAACGATTCGGGGCAAAGGACCGACTCGGCCGACGCATCAGCTGGAGGCTTTCGCCGACTTGGCCAACGATCGACCGCAGCTGGCGGTCGTTTGTACCGACGCTTCCTAACAGGAGAACCGCATGTCCGACACCAACTACTTCATCGACGACGGCTATTTCGAGACCGGGCACATTGCGGCGCAGACGGGCCTGCATGGAGCGCTCGACTTCGTCTATCGCCCGATGATTCATGCCGACAAAGAGGCCTACTACGAACTGGCGAAACGGCCCGACGTATCGCCGACCACCGCGATTGTCACCTTTGTGACGCGGCATCTGCACGAGTGGTCGCTTGCCCGCAGTATCGAAGCCGCCCAGGTCGAGCGCTTGCGGCCGCAGCTGCTGGAAAAGCTGCTGCATATCGTGATGGGCGACCTGGCCAGCGAGCAGGAAGCGAGCGACCTAAGAAACTGACGCGCGGCGTCGCGTTGCTGCAAACGCATCCCGGCGCCGCATTGATCAACTGTGAAGACTGTCAGCAGTTCGTGTACGACCTGCAGACTGGCCGCCGCGTGACGGTGCGGCAAGGTCCCGAGCGACAAGAAACGCCGCAGCGACGCCTGCCTGGCATGCCGCTGCAATGCGGCAGTTGTGCGAAAGGCTCGCCCGCCGAAGCGCCGCAGTGGGAGCTGTCGGCGAAGAACTGGAAGGCGTATCGACTATGGCGTGAAGTTCGCGCCACGTATGGACGCTGCGTATCGCCGGCAATGGCCAGAGATTCGATCATCCGCCGCAACCTGGCGGCAATCGATGATGTGGTGCGGCGATATCAAAGAACATGAACGACGCTCTTGAAAGTTGGCGCCATGCTCTTACGGCGTCTTCGACGGAAGAGCATGTCTTTGTTGCGGTTGGAAGGACCAAGACATGCTTTCCTCGCAAAGACGCGATAAGAGCATGGCGCCATAGGAGTTTCAGGGGCGCCCCATAGGGAAGCACGATGACAAATCCGGAAGAAGAACGAGTCTTACGTTACACCCTGCAGCTGGGCGTGGATCCATTGGATCACGTTCAAAAAGAGATCCGCGAAACGATCGCCGGAGGGGAGCGTGACGCGACCGAAGTGATGCGGTTAGAAACGGAACGGCGAAGGCGGATCGAGAGCGAGTCGGTTGTCGAGACCGAGCGGCAACAGCGCCGGACTTTCAACCAGCCGCCGGAACTGCCGCGCCGGGACGCGAAGCAAACGGCGGCCACACAGCCAGCTGTGACTAGCGCCGCCAAGCGTAACTTTGCTGCGGCGGAGACGTCGCGCCCCACGCCGACAGCCCAAACCTCATCGCCAACCGTCGAAGACTCGACCGCAACGACCAATCAACGCCCGCTACAGGTCGAAGTGAAAGCGCAGCGGGAGTACATCGTCAAAGTGGAAGAAGACGTCGACCAATTGGTCGAGCGAATCGCGGAGCAGATCAACACGCAACTGGCCGAACGCGAACAGGTAATCCTATGGCGATTGAATAAACGCCTGGCCGATTTTGTCGCGAGCAGGTCTCGCTGAGGTCGGCGTCGTCGTCTTCGGAGATCGGATAAACAAGCATTGGCGTTGGTGCGTCAACGCTAAAGATCTTCGTGCCAAGGCCCACCACGGTACCAAGGAAGGTCTCTGTAGGTGACTCCATTCAAAGCATTCAATGCAGCCAGAAAGACCACCGTGGCAATCGCAGCGAGGAGCTTAACGTTGTCTGTCTCGGCCCTGCAAATCACAAGTATGGACAACGCCAACAAGATGCAGGCCAAGATTCGAGCGGCCCATCGATTAAGCCATCTCAACAGAATAAAAAGCAGTAGGATCGTTATGACAAAGACGGCTACCGAAATGGAAAATTACCCTGATTGCAGACCGTAATTGAAGAGCGCGCCGCCGAAGATCGCCCACAAAAACAACCCATAACAAAAGAGGGCGAAATTACTGTTCTCGTCCGAAATTTTCACGTTTCGATCCCTGTTGATCCTTCATTTCTCTTTTTGAAACAGAATACCAACGAAAGAACACCCAAGCAATGTATTTAAAGATCGGCAACTACACGCACGAGATCGGCGGCCCACAGCTCGCCATCACACAGCGTCCAGTCCTCAGCGAAGGGGGCATTCCGCTTGCTCAGCTGCATACGTGGCAGATTCAAGGGATCGTCACCGGCAGCGGGCAAGATGACATTGACGCCAAGATTGCTGCGCTCAAAGCGGCGTATCGACAGCGCGGGTTCGACGCGACGCTGCTCCTGTCGGACGGGGTCACGCCCAGCCAGCATGTATTGCCCGGTAGCAAGGCGATTGGCGGCGTGCGGGTGGTAAGTGGGCCTGACTTTCCCAATGGCGGCGGCGCCGAGTATGCGACCAAGCGGACCTTTGCGGTGACGCTGGAAGCGGAGATTCCGATCGAAGACGCGCAGACGGCGCTGCTCAACTTTCGCGAAACGTTGGCGCTTTCGGGCGGCGATCGGCGGATTGATTGGACCGAAACGAAGCTCGGTCCTCCTCGCCCCCAGATGACGCGGCGGCAGACCATCTATCACGCCGTGCAAAGCGGCTCGGCGGTTGGATACCGGCAGTATCCGACGTTCCCCGGCTTTCTCTTTCCGCAGCAATATGCGGTCGAAGCGCCGCGGCTGACCTATGGCGGCGGCAAGCGGCGCTCAAGCGGCCACTTTACTGATTTCTCGCTCAGCTGGGAGGTTCGCTATCAGGCGGATCGTCCGTTGGCTGGACGTCCTCATTTTGCGTAACGCAACGGAGCTAGAACAAGATGGCGCTATTTGTATGGCGAGGTGACGCGCAGGCCCGCGCGCAAGTGGTTCAGGTCACCGCCGAGTTCGTCGAAGCGGGCGACGTTTGCACGTTGTCGATCAACCGCAAGGAGGTTCGCTTTACGGCGCTCAGCGGTTCGGTCGTGCCGATCTACGAAGGATTGGTCGCCGCGATCGAAGCGTCGGGCGTGCCGGAGCTGGCCGATATCACCGCCGAAGTGGTGAGCGACGCGTCCCCTCCGTACTTGAAGCTGACCGGCGCCGCCGACGGTCGCCCGTTTGTGGTGACCGCCGACGCGTCGAACGGTTCGCTCGGCGAAGTGACGGTCGCGACGACGACCAGCGCGTACGGCGGCGCGAATGAAAAACAGCAGGTCACGCTGCCGGACGGCGTGACCGGCGGTACGTTTACCTTGACGCTGGACGGCGATACAACCAGCGCCATCGCCTACAACGCCGCCGCCGCAACGGTGCAGTCAGCGCTCGAAGCGCTGACCGACATCGACAGCGGCGATGTCGAGGTAAACGGCTCGAGCGGCGGACCGTGGAGCGTCGAGTTCAAACAGGCGTACGCCAACAGCGACGTATCGCTGATTTCTCTGGACGCGTCGAGTCTGACCGCCGGGACGGTCAGCGTCGTCGAGACGGTCAAAGGCCAGGCCGGTACCAACGAAATCGTCCGCGTTACGGTGAGCAAGAGTGCGGCAACGCCATCGGGCACGCCGCTGGAATACGCCTGCTCCTTTGGGGTTGCGAACAACTATCTGTTTCGTTGGAAGGACTTCAGCGAACTTGATACGGCCGCCAAATTCAAAACGGCGATGCAAGAGCATGCGTCGGTGAACGAAGCGAACGTTAACGTTGCGCTCGTCTCCTCGGCGCTGCGTGAGCGAGTCTACGACGTCGAGTTTACCGGCTCGCTCGGAGGTACCAATTGGAGCATCGCCTTCCTGGAGGATACCGGCTACGGCGTTGGCAGCGGGGTGACGACGCTGCAGAACGGCGATGGCGCCGGGACGGGAGAGCGTCAGCTGGTCAGCTTGACCGGATCGCCGAGTGGAGGAACGTTTACGCTGACCTACAGCGGACAAACGACCGCGGCGCTTCCCTACAACGCGGCGGCGGCGACGGTGGAAGCGGCGCTCGCAGCGCTCTCCAACATCGGCGATGGCGACGTTTCGGTCGGCGGCAGCGCGCCGAACTGGACGATCGAGTTTGCCGGCGACCTCGCCGCCCAGGACGTTCCGCTGATCAGCGGTGATGGCGGCAATCTGACCGGGGGCGCCGGCGTCGTCGAGAAGACCCAGCTGGCCGCCGCCCCGATCAACGAGAAGCAAACGGTCAGCCTTTCGCCTGGCGTCACCGGCGGTACGTTCACGCTGACCTATGCGGGACAGACGACGGCGGCGATCTCGTTCGCCGCGTCGTCGTCGGCGGTCGAGACGGCCCTGGAAGATCTTTCCAACATCGATGCCGTCACGGTGACCGGCGCGTCCGGCGGCCCGTGGATCGTCGAGTTTGCCGGCAGCCTCAGCGCGACCAATGTGGCGACGCTTCTGGGAGACGGCGACAACCTGACCGGCGACGATTCGCAAACGTTGACGATTACCACGACGATCGCGGCGACCGGACCACACCACTGGAGCGATCCGGCGAATTGGGACCAGAACGCCGTGCCGGTCCATGGCGCCGATGTGCGGATTGAGAACTCGGCGTCGAGCCTACTGTATGGACTGGATCAGGCGAGCGTAACGCTTAGCAGCTTGGATGTGCGGGCCAGCTTCACCGGCTCGATCGGTCTGGCCGACATGCATAGCGCCGGCTTCCATGAGTACCTGCCGACCCATCTGGCGATTGGCGCGACGACGGTGCGGCTGGGAGAAGGGGAGGGAAGCGGATCGCCGCAGATCCGGCTCGACAATGGAACGGAGCAGGCGACGGTGACCGTGTTCAACGCCGGTTCGCCTGCGTCAACTGCGGGGTATGCCGTCGAGTGGATTGGCACGCACGAGCAGAACGGGCTGACCGTTTACAAGGGAACGGTCGGCGTGGCGATCGGCGGAGATCAGTCGGCAGTCTTGGCGACGCTGGACGTCAGCTTTCTCAGCAGCCGCCAGGCTGATGCGCTCGTCTATCTGGGAGACGACGTGACGGTTGGCGACATCGTGAAGAACGGGGGCGAACTGATCATCGCTGGCCGTAGCGGTACCGACATCGCGTCGATCCGATCGACCGCCGGCGAGGTCCAACTGCGAGGGGAAGATGGCGTTGAGTCGCTCATCCTCGAAGGAGGCGACTTCTACTATTGGTCGACCGGAACGCTGGCGACTGGCGCCGTCGTTAGCGGAGATGGGCGGTTGATCTTTGACGGCGATCTGCGCCCCAAGACCGTCTCGAGCGTGATTTCGGTCTACGGCGATGCAGCCAGCGTGATCGATGCGGCCGAGGTGGTCAACGTCGACGGCTATCTGTCACTCCAATTTCAGGGGACGTCCCGGTTTGCCGATCTGGGAAGCAACATCATCATTTCGCGGGGGCTGCCCGCAGAAGGAGAGGAAGCAGTGAGCGTCACGCTTTACGCGGCGGCGATGCAGATGGTTTCGGTCGCGGTCGATGACGAGTTGGAATCGATCGCCGCGAAGCTAACGACCGAAAGCTACGCGCATCCGAGCGGCAAGACCGAAGCGGAGATCATTCAGATCGACGTCGTGGCGCCCTCGGCCGACATCGTCGTACACGACGCGGCCAACGACGACGACGGCCAAGCGGTCGCCAGCGACGCGTCCGAATATTTTCCGGTGATCGGCGCCGCGGCGACGGCGCTGCGGCTGGTCACCGAGACGACCGCGGACGTGTTGCTGAAGATCTATTACAAGTAGTCGCAGGTGGGTAAATGGCGCTCGTATTGAATGGCACGTCGGACTACGTCACGTTCGGCGACGTGCTCGACATGTTCACCGAGGATCGAACGATAGTCGCGCATGTGAATCCGTTGATTTCCGTCGCCGGAAGTACGCGGCACGTGGTCGCAAAGTGGAGCGATTGGAGCAATGGGTACATCTTTGGGATGGCGTCGTCCGGCTGGCGTCTGAATATCAGCGGCGTCTATCCGCCGAACGCGAACTACGCGCCGCCAATCGGCGCGTGGACGCAGATGGCGGCGTCGATCGACCGAAGTCTGGGGACCGATGCGGTGCGCGTTTACGCCGACGGCGTCGAAGCGGCCCGGGCGAACTGTCCCACCCCCAACGGCAACAACCTGAACGGCAGCGTCAGCTTTTGCGTGGGGGCTGTGCCTGGCTTGGGCGGATATTGGCCAGGGAAGATCGCCCATGTGCAAGTTTACGGTCGCGTCTTGTCGCCGGAGGAAATCGTCACCTTGAAAACGGCGCCCGCCAGCATCGCCGACGGGCTGATCGGATATTGGCCGCTGGTCGCTGACGCGGTTTCGCCCCTCGGCGGGGCGACCGGCACGTTGCAACGCGGCGCGACGTTTGACGAAGACGACCCAGCGCCTTACTCGCCTGGCGGCGGCCAAGGGGGCGATCAGGCAGCTGGTCGACGACGGTTGGGACTGCGAGGGAACCTTGGAATAGGAATGCGAACATGACGATTCCGGAAGCGAGTTTTTCTTTTCCCGGCGTGTCTGACTTTGTCGAAGTGCGCTACACGCTCGCCCATGGCGTCAGCCCAGGCCGCATCACGCTACGCACGTTGCCGGGCGCGGCCGAGCCGGCGGCGGTGGGAACGGCGACGTTTCGATATGCCGGAACGCGAATCGAAATGCCGAACTGCCGCGTCGAGGCGGTAACTGCCGAAACCGACTACGCCGGGCGAGCGCGTTTGCGGTTTGAGATTCTCGACCAACGCTGGGCGTGGCGGTTCGGCGCGATCTCGGGCGAGTACAACGTCCGTTCGCCGGACGGGAAAATCATTGTGCCCGAGACCGAGAAGACGCCGCGAGAGCTGGCGCAGCTTTGTCTTGACGCGCTGGGAGAGAAGGGGGAAGTCTCGGCAATGCCCGATCGGCTGCGGCCCTATGTGAATTGGGACTACAAGGTTCCGGCGCTCGCGCTGGCCGATTTGGCCGATGCGTGCGGTTGTCGCGTGGTGCTGAAGATTGGCGGCCGCGTGGCGGTCGAGCCGGCCGGACAAGGGGCGAACCTTTCGCTAAGCCCGGCCGCGATCGCCGGCGAAGCGGTCTACGATCCGCCGGAAGCGCCGACCGGCTTCAAGTTTGTCGCGGCGCCGACGCTGTACCAGGCCGACTTTGATCTCGCGCCGGTCGCTGTCGAACCCAACGGCGAGATCGTGCCGCTGGATGACGTCAGCTATGCGCCGGAAAAGGGTTGGCAAACAGAGCCGGTCGACGATCTGGGCAACGTCGTCGCCAACCAGCGGGAACTGGCGAAAAGCTGCGTCTGGAAGTACTACCAGATTCAACCCAAGCTGACGCTCCCTGGTGATCCGGCCATTCAGGAGAACAGGATCGAGCGGATCGACGAAGTGTTGCCGCTATTGCCTTACCAGGTCGAAGCCGATCGATTGCCGGACGAGACGCTGCGGCGTCGACCCGCGTGGGTGTACGGGCTGTTTGAAAAGGGAGCGTCAACCTTTCCGCAGGTTCGCCAGCGCCAAGATCCCGATCCGAATCTCAACGACGTGCCGGAGGATCTCTACACGCGATCTTTCAGCATTGATCGAGAGCGGGGCCTGGTGATCTTCGCCGAGCCGGTCTACTTGTTTCGTCAGCGCGAGGACGACTACGAAGTGTCGCCGGCCCGATTGAAACTGCGGATCGCGTGCCGCCGCCGCGCCAAGCAAACCCGCGGCGTCGTCCGGTTTGAATATGCGCCGCAGAAGCGCGCTCGCCGTCAGGCGGAACAGATCATCTTGCGCAACGACATCGGCCGCGAGGTCTACGTCAATCACAAGACGAGCCAGGTGATCGCCAATGACGACCAGGTGCAGCGCCATGCGGAGTACTATCTGGCCGCCGCCGCCCAAGAGTTGAAAGCGTCGCAGCCGGGCACGTTGACGTACGACGGCTTTTGGCCGATTCAGCCGGATGGAGCGATTCGCCAGGTGACCTGGGCGATTGGCGGCAGCGGTCGCGGCACGACGGTCGCCAGTCGCAATCGAGAAGACGAACTGATCGAGATGAGCTATCGCGAACGGCGGCTGCTGGAGCGGATGGTCGAAGTGGCCCGCACCGAACGTCGCCGCGAACAACAAGGAGACAATCGATGAAATCAGCATTGCGTTGGCTGCCGTTCGTCAATCGCGGATGGCGCGAGATTCCGCCGTTTGGCGTGATGGCCCCGGCGACGATCGATCCCCGCTCGAGTTTCAAGATGAGCGCGGTCGAAAAGCGGGACGATGACGCCGCGCTCAGTCTGGCGCCGGTCGACGCCGCCCATGCCGAGATGCAAGACGCGGCTCTATTGTTCGTGAATGGTCCGCAAGCGGTCCCGGCTCGCAAACGCGGGACTTGCGTGCAAGCAGGCGTGCTGCAAGCGCTGGTCCGCCAAGACGATGGCGGCGAGATCGATCATCGCCAACAGGTGCGGCCTGAGGTCTTGCTGGGACCGACCGATGGCAGCTTTGCGCTGGGCGCCGGCGGTTCGGCCTATCGCTTTCTGGGGTTCGCCGGTTGTCCGCCGATTGAATACCGCGATCCTTCCAATCCGCAGCAGAAGTTTCGGGTGGGTTGGGTTACGCCCGCCTATGCGTCGACCCCCTGCTATTTCAAGACGGAAGAACTGCGGCGGCAGTTGGTCTATCCATATGCGGGCGCCGGGTTGATCTTGGAGACAAACCGGGCGTCGCTGGCCGGCGGCGCGACTCAGCCGCTGCTGTCGAGCAGCGGGCACTTCGCCTATCGCGCCTACGACGAGACCATCGCGCCGAGCGGATTGCCCGACTTGGCGAAAGTGAAATGGGGTACGCCGGCGCTACCTGCGGCAAAGCCCGGCGATACTGAAACGCCGATCGCCGCCGCTGACAAGGGAGCGATGCAGCTAGAGTGTCGCGCTGGCGGCGTCTACCAGATCGGCTTTACCGCCTCGATCAAAGCGGTTCAGGCCGGCGTCGACGTGCGGGGAATGACGCTCGGCTTGCTGGTCGAACGGAGTGGCTTTGACTTTGCGAAAAATCGCGAGACCGACCTGGCCGCCGACGAGAGCGGCATCTTTCGGCTCGACTGGCAGGAAGGGATTTATGTGCGTCCCGAAAACTGGGCCCAGTTTGAAGAGATTGATTCGTACTTCACCACCGTCTCCGGCACAACGATTGTAAGCATCGAACAAGGCGATCGGTTGCATGTGGTGAACGCAGCGACCGGAGTGCTGGAGATACGATACTTAAATTGTTGGGCAAGCGAAGTGCGGTAGACGAAACACTAGCAGTCCGTCGAGAAAATCAACGGACTGATAGGCGAGCGGATCGGGAAGGGGCGGACGGTTCGATGAAGAAGGAGTTACGATCTGTCGCCGAGTTGAGGAGGTTTGGGCGCCGCCTACCTTGACGTAATAGATGCCGCATTCCCTCGCGCTGCGGGCTGGTGTTTAATCGTTCTTCGCCGCCAGCGCCTTCAGCCGTTGCACTCCGCGCTCGGACGCGATCAGCTGGCATTCGAGCAGCACGTTTTGTTTTTCGGGGTCTCGGATAACCATCGTGTAGTCGCCCGGCTTCATCAGGTAGCCGACGTCGGTGCGATTGTGATGGTTCAACTCTTGGTAGCAGGCGGTATAACCATGTTGATAGGCGAGCGCTGCGACCATGCCGATGACGATGATATTTCCCACGGCGAAGATGGCGAAACGGGAAATCTTCATAGGGTTGGCGGGACCTCAAGGTGGGCTGTAGGGGACGGGCGCAAGCCCCTGCTAATATGGATTTCCAATCCCGCGAGGACAGGAAAGTGACAAGCCGTAACATGACGAAAGATTCCGATCACGACGCCAACCAGGCAAAACACCGTCGCATCACTCGTAGGGTCGTTGTGATGTCGATCTGCTTGACCGCCGGGTTGCTCGCGGTAGGCGCACTGGCCGGATATCGAATGGCGACCATTTACCCTCCGAGCCAGGTCTTCGTGATTGGCGTACAGACGACCGCTACCGAGCGAATCGTCTATCTGCAGGAGGAACCGAACACGATGTACTGGATCGAATCGATTGGGACGTCGGGTTCTCCCAATCCGTGGGTGACGCTCCGCATGCGTCTTTACTCGATGCGTGGGTTCGCCCCGACCGTTCCGCAGGAACGCGATCGCTTCCCCGTTCCAACTGACTGCGAGCGGTTTACCTTGGTTGGTGCGCTGGGCGAAATGTATGCGTATAATCGCCGATTTGCCTGAGATCGCCGCCGAAGACGTGCCTCCCAGCATCCATGAAATCTACTTGCAAACGCCCGAGGACTGGGCGGCCGAAACGGAGGCGGAACCGTCTGCAATGAAGGAGAATTAGGGCGCATTTTCGGGCGCCCAAATGGAGCTGTTTTGGCGCTTTCCGCGGTTTTCTAGTGACTGTTTTTCCACCGGCCAGAATGTGCAAAAACCTCGGGAAAACAAGGCTCAAAATAGTGCTTGCATGGCGCACTAATGTTCACTATTCTATAGTTCGTCATTCGAGGGATTCTTACCGAGACAGCGCTGGGTCGCTGCCGGCCGCGACAGCCGTTGACGTCGCCTCTTTTGCTCAATTTCTTGGGCCGCTGCAACTGTCCCAATCTCCATTGACCCGACTTCCTTGCGCCGAAGGTAGGTATCTATGTCGTCCACCCACACACTTCCCCCGTCGCCATCGCGCAGCAGCGCGATGGCGCTTGTCCGACTTCCTTGCCAACTGCGCCATTGCGGCGCTTGTGCGACGATGCGCGTTTGCCCATTCGCCATCGATCGCCCCCAAGATGATTACGCCCAGCAGCCGGAAGCGGATACGTGCTGCGCCGCCGCGACCGACTCGGAACCGAACTATCGCTAATCCACCGGGGAGGAAGAAAATGGATACGTATCTTGTTGTGACCTATACCCGGTACGCTTCAGAAATGCCGGTCGCCATCTATCGGGCGGCGTCGCTCGAAGAGGCGCGGGGCTTTGTCGTCGAGTTCGAAAAACGATCGCTACCGCTGGCGACCGAGATTGTGCTCGATCGCACCGATCAGCACTCGGCGGCGTGATAGGAGAAAATTGTTGCCTATGGATAGGTAACGACGCCGGGCTGGGGTGCGTAGCGGCCCATGATGGCGTCGTTACACTGGTTGCAGACGAATCCGCGCTCTTGGCCGTCGTGCGTGCCGCGGTGGGCATGTTCGACGACGCAGTCGTCCAGCTCCACTACTTCCCGAATCGCCAGCAGGTCAAGAAAGCAATCGAAGTAGACCCACTCGCGGCAGTTGTCAGACCTGGCGGCGCCGCGGTAGGTCTCCCGAATTTCGCTGGCCAGGATCGCTTGTTCCAAAGGACGGAGATGTTCGCAGGTCATCGTGGCGGAAAATCGGCAAGGGATGATGGAGTGAGCGGCAAAGAAGTCGTGATTATGCGACTCTTGGCGAAACTGAAAAGAGGAAAATTGCCGACTTCATCCAAACTGAATAGTCCTTTCGGTAGCCGCTTTGACATCCCATCGGCGGCGGTCTATTATCCAAGTTTCCCCAAGCTACGCACTTCTTCACTCCCTGCGAGTTTCCCCCGATGAAACGCCTCGCCGCGCTGTTTGTAGTGGTCTCCTGTTTCAACTTCGTGCAAGCGGAAGAGCCGGCCCCGCCGCAGACCCGTTTGGTGCGACCGACGAAGTTGATCTCGGCCGAAAAATTTGATCAGCCGTCCGCCTTTGGCGCCAAGGGAAAGCCGGGCGCCAATCTTTGGCGGGCCGGGATTGGCGAGTGGACGATCGACGATGGCGCCGCCTACGAGAAGTCGGAACGCCCGACCGCCAAACGCCCCAACGGGCACGAGGCGGTCAGCGAAGTGGTGACCGACTTGGGCGACCTGGTGTTGACCGGCGAGTTTCGCCTGGGCGAGTCGCCGCAGGTCGGTTTCGTCTGCCGCGATACGAATCAACCGAACCATCACCTCGGCCGCGTGGTAATCACTCCGACGGCGATCTGGATTCAAGAGATGAGCGGCATCGCCAAAGAGACCCGCCGCGAAGAGCTGATCCGCGTGAAGGCCGACATCGATCCCAACGCCTGGCACACGATCACGCTGGAGGTTTGCGGCGATCAGTGGATCGCCAAGGTCGACGACATCACGCTGGAAGCCCAGCACGAGCGGTTCGCCGATCGCAAGGGGCGCGTTGGGATGGTCGCGCGGAAGGATGGCGCGCAGTTTCGCAACCTGGCGATCTGGGCGGCGGCGAAGAAGGAATAGTTGAACGAACTACTAGGAATAGATGCATGGCGATGATTACGTGTGCCGGATGTCAGAGCGAAGTTGACGGCAACTTGGACGCCTGTCCCCAGTGCGGGCTGTCGTTTCTTGTCTCGTCCGAGCCCGTACTTAGCAGTTCACAACTGCATGAGATTGCGAGTGGGCAGAAGTGGGTGATTTATTCACTGTTGTTCAACTTCATTTTTCTCGTCGCAATGATTCTTGCCGGAGACTCGAACTTGCCTCCATTTTTGCGAGGACTGATCTATTTGCCGCTGACCGTGCTGCAGCTGTTCAGCTTCTGCAAGTTGGGGATTGCGTTACGGATGCATCCAGCGGTGATCGCCCTGAGCTGTATTGCCCTGATGATTCCCTGCATTTCTTTGATTGTGTTGCTGGTGATTAACCAAAAGGGGATCGCCGTACTTGAGATTGCAGGCGTCAAGATCGACTTTATGGGAGCAAGGATGGAGAGCCTACCGCCGATCGAACCGTAGCCTAGCGTCCCGATTCGACTATCCTAGAAGCATTACCCCGTCGTTTTCGTCTTGGAGTTCCCCGCATGTCGTTGAAAGCGAACACGCTTGTTGCGTTGCTCTTGTCCGTCGCCGTCAGCGCCGTGGCGACGGCCGCCGATCAAAAAGAAGTAACCATCGGCCTGATTGGTGACTCGACCGTCGCGACGACCTACGGCTGGGGCCCAGGCTTCAGCAAGTTGGTCAGCAGCGACACCGAGGTGCTTAACTACGCCAAGAACGGGGCGACGCTCGATTCGCTTTCCCACAAGCTGGATGAATTGCTGAAACAAAAGCCAGACTACGTGCTGGTGCAGTTTGGCCACAACGATCAAAAGCGATATGGTACGCAAGCGTACGCCGAAAAGCTGAAGTCGTACGTCGATCGGATCAAAGCGGCCGGCGCTGGGCCGGTGATCGTCAGTTCGGTAACGCGGCGGAACTTTGGCCCCGACGGCAAGATCTTGCCGCGGCCTGCCGGCGACCTGCTGAAGGCGCCGCTGTATGAGTACGCCCTGACGGCCGGCGAAGTCGCCAAAGCGGAAGAGGTCCCGTTTCTCGATCTCTACACGATCAGCGTCGCCCATCACAACAAGCTTGGTCCAGAGAAGACTTCGGCCTACGACTTTAGCGAAACCGACACAACCCACTTCAGCCCAGCGGGAACGGCTGCGACTGCCGAGTTGGTAGCGACCGAGTTAAAGGTGGTCGTTCCGCAGTTGGCTGGTCACCTGAAGTAACTTTGCAGATTTCCCAGCGACAACGTGGACTATCGGCAATACACCGACAAGGTGGAGCGCTATTTCGCGCGATTGGGCGAGGACTGTCCGGTGTACAAGGCGAATCTGCAAGCGATTCGTCTTTGGAAGTCGCTGTTGAAACGACAGAGCATTTCTAACGCAGAATTGCCGCAGCTAACGGACCTTATGCAGTCCGAGTCGCTGGGAGACAACTGCGCGCAAAGCGATATGCGTTACTTCTTTGAAAAGTGGCGAAGTCGCCGCAGCCTTCCGTAAATCGGGGTGGCAATGATGCATCTGGCCGGTGGCACTTGGGCGTTCGCCAAAGTTCCGCGCGTTACGGCGAAACCTTTGGCCTTTTTTGGTCATAGGTTTAAACTAAAGGTCTCATTTCGCTGGCAGGCGTTCCTCCTTCCAGGTCCCCCATCTTTCGGCAGTTGTGATGCAGTTCCGTTTTCTCTTGTGCTTTGTCGCCGGCTGTCTGACCCTATGGGTTTCGACAGCCTACGCCGAATCGCCAGCGACGTTTCAGCCCGACGAATCCGCGTTTCGCCAGAACGCCGCCGGTTTTCTGAAGCGGCATTGCCTTCGTTGTCATGGACCCGATGACGACCAGGGAGAGTTTCGCGTCGACACGCAGCTCTCGGCCGCATTTGACGACCTCACCACCAATGGCAAGTGGCGGGAAGTGGTCAACGTGCTCAACAGCCACTCGATGCCGCCGGAGGACGAGCCGCAACCGAAGACGGAAGAGGTCGCCCAGTTGGTTGACTGGGTTACGGCCGAGATGATCCGGGCCGAGCAGATCAAACGGGACTCAGTCATCATCCTGCGGCGAATGAATCGGGATGAGTATCACAACACGATCCGCGATCTGGTCGGCGTCGATTACGATACTTCCCACTTTCCGCAAGATCCGCCGACCGGCGGTTTCGACAATAACGGCGGGGCGCTCACCATCTCGCCTCTGCACATGGAGCAGTACTACGACGCCGCGCAAGAGATCTTGGACGAGGCGCTGGTCGAAGGGGACCAGCCGCCGGCGATTCGCTGGCGGTTCCAGCCCGAGTCGGGGCACTCCGACCGCAATCGGGTCGAGTACGACAAGCAGCGGTTGATCATCAACAGCGGCAAGAACCGGGATGAAGGCGAAACCATCGTGATGCACCATCACTCGTGGGATCGCAATATCAACGTCCGCGACTTCGCGGTGAAGAACCCGGGCAAGTACATCGTGCGAATCCGGGTTGGCGGCCGCGTGCCTAGTCGCGCAGAAGTGGTGAAGTCGGCGACCGGCTTTCTACAGAATCGCCTGGACGAGGGAATCAAAAAGAACCCCAGCCAAGAGAAGTGGAAGCGGCAAGAATTTGAACGGGGCGTCGAGCACTTTCAAACCTACCCCGACTACGACTATGGTCGGCCGCGGCTGAAAGTGACGCAGCACTTGGGAGGCCAGCCAAAGGTGATCGCCGAGTTTGACGTCGACGCCGACCTGCCCGAAATGCAGACGATCGAGATCGAGACCGAATTCTCGACCGAGAAGGCGGGCTTGACGATCGATTACGCCTACGACATTCCTCGTGAACTCGAAAACTTCTGGATGCAAGGGCATGACGAGTTCGCCCGACCCGAAGCGGCGATCGATTGGATGGAACTGGAAGGCCCGGTCCATCCCGAGTGGCCGCCGGCAACCCATGTTCGTCTACTTCCCGATTCGCCGCTGCAGGAGAGCGATCCGCGCGAGTACGCCCGCGGCGTGATCAGGAAATTCCTCCAGCGAGCTTACCGCCGCCCAGCCGACCAGAGCGAGGTCGAGCAGAAGCTGGCGTTGTTTGACGCGGCCTACGCCGATTCTAAGTCGATCGATACGGCGATTCGAGCGCCGTTGACGGCGATCATGATCTCGTCTCACTTCCTGTACCTGGCCGAACCGACGTTGCGTGACGACAAAGCGTCGCCGCTCGACGACTATCAATTGGCGTCGCGGCTGTCGTACTTCCTGTGGAGCAGCATGCCGGATGACGAACTGTTTCGGGCAGCGACTGCCGGCAAGTTACGCGACCCGGCCGAGCTCGATCGTCAGATCGACCGGATGCTGGCCGATCCAAAGTCGGAAGCGCTGGTCGAGAATTTCGCCGGCCAATGGCTGGGCCTGCGGGAAGTGGGCGCCAATCCGCCATCGCCCGATCTGTTCCGCCGCTACGATCGCCACTTGGAAACGTCAATCGTCGCCGAGACGCTTGGGTTCTTCCGCGAGATCTTGCAGAACGACTTGAGCGTGACGAACTTTATTGACTCCGACTTTGTCGTGGTCAACGAGCGGCTCGCCCGCTTCTATGGGATCAAGGGAGTCGAAGGAGACGAGCTGCGACGAGTCGAGCTGCCGGCCGATGTGCATCGCGGCGGCGTGCTCACGCAAGCGTCGATGTTGTCGATCACGTCGAACGGCACGCGGACTTCGCCGGTCAAACGGGGCGTCTGGGTTTTGAAGAACATCCTGGGGACTGATCCGGGGCTGCCGGTCGCCAACGTCGGCGAGATCGCGCCCAAGGCGCCGGGCATCGATAAGGCGACGGTGCGGCAGCGGCTCGAAATTCATCGAGAGCTGGCGCAGTGCGCTCGCTGTCACAACAAGATTGATCCGCTCGGCTTCGCTCTGGAAAACTTTGACGGCTCCGGCGACTGGCGCGAGCAGGAAGGGCATGGCTATCAAGGCCGCGTCGGCTCGAACGATCCGCGGATCGACGCCTCGGCGACGTTGCCCGATGGAACCGAGATCGATGGGATCGAGTCGCTCCAGGCGGCGCTGATGGAGAAACAGGACCTGTTCCTCCGCTGCCTGGCCGAGAAGATGTTCACCTACGCGCTGGGGCGCGAAATGAGTATTGTCGATCGCCCGCAAATTGACGAAGCGGTCGCGGCCATGAAGTCGAACGACAAGACGTTGCGGTCGCTGATTCACGCGGTCGTGCAGTCCCCCACCTTCCAAACGAAATAGCAAACGCAGTTATCAGTACGTTGATTTTCTCGACGGACTGCGTGGTCGCACGGATGCGAGCCGCGAAGAGCTATGCTCTGAGCCTGGCGAGGTTGAAAAATGCCACGATGGCATTTTTCAACAGGCAGTTATCGACCATTGCCGACAAGCGAAAGGATAACCAGAATGTCAAAGACCATTTCACGACGGATGGTGTTGCGTGGACTGGGCGTAAGCTTAAGCTTGCCGCTGCTGGACGCGATGATGCCGCGAGCCGCCGCCGCTCCTTCGCAATTCAAGCCGCTGGCCAAATCATTGGCGACGCAACCGCGGATGATCTGCTGCTATGTCCCCAACGGCGTCAACATTCTGGAATGGATGCCCGAGACCGCCGGGGCCGACTACCAGTTGTCGCCGACGCTGCAAACGCTGGCCGACCATAGGAACGACTTCACGGTTCTAACCGGCATGGGACATCCCAACTCGCAAGGGGGTCACAGCGGCGCCGATACGTGGCTGACCGGCGCCGACTTGAGCGCGACCCCGGGCAGCGATTACACCAACTGGGTTTCGGCCGATCAGATCGCGGCGGAGCATCACAGCAAAGAGACTCGCTTCGGCTCGCTGCAGTTGTCCGATAGCAGCGGAACTGGTTCGGCCGGCCATTCGCATACGCTGTCGTTCAATCGCCGCGGAACGCCGGTGCCGGCGGAGAACTCGCCGAAGCGATTGTTCGAGCGGTTGTTTGTTCCGGAGAGCGCCGGAGACCGGGCGGCGACGCTCAAACGCTACGCCGAACAAAAGTCGATCCTCGACAGCGTGCTCGCCGAGGCGAAGGCGCTGCACAAGAAGTTGGGCAAGAAGGATCAGCGGAAACTCGATCAATACCTTGGCAGCGTGCGCGAAACGGAGCAGCGCGTCGAACGGCTCGAGAACTGGATCGACGTGCCGAAGCCGGAGATCGACGCCAAGTTCCTGCAGCTAAGCAGCAAGTCGCACGACGCCCATGATCGGCCGATGTGGATCGACGTGATGATGGAGCTGTCGTACCTGGCGTTTTTGACCGACACGACGCGGGTTATCAGCTACGAATGGTCGCGCGAAGCCGGCGGCTTGGGGGGCGGCGGGGAAAACCATCACGAGCTTTCGCACCATGGGGGCGACGCGGGGATGTTGAAGAAGTTGGGCGTGATCGACCGTTTTCATTTGTCGCGGTTGGCCCGGTTCCTCGACTTCCTGAAGCAGACCGAAGATGGGGACGGCAACATGCTCGACCACACGATGGTCATGTACGGCAGCGGCATGAACTCGGGCGAAGGTGGCGAGCACTCGCCCAAGAACCTGCCCTTGCTCGTGGCCGGCGGACACCGACTTGGCCTCAAGCACAGCGGGCACGTCGCCCACGACAAAGACAACCATCCGCCGCTCAGCAATCTGTTGCTGACGATGATTCAGAAAATGGGGGTCGAGACCGACAGCTTTAGCGACTCGACCGGGACGATGTTGACCTAACGGCGCTCGTACCCTTCGATCACGTTGGCAATCAACCGCATGCACTCTTCCTCGTTGTGGAAGACCGCCATGCCGCCGTTCAGGTAGGCCGCGGTTAATTCCATCTTTGCCTTTTCGACGTCGCCGGTCTTGAAGAAAATCTGGCCACGTCGCAGGCGAACGGTCGGACTCGCCGCGCCGCCAGGGCAGAAGAGGACGTCATCGAGCAGGCCTTTCGCCTTCTCGTAGTTTTCGAGATAGTAAAAGCAGTCGGCCAGGCCGCTGAGGGCTTGCGTCGATTCGGCGTAGTTGCGCTGCGGCTCGGGGATCCGTTCATACGCTTCCTGAAACAACAGCCGTGCACGGTGATACTCGCCGGCGTTGAAGTAGGTTTCGCCGTCCGCCATGGCGGTTTGAAACAAATGTTGCCAGGGTTTCATCGTTTTCCCTCGGTCGCGGATCGATAAGCGTCGGGCCGAAGGCCGCCAAGGGCCAATTGGGGCTGGGATCTTTGGAAGAGATTTCCCGTGGGAATCCCCAAATTGTAGCGAAGTCGCCTCAATCCACAACGCGTCGACTTCCCGCATTCCGTCGACGCGGAGGCGAATTGTGAGATAGCGGCGACTTACGGCTTCGCCAGCCACGACTGCTGCAGCGATCCGTCGGCCAGTTTCCACAGACGAACTTCGCCTGCAAAGTCGCCGGTCGCCAGCACCCGAGCGTCGCCCGCTTCCTGTTTTGCGCCAAAAATTGCGGCGCTGAGCACCCAATCGCCATGACCTTCAAACTGCTGCGCGACCTTGTTTTCCTTCAGGTCGATCCGCCGCGTCCGCTTGTCGGCGGCGGGGACGAACAGGTCGTCGCCGGTTCGCAACAAGGCTCGACCTTCCGCCCCAATGCCAATCTCGGCGACCTTCTTAGCGTCGGCGATTTGCCAGCGGTGGACCTTCTGGTCGTCGCCAACCGAAACCACCTGCTGATTGTCAGGCAAGATGCAGACGCCGCGGACCGCAGCGGCGTGACCAGGATAGCTGGCCAGCACGGCCCCCGTTTCGGCGTCGAACACCTTGGCCGATTGGTCGAGACTGGCCGACGCCAGCTGCGTGCCGTCATCGCTATAGGCGATCGCGGTGACCCAATCGGCATGACCGGCAATCGTGCGCACTTCGCTCAGCGACGCCGTATCGACGACGCGGATCGAACTGTCGGTCATCGCCGCCGCCAACTGAGTCGAGCCGGGACGAAACGCCAAATCGAGCACCACATCGTCCGAGCGACAAACGACGCCGGTGACTCCGCCCGAAGCAAAGCGCACGAGTCGCACTTCGCCGCTAGCGCCAGGCTGGCCGCAGCCGACCGCCAGCATTTGTCCGTCGGGCGAGAAGCGGAGCGCGTAGGTTCGTTCGCCGAGATTACCGATCCGCCGCGCCAGCTTGCCGCTGGCGACATCCCAGATCGTCAGCTCATGATAGCCGCCGACGACCAACTGCTTGCCATCGGGCGAAAAGGTAACGGCGGTGATTGGCACGGCTCGCGGGTACGACGCTGGGGCTGCGGCATAGGTGGGGGGAGGAATGACCAGGCGAAGCGGCTGCGCCGGATCGGCGCCATCGAACTTCGCCCCGGCGGCGATCCATTTTGTGAACAGGGCGATTTGCGCGGCCGACAGTGGATCGCTATCGACCGGCATGCGTTCAAACTCATCGGTGCAGGTAATCCGTCGCAGCAGTTCGCTCGGCTCGGCAGCGCTGGCGCCGATCGGCGGTTCGCCCGAGTCGCCCGCTTTTTGCAATTGCACGAAGGTATCGACGCGATATCCGCCCTCGGCCTTCTTCGCTCCGTGACACGCCTGACAGCGATCCAGCAAGATCGGGGCGACGTCGCGCCGGAAACTAACCGGCGCCTCTTCGGCGACAGCCGAGGCCGCCGCCGACAACAGCGAGACGAGCGAAACGGAAAGTAACGAACGCATGATGACAATAGCCTGAGGGGATAGGCGAACGAAACGCCGATTGGGATTAGTGCTGCAGCAGGAATTCCTCGGTGTTCAGCAGCGCCCAGCAAACGTCCTCAAGACCCGACGCTGGATCGGGGCTCTGGCTGCAATGCTGAGCGGCCGTTTTCAATTCCAAGTCGGTCGGAGGGCGACAGACGGCGGCCAGGTAAAGCTCTTCGACCACCTGCGGTACGCTCTTTCCTTCGGCCAGCGCCTTGCGAAAGCGATTGCCGCCGCTCTTGAGCTTCTCATGTATTAGCGGACCATTGAACAGTTCGATCGCCATACTCAAATTCGTATCGTCGGAACGCTCACACGCACAAACGGTACTTCGCTCTGGCTGACCAAAGACCTTCAGGAAATCGACCTGCGCGACGTCGGGCGCCGGCAACTGCGTCGCCAGCGTCCCCTTGGCGGTGGAGCCGAAGTTCTGCTGCAGGCCGAGCGTTTGATTGATCGCGTCGAGCAATTGTTCGGCGCTCAGCATCCGCGGTTGTTGGTGCGAGAAGTAGATCGTCTCGTCGGCGTTCAGCGGGTTGGTCTTGTAGCTGGCCTGATAGGTTCGGCTCGATAGGATCGTCCGTAGCAGCTGCTTGCGGTCATAGCCGGTTTCGACCAACTCCTTCGCCAAGGCTTCGAGCAGCGGGGCGTTGGCCGGCGGGTTCGAGTCGCGGAAGTCGTCGATCGGCTCGACGATACCGCGGGCAAACAGCTGGCTCCAGATCCGATTCGCTTCGATCCGAGCAAAGTAGGGGTTGGCGGGATTGACCAGCCACTCGGCGAAGGGAACCCGCTGGTCAACGTCATTCTGTCGCTCGACGTCGCCCACTTGCGGCAGCCAAGGAGTCATCACCTGGCCAGTTCGCGGCTGCGTCACTTCGCCGGCGTCGGAAGTGTAGATGAACATCTCGCCGGGCCGTTCGGTCTTGCGATGCTGCACTCGATTGAAGAAGGCGCCCAGGCCATAGTAGTTGTCTTGCGTCCAGCGCTCGAACGGATGGTTGTGACACTTGGCGCACTGCAGCCGAGCACCCAAGAACACCTGCGAGATCGTCTCAACGCATTGGTTGAGGTCGGATGAGGTGCGATAGAAGTTGGCCGGCGGGTTGGCCAGCGTGCTGCCCGATCCGGTGATCAGCTGCGTAGCGAACTGATCGTACGGCATGTTGTTTTTCAGGGCGTCTTCGACCCAGCGATGGTACTTGTAGACGCCAGCATCGCCGACGTCCTTGCTGGTCATCTTCAGCAGGTCGCCCCATTTAAGCGCCCAAAACTTGGCGTATTCGTCCCGCTCGAGCAATGCGTCGATCAGCGCGGTGCGCTTATTCGCCGAAGTATCGGCCAGGAAGGCGTTCGTCTCGTCGACCGTTGGCAAGATGCCGAGCAGATCAAGATAGACCCGCCGCACGAAGACCGAATCGCTGCAGGTCTCCGACGGCAAGTATTGCAGTTGCTGCAGCTTGTCGTTTACCAGTTGGTCAACGTAGTTGTGGGGCGTGGGCGAAGTCCAGGCGTAGCCCGGCTGGTTTTCGACGAACATTAGCGAGACCGGCTCGATATGCTCGAGGAAACGGACCAGCACGACCACCTCGCCGCGCTCGTGCGGCGTTACCAAGCCATGAGCGTCGACCGTGGCGACCGACTTATTTGAACTTTCGTAGGCGACCAGATGGGTAACGTCGCGCGAGCGGCCATCGCTGAAGTGGGCCGTCGCCGCCAATTGCTGCGGCCCGTCGACCACCAGGCGTATCTGCTTCTCGGCCGGAAAGACCTCCAGACGCTCGATTCGCGGCATATCGGCCGGATCAGCCTTGGCGCCGGCGGCGATCCAGTCGCGCAGGATCGTGTACGCCTCGTCCTGCTGGTGGATCTGCTTGCCGCCGCCATGGGCGACGCTCATCAGCGGCTTCAGTAGCAGCAGACTCTTATCCGGTTCGATCAGGTTGATGCGCCGTCCTGACTCTTCGCGGATCAGCGTTAATTCGTCCAGCTGCATGTCGAAGGCTCGCAGCGAAAGGCGAAAGCCTCCTTTGCCGCTGGGCGAACCATGGCAGGCGCCTTGATTACAACCTTGCTTGGAAAGCGCGACCAGCACTTCCGATTCAAATTCAATCGGTCGCGTCGTCCCGCGATTGGCGACCTGCACTGGGATCGTCTGCCGCACGCCGCCAACTTGCACGGCGATCTCCGCTTCGCCGTCGGCGATCGGATAGATCACGCCATTGCGAATCTCGGCAACCTCGGGACGCGACGAGACGATGCGGGCAAATCGCGTCCAATCGCGGGCAGAACCTTGCTTGTCGGCGCCGCTGACCACCACTCGCTGTCGCCCGAGCGGATCATTCAGCAAAATCGAGGTTGGGTAGAGAGTCAACCGCTGTGGGCCCTCGATCATCGTCGGAACGGCGTGCTTCGAGCGAACCTCAAAGTCTTGGCCGTGATACTTGCTGGCTGCGACAAGCGAGATCGGCGGCGTCTGCAGGGACGCGGCGGCGGCAAACTGCAGGTCGAACTCGACCACCGTTTGATTGGCGGCGATGGTGATCGACTCCGGCGCGGTGACGCCAGATGGCAAGTCAACTAGGCGAAGCGTAATCGGCTGCGGTTCGTTGCCGGCGCGCGTCGCCGTTGCGACAACGCGGGCTGGGCCGCCGCGGATGATCGGCTCTGCGAACGTAAGGGCGACTTGCACCGGATCGAACCATTGGATCGGGATCTGGACCTGCTCCAAATAGCCTTGGCCGTGGATCTCGCCGAACGCGGTAACGGTCAGCTGTTCCGGATGCGGGGCCGTTTCAGCGCCACGCGTCACGGTCAGCATGTAGTTGTCGCCGTCCGCTTTGGCGGTTCCGCTCCAGCCGGTAGAGAGCGTGTTGGTTAGGATCTCGACGCCGGACTTGAACTGGTCATGAATCCGCTTCAGCGGAAGCGTCGCAGTGTGGGTTGGGACCGGGCGAGCTAGTTGAACGGGCGCCGTGGGCGAGAGCGAGAAGATCGGCGGCAGTTGCCCAATCGCGACCAATAGAATCGCGCCATCCTGATCGGCATTCGGTGCGAGCACAAACGGCTCCCTCGCCCGGTGAATCGCGTGACTGTTAACCAGGCGGCGATTGTTGGGATCGTCGGCGGCGGTCGCTTGCAACTTCAGCACTTCCAGCCGATCGGCGCGCCAGGCGTCGTCGATGGCGACATGCACGCGAAAGTCGTTGGCGCCCGCTGGAATGCGAGGATTGAGCAAGCGAAACCCTTCGCCGCCACTGACCAGCGACAGGTCGATTGGCCCGTCATAGCCAAACCGCGCGACGCCTAATTGAAACGCGCAGGCGCCATTTTTGACCGCGACCGGGAAGTGCTCGCGAGTCTTGGCGTCGCCAGCCAGGACGATCGCAAACGTGCCGACCGGGGCGATCTCGATGTGATACGTGAACGGGTCGCCGCCTCGTTTCAGCAGATCAGCTACTTCTAGGCGATACGGGCCATCGGCCGGGAAGGTGGCGTCCATGCTCCACTCGTCCGCGTCGGTGACCTTGGTTTGGGCGATGACCTTGCCGTCGGTCGCCAGCAGCTTCATGGTCAGCAGGGTTGGGCTATTCAAGCTGCGCGTCTTGGCGGCAATTCGTACGGTCTGTCCCTTCACGCCCTGCACAACGAAGGCGTCGACCTCTTTCGCCTCCGCCAAGCGGCCGGTGATGCCGACCGGCGCTGTCAGCGAACCAGCATCTGGCGATTCGACCACTTGCGGATAGCGGCTCGTGTGTAACGGAACCCAGGTCGACGATTTTCCGGAGGGGGACTTGGTAGCGACGTTGATCGTTGCTGGTGAGGTCGTCGCGGCGGTTACTTCGGGTGAGTTCGCTTGATCGGCAGTGGCGCCAACGAACGTGACGCTGGTCGGGTGATCTTGTTGCACCGCCAGCGGCCAGCTTTGGTTGACGACGGGGAAATCGCCGATCCGCAGTTGATAGAGGGCGCCGGCGGCGGCGTTGCCGCTGTCTTGGACTTCGATCCAGTACTCTCCGGCGGCCGAGAATGTGTGGGCGAAGCGAGTATCAGGTCCGACCTGCGTATCGTCGGCTTGCAGCAAGACGTCGCCGTTGGCATGCAGCAGACGCACGACTGGATCCATCGCGGAATGGAGCGCTTGCGTATGGATCTCGAACGAGAGCTGTTGCCCTTCGGCTGCAGGAAAGCGATAGAAGTCGCTGACCGCGGCGTCGCACTTGCCTTCGATTGACGCCAGGGTGGGGATCTCTTGCGCGGTATCTCGCGAGTGATTGCCGCCGTTATCGGACACTGCCGGCAGGTCGTCGATCAGGATCGTCCGCCCATGCGCGGCGCCGCCGGGACCGGCCAGCCAAACGGGCAGCGGGCCAAGGGGCTGATTGGCCGGAATCGTGACGGCGACGACTGCAGCGGTTGGCTCGAGCTGTTCCACCTTGGCTGTGACGCCGGGGCGACCAAACGCCAGACGCAGCGGCGCCTTGAGATCTTTGCCGGTGATCTTGATCTGCGTCGTCTGCCCAGGCGGGCAAGTCCACGGTTGCAGCGAATCGAAGCTTTGCCCTGCGGCCAGCGCTGGCCAAACTGCAAGTAGGACGCCAACAAGCCAGATCGAACTCGACGGGATTCGCATGGTTGGTTGTGGGGGCAGGAGGGAAGGGAGGGCGCTGCGTGGAGGACGCAACGTAGGCGTCTAGCCGATCAGCAAATCTTGCAGCACTCGGCCCGAGCATACGTGGTGCGGTCGATTCTCGCGGTCGAGCAGCGTCGCGGAGGTATCGACTCCCATCGCGTGCAGGATCGTCGTGGCGAAGTCTTGCGGCGTTACGGGATCGGAAACGGGATAGGCGGCGTGCTTGTCGCTTTCGCCATAGACGGCGCCACCCTGGATGCCGCCGCCGGCCAGCAACCCGCTGTAGCAGAAGGGCCAATGTTCGCGGCCGGCGTTGTTTTGGGAGATCCGCGGCTTGCGACCAAATTCGCCCACCCACGCGACGATCGTCTCATCCAGCATGCCGCGGTCTTCCAGGTCCTGCAGCAGCGCGGCAAGCGCCATGTCGGCCGGCGGCATCAGATCGTTCTTCATTCGATTGAAGTTGTCGCCGTGGGTATCCCAAAAGTTCTTGCCGTCGTTGTGCCAGTTGACCGAGACCAACGGCACGCCATGTTCGACCAGGCGGCGCGCCATCAAGACCGACTGGCCATGGATGTTGCGTCCGTAACGTTCACGCGTTGCGTCGGTCTCTTGGGTCAGATCGAAGGCGCTGCGGACCTTGGCCGAACCGACCATTTCGATGGCCCGCGACTGATGATTGTTGAAGGCGGCGCCAGCGAGCGACTGATGTAGGTCGGCCCGTTGGGCGTCGAGCTTCTTGAGCAGCGCAACGCGCGACTCGAGGCGGTCGAGTCCGAGGTCGGCCGGCAAACCAAGTCCTTGCGGTCGCCACTTCGGATCGTTCAGGTCGCCGGTCAGCAACATCCCGTCATACGCCGAACCGAGCCAACCGCCATGTTGCCCAGGAGCTTCGCCGCCGGGCGCGGCCGGGTGAAGCGCTTTCCAGGGCATCGCCACAAACGAAGGAAGCCCCGCGTCGCCGGGACGAAACTTAGAGATCAGCGAGCCGAGATGGGGTGAGTCTTTCGAGCTGGGTGGATCGGCGTCGCTCTTGACGACCGGCGCCAGTTGCCCAGTCAGCGTGGCGTGTCCGCTGGAGAGGTGAGCTGGATCGTTGTGGGTCAGCGAACGGATGATCGCCAGCTTGTCGGTCCACTGGGCAATGCGGCTGAAATGTTCGCAGATCTGCGTGCCGGGGACTTTGGTGGAGATCGGTTTGAAGTCGCCGCGGACTTCGGCGGGGGCGTCCGGCTTCAGGTCGAACGTCTCCAGCTGGCTGGGCCCGCCCCACATGAAGAGGAAGATGCAGGCCTTCGCCTTGGGCGCCGGACCGCCATTGGCTGCAGCGGCCGCCAGTTGGCTATGAAAGTCGCCCAGGCCCAATCCGAGGGCGCTCAAGGCGCCGGCTTGCAGCATCTGTCGCCGACTGAACCGCGTCGCTTGGCGAAAACCTGGACAACCGCGCACAGAATTGCTGGTCGATTTCGACATGATTGGATGGCCGCTGGAAGGAGTCGGAAGAAGGTAGGCGTGAGGTTCGTCGCAAGCGGCTTCTCGAGTTGCGAGGACGAACAGGGAGGGAAGGGACGCAGCGGCGTTTGGTGAGGAAGGATTTGTGCTGATTGCGGGGGCCAACTGCGTCGCTTCAGTATCCGTGATTGCACGTTCTAATGCAACAGAAGTAGGACGCCCATGGGGCTGGATCAGGTCTGTTGTTGTCCACGAAGTCTCGCCCCAGATCGCCCGGCTTCCATACTTTCCAATACCTCGCCCGATCGGTTTCTGGAGGTCGACCAAGCGGATTAGCAGGACTCGACGAGCCAACCTGTGGCGAGTTAGCTGGTGAATATTCACCAGGGAGGCGAATCAGCGTCCATTGGCGCCGGAAATATAGGCATTTCGCGTCAATCGTTGAATATCGCGGATTCATTGCGGAAAAAGGCCATTGTTTAAGTGGTTTTAATGCGGGCTTGATTTCACTCTTGGGAGACGAATCTGGCGAAAGTCGTGAATATTCACGGATATTTGTCTTGCTGGGGCAGCGGGGCTGGTAGGTTGGAGCTCCCCAAAGCGGCGGATGAACTCCGCAAACGCTTCCATCCTGCTCCTTTTGAGAAAATCACGGGAGGTACCGGTCGATGACTTCTCTGGCTCCGACTTCCACCAACGCCGCCCGCCGCCGCTGGCGCGGTTTTACGTTGGTCGAACTGCTGGTCGTGATCGCGATCATTGGCGTGCTGATTGCGCTGTTGCTGCCGGCTGTTCAACAGGCCCGCGACGCTGCGCGGCGAATGAGCTGCACCAACAACCTGAAGCAGCTGGCTCTAGCGCTGCACAACTACCACGATACTTTCGGATCGTTTCCGCCGTCGGGCATCGACGGGGGCAAGTCGCATGGAATGTGGATTCGCCTGGCGCCGTTTTACGAACAGTCGGCGATCTACGACCAGTACAACTTCACCGGCACGTGGCGCGACAATCTGCCGCTTTGCAGCGAGTCGTCGATGGATGCGCTCCATTGTCCCAGCGGCTCGACGGTGATTACGACGTTGGCTTCGGAGCAGCCCTGCCCGACGACGCACTACTTTGGCAATAGCGGGCCGATCGGGCTTAACGCGACGACCAACGCCAACTATGCCCGCGACACGTCGCGAGAGAACGTCTCCTCGTTTGGCGAAGTGGCCGATGAAGGGGTGTTCAAACTGCGCAGCAATCTGGGCCTGCGCGACGTGACCGACGGCAGCTCGAACACGATCCTGGTTGGCGAACTCTCATGGAATAAGTACCCGTTCTATCGGGCCTGGAATCGTGGTTTGCACTGGACGTCAAACGGCTTGTACATGGCGACGACCAAGAATCATCGCTATCCGATCAACATTGGGATCAAGACTCCGAGCTTTACGATGGTCGCCAACAATGGCGGTTACGGCAGTCAACATCCTGGCGGCGCCAACTTCGCCACGGCCGATGGAGCGGTGAAGTTTTTTCCCGCAACGATCGAGATGGAAACCTATTTGGCGTTGGCCAGTCGCGCCGGCGGCGAAGTGGTCGAGATGCCGTAGTCCCATGCGTGAAAAGGAAGATAGCCAGGTGAAACGTAGAACCGCGCTACCGATGTTGCTGCTGTCGGCGATGTTGCTGGGATGCAGCGGCGGCGATGCGGCCGACGCCTTTCGCATTCAGGGAACCGTCACGCACCAGGGAAAACCAGTGCCGATCGGATCGATCATTTTTCAGCCTGACGGTTCGAAGGGAAACTCCGGCGCCTATGGCAGCGCCGCGATCAAAGATGGTCAGTTTGATACCCGCAACAACGGTCAGCCCATGGTGGGCGGGCCCCATCTGGTGATTGTCGAAGCGTTCGACGGAGTGGATCCCAATCCCGACTTCGCGCCGTATGGTAAGTCGCTGGGCGAAAGTTACCAGGAGGCGTTTGAATTGCCCGAAGAAGATACGACGTTGAACATCGAATTGACCGATCGCAAACGCCAGGCAAAGTAGAAAGCGTATGACCAGCACCGTAGAAATTGCCGAGATCGCCGGCGTCTCGCAAGCGACTGTCTCACGCGTGATCAACAATCACGCCGGGGTGTCGCCGGAGACGGTCCAGATTGTAAACGAGATCATCAAGCGTCTCGGTTACGAGCCGCGCCCCCGCAAGGCCCGCCGCGAAGGCGGGGGCCAACTGCGGGTCAAGAACGTCGCGGTGTTGATGCTCGACGGCAGTTCGCAGCGTCACCCAACGTTGGCGATGGCGAAGCTGCGCGGCGTCGAGCAGGCGCTTTCGGCCGCCGGCATGAACATGATTCTGGCGGACGTCAGCAGCAAGCAAGCGTCGGCGCCGGCGCTGGAGCGACGGCAACTGGACGGCGTCCTTTTGTGGGGACATCGCGCTTCCAAGAAGTTGATGGAGAAGCTGACCGGCATTCCCGCGGTCTGGTTATCGTCGCACGTCAGCAGTTCGGATGGCGCCGTTTCGCAAGGCAACGCCGCTATCGGACGCCTGGCAGGCGAATATCTACTTCAACGAGACCTGGATCGTCTTTGCTTTCTGACGGTCAAGAGCGACCACCCCGGCTTCGCCGCTCGGGGTGACGGTTTTGGTTACGCCGCTCACTTGCAAGGCGTCGAAATCGAGCGATACGAGAGCGATCAAGATCCTCCGTTCGAGCAGATGTCCAGTCGCCAACTCGAGGCGGCCGTGGCGCCGCTCGTCGAAGGAATGTTGCGTGATCCGCGTCGCCCAATTGGTCTGTTCGCGCCGGATGATCAAATTACTGCGGCGATTTACCGGCAACTTCACCGGGCCAAAATCGAAATTGGTCGGGAGATCAACGTCGTCTCTTGTAACAACGAAGAGCCTTACCTGGCCGGGTTGCATCCGCGGCCGGCGACGATCGATCTGGCGCCGGAATTGACCGGGCGTCGCGCTGTAGAGCAATTGCTCTGGAGCATGCGTCGGCCCGACGACACGGATCGCCGTATGGAGTTGATCGTCGAACCGATTCTGATCGAAGGGGACGCTCTGCCAGAGAGTGAGTAAGTCGTTTCGCTGCGTCCCGCCGTCCTGTTTCCCACCCTTGGAGTTCTCCGCTCATGATTCGATTGTCGTCCCTGGTTTTGTTCGCTTTGTTGATGTCCGCTGCGGCGCCGGCTTGGGGGGAAGAGTCGACCGTGATGTTGCAGGGAGATTGGGTGCCGGAGAATCCGCATGATATCGACTTCGACCGGCTGCCGAAGATTCCATCTCAGCATGCGGTGGTCAGCGATGTCCGCGCCAAGCATGGCGTGAATCAACACAACTACTTGACGTACTTCGACGGTCGCTATTGGGCGATGTGGAGCGATGGCCCCGAGGTCGAAGATCGCGTCGGCCAGCGCGTCGCGTATGCGACCAGCAAAGATGGCCTGATGTGGAGCGAGCCGCAGTATATGACGCCGGTTCCGCCCAACTCGGGCGAAGATTCGCCGCTGTACAACACCCGCAGCGCGGAAGGCTTTCGTTGGATTTCGCGTGGGTTCTGGCAGCGCGATGGTCAACTGCTGGCCCTCTGCTCGCTCGACGAAGGGGCCGGCTTTTTTGGCAAGAGTTTAGAACTGCGGGCGTTTCGTTGGGATGAGCCGCAGCAACAGTGGATCGATCACGCGCTCGTCCACAAAAACGCAATCAACAACTTTCCGCCCAAGAAGATTCCGACCGGCGAATGGATGATGTCGCGAAGAACGTATGACTACTCGCGGCATGGGGTCGAGTTTCTGACCGGCGGCGTCGACGCGATCGACAAGTGGGAGTCGTTTCCCGTTTTGGGATCGAGCCAGGAGCTGGCCGCTGAGGAGCCCTATTGGTGGGTGCTGCCGGATGGTCGACTGACGGCCCTGTTTCGAGACAACTGGCAACGCGGCTATTTGTATCGCTCCTTCTCAAGCGACAACGGCCGGACCTGGAGTCGCCCGCTGCAGACCGATTTTCCTGACGCACGCTCGAAGTTTAGCGGCGTGCGACTGGCCGACGGTCGGTATGTGTTGGTCTCGAACCCGCATCCAAAACGCCGCGATCCGCTCGCGCTGTCGATCAGCGATGATGGAGTCGTCTTCACCAAGATGGGCTACCTGGTTGGTCGGCGACACGTTGATTATCCCCACGTGATTGAGCAGGATGGGCATGTTCTGGTCGCCTTCGCCGGCGGCAAGCGAACGGTTGAAGTGCTGAAGATTCGCCTGGAAGATATCGATTCGCTTCCCATGCCCAACAAGCCGCTGGCGAAACCGCCGGCGTTTAAGCCGACCGACAAAGACCTGATCATCGACAACCACCAAATCGATCTGGTCACGATCGAAGGAGATTGGCAAGCGAGCAGTCGCGACGAAGATCGCTACGGCGAGGACTATCTTTATCTAGAGCCGACCGCGACCGGATCGGTCCGATTTGCACTCAATCCAGAGCAGGCGGGCGAATACGAGGTTTTCGCGATCTGGAACAGCCGAGGTCATCGCTCCGATCAGGTTCCGTTTACCGTCTCGCATGCCAAGGGGCGAAAGACGATCGAGGTGAATCAGCGCCGCGAGGGGGGAACGTGGAACAGTCTCGGTACGTTTACCCTGAAGCCCGGCGAATCGTTCGTCGAGGTGGCGGCCGATCGCGTTGGCCAATATATCGTGGTCGATGCGATTGCGATTTCGCCCCGTTGAGGTTTTGTCGGTCGTCCTTCCTGCTGTTGATGTTGCACCTGAGAATTTCATGGACCTTACGCTTCGCCCGCTCGATGTCGCCGCCATTCTTGTCTATTTGGCGGCGATGTTCGGCATTGGGATCTACTTCTCGCGGCGGAATGAAACGACCGAAGAGTACTTTGTCGGCAATCGTGCGTTCCCCGGCTGGGTGATCGGGCTGTCGATGCTGGGGACGATCGTCAGTTCGGCGACGTTCCTGGCGCTTCCGGCCGCCGCCTATGTGCTTGACTGGAGACAATTGGCGGTCAATTTAGCGCTGCCGCTGATCGCAGTGATGGCGGTGCTGGTCTTCATTCCATTCTTTCGCCGCGGAAAGTTGACCTCGGCATTTGAGTACCTGGGGATGCGGTTTGGCATGGCCCCGCGGATTTACGGAACGCTCAGCTTTATCGTGCTGCAACTGATCCGGATGGCGCAGATCTTGTTTCTAGTTTCGATTCCGGTGCAGTTTATGACGGGGCTGTCGATTGAAGTGGTGGTAATCGGCGCTGGGCTGTTTATCGCGTTCTATACGATTGCTGGCGGGATCGAAGCGGTCGTTTGGACTGACGTCGTGCAGGCGATCGTCTTGCTTGGGGGCGGACTGCTCTGCTTTCTCTACATCGCTTGGGAGCTGCCAGGCGGAATGACGCAGGTCTTGGAGGTTGGCGTCGCCGAGGGGAAGTTCAGTCTCGGTAGCTTTGAGTGGAACTTGAGTGAGCGAACCTTCTGGACGGTCGCCATTTTGGGAATCATCAACTGGCTGGCGATCTACTCGGGCGATCAGAATATCGTCCAGCGGTACGTCGCCGCCAAGTCGACCTACGAAGCGCGGAAGGCGACGATCATCTACTCGGCGATTGCGCTGCCGATGTGGACCATGTTTTTCTTTATCGGAACGGCGCTGTACGTCTACTTTCAGACCTATCCCGAGCCTGCACTTGCGGGACTGGAGACCGATCAGGTCTTTCCCTACTTTATTTTGACGCGGATTCCGGCGGGACTGGCGGGCTTGATCTTGGCGGCGGTGGTCGCGGCCGCGATGAGTTCGCTCGATTCCGGCATTAACTCCATTTCGACCGTGGTGGTGGTCGATCTGTTGCGGCCCAATCTGGGAGACGTCTACAGCGATCGTTTCTATTTGCGAACGGCTCGCGTTATCGCGGCGGTGGTGACGGTGCTGGTGATCAGCGGCGGAATCGCCTTCAGCCGGATGGAAAAGGAAAGCATGAACGATATCAGCCTGATCGTGACCAGCCTGTTTGGCGGGTGTCTGATGGGGCTGTTCATGATGGGGTTCTTTACGCGGCGGATCGACGGCGTTTCGGCGACGATCGCGATGTGCCTGGCGGTCGTCTTTAACGCTTATCTAGGCCTGGGGCTGTTGGGTTGGCTGCCCCAGGCGTGGACGTTGGGCGTACATAGTTATTGGGTCGGCGCGCTGGTGAACTTGTTTTTTGCGGTGACCGCCTATTTGTTGAGTTTTGTCGTTGGTTCGTCTCGGCTTGACCTGACGGGGCTGACGGTCTGGACGCTAGGAGATCGGAAGGAGAGCCAAGACCGGGCGGCTCCGCTGACTCCGAGCGTCGATTGATTATTTGGAATTGAGGAAGAGGACTTTGAGCGAAATGGCGAATAGTTGGGATCTGGTCGTGATTGGCGGAACGCCCGGCGGCATTGCGGCGGCGATCGCCGCGGCGCGACAAGGGCGAACGGTCGCATTGGTCGAACGGCAGTCGCACATTGGCGGCATGTCGACCAGTGGACTCGGCAAGAGCGACATCGAACACCCCGAGGCGATCGGCGGACTATTTCTCGAGTTCATTGCGCGGATCCGCGAAACGTATGTCGCGTCGCTGGGCGCCGAGAGCGAGGCGTTCGCACTTTGCCGCGAGGGGTATTACTTCGAGCCGTCGGTCGCCGAAGCGGCGTTTCTGGAGATGCTGGCCGAACTGCCGACGATTGAGCTGTTGCTCGATCATCAGTTGGAAGGCGCGGCTGTTCAGCAAAATCGGGTTACCGCCGTCGAACTGCAAAACCGGATTACCGGCGAACGGATCCTGGCGTCGGCCAGTGCGTTTGTTGATGCGACCTACGAAGGAGACCTGCTGGCCGCGGCTGGCGCCGAGTTCCGACTGGGACGCGAATCGCGGGAAGAATATGGAGAGTCGCATGCCGGCGAGATCTTCTTTGACTATCGAAACGGCGAAATCTTGCCCGGCAGTACCGGTCAGGGAGACGATCGTCTGCCCGCCTACACCTATCGGTTGTGCTTGTCGAGCGACCCGGGCAACAGCGCACCGCTGACCCAGCCGCCGGCAGGGTATGACCGAACGAACTATCTGGGATATCTCGATGACCTGGAGTCGGGTCGACTGAGCGCTCCCAAGGTGCTCAAAGATGGCTGGGGTTACTACCCCGAACATTTCGATACGCTGGTGCGGGCGCTGTCGGTCACCGATCTGCCGAATGGCAAGGTCGACGCCAACATCAATCCCCGTCCGCTCGCCTTTCCGTTTGCCGAAGAAAACGTCGGCTATATCGAAGCCAATTGGCGTCGCCGCGACGAAATCGCCGATCGCCATCGGCAGTTGACGCTGGGGCTGTTGTGGTTTTTGCAACAGGACGACGCCGTGCCGGCCGAGCATCGCGAAATGGCGGGCAAGTACCATCTGCCGGCGGATGAGTTTACCGATAACGGCAACTTCCCGTGGCAGTTGTATGTTCGCGAAGGTCGCCGTTTGGTCGGTCTGGCGACCTTGACCGAGCATGACGTCACCTTCACGGGAGACGCGCCGGCCGCAGGCGACTACGAAGATACGATCGCGGTGGGAGAGTTTCCGATCGATAGTTTTCCGGTTCAAAAGCGACCGTCCGACTGTGGCGTGGTGCTGGAGGGCTATCTCGGCATGTTGGCCCACATCACCCGGCCCTATCCGATCCCGTATCGGGTGATGATACCGCAAACGATTGAAGGGCTGATCGTGTCGGTTGCGGTGTCGGCGACCCATGTCGCGTACTCCTCGATCCGAATGGAGCCGACCTGGATGGCGCTGGGGCACGCCGCGGGATTGGCCGCTCACAAGGCGATCGAAGCGGGCGTCGCACTGCGAGACGTCGACATCGACTCGCTGCAAGCGTCGCTTGCCGCCGAAGGGCAGGTGCTGGCTTGCGCTAACTTCTCTGGCGGAAGCCAGGCCGAGAAATCGGCCGGGTTTAACGTCAGTACCGAGGCGACCTTTTGAAGTGCAGGACAGGTGACGAGCCCGGTGATCGGGGGAGAGATTTCTAGTGCGCCGGCGAGCAGCGATTCGCACCCGGTGCGGGTAAAAACGTCGGCTTCGATACCGGCCGCATCGCAGCCGCTGTTGCGCAAGTTGGCGACCGCACCCGGAAGATCCGCAATGCCGGGGCGATCGTTGAGAATGATTTTCGCGCCTGATCGAGCCAGCGCCGCTGCACAACCAAGCCAATCCCGCGACCAGCGGCTGTATCGATGATGGTTTGCTGGAGCATGGTGGTGAATCGTGGTTTTAGAGCGACAGGTGAACTGGCTGATCGGCGACGGCGTCCGGCGCCGATTCGGTGGCGTGCAACAGCGCGGTACGCAGCCAGGCCGGCGATTGCCAGCTGCCTGTTGAGAAAATCAACGGACTGCTAGAGTTGCGGAGAGAACGCAATTAACTTGCAAGCTCAGGCGCCAGGTTTTCGAGCGCCTCTTGAATCTGCTTCCAGTGGAACGGTTTCGTAAAGAAGGCGTTGGCGCCCATGGTGAGCATTTGCCGGCGGATGTAGCCCTCTTTGCGTCCGGTCAGGACAATGACCGGAATGTGGGCGGTGGAAGGCGTTTCTTTAAGCCGCCGCAGCACGTAGGCCCCGTCTCCTTCCGGCAATTCGTAGTCGAGCAAGATCGCGCTGGGCGCCGACATGAACGCATTGCGATAACCGGACGTTCCTTCCATCGCATGCATCGACAGGATGCCCAGCTCCTTCAGTCGCATGCGGAGCGCAATCGCAACGTCTTCGTCGTCTTCGATCGTTAAGACCCAGGGGACTTTCTCGTTCGCTTCATTGGCGTTCAGGTCGACGATGGGGCTGTCGAGCGCTTCGGTTCCCAAAACCGCAAACAAGCGGTCGAGCATCGTGATGGCGTCGGGCGGCGATTCGTGTTGGCCAGCTGGCTGAAGCGGCGTAGGGGCATCCGCCTCCGGCGATAGCAGTTCGCACAAGACTGGTTCGACATGCATCCAAACGTCGGGCGATTTCGGAATGTAGTAGGCGCACATCTGATGGCAGCGGCGCATGATCTCGGTCGAAGACTCGCCGGTCAGCACGATCACTGGAATCGATTGAAAGCGTTCGTGGCGCGCGATCATCTCGCAGACCGAGAGCCCATCGCCGTCCGGCATGTTGACGTCGATCATGATCGCGTCGGGCAGATGCGTGCTAGCCGCGCGGACCACTTCGATCGCCGACGACGCGGTAATCACGTTCAAACCCAAACGTTGGCAGCGCCGCTGTAATATCTCAACAATATCAGGATGATCATCGGCAATGAGAATCGTCTTTTTCATCGTTCTTTCTCTGGGCGGCCAGGAAGGAGGGCAGCGGGTGGTTAGGCCATGCAGACGGGCGACAGCACGGCATGGACGGCGGAAAGAAGGCACTTCCCTTCGTACGGCTTCTGGAGGAAAAAGCGAGCCCCGGCGTCGAGCGCCCGAACTTCTTCCGTCAGGCTCGCCGAAAGCATGATGACCGGAATCTGACTCGTCATTTCGTCGTCCCGAAGTTCCCGTAGCGTGGTGATGCCATCCTTATCCGGCAACTGCACATCGAGCAGGATGAGATCGGGGCGATTACGACGTGCGATCTCGACGCCGCTGGTCGAGTCGCCGGCCGACAGCGGAGAGAATCCGGCGGCACGGAGCCGATACGAAACGCCTTCGCAGATGTCGTGTTCGTCCTCGATGATCAGAATCTGTTGTGACTCATTCATCACATTGCGCCTCTACAAAGGATTTCTTGGTTTGCTCAGCTAGTACGCCGCCAGGTAGTCGGCCACTGGTCGCGTTGACTGTTGCGCGATCAGCGCGTCGAAATCGGTCAAAATCGATTCCTTGTCGGCGTCTGCGAGCCAGGTCTTGAAGACGCTGCGACAAAAGCCCGGGATCGGCCCTTGGGGGCGATTCCGAACGAAGCGAGAGAAATTGAGGTCGGCCTGCGCCTCCCAGTGAGGGAGATCCAATTCGGCCATCGGTAACATCAACAGCCACTCTCGCGGCGCCAGGCGAAAGAGAATGTCTTGCCGGCGGAGCAAGTAGTTGGCGAAACGGTCGAAGTCTTCCGCGTGGGCCGCTTCGGCGTCGTCACCCAGCGAGATCTTCATGGCGACGAGCGGAGTGTCTGAGCTGCCCCTCAGTTCCATCCAACGCCAGAAGATCTCGCCAGGTTCCGCAACAGGGATCGTGAAGGAAAAGACGCTTCCTGTTCCTACCTCGCTGGCGACATCCAGGTCGCCAAGGTTGATGCGGGTCAACCGTTGGGCGATATTGAGGCCAAGCCCGTGCCCCTTTACGGTGGTTGCGACGTCATCTTTCAACTGCTCGAACCGCTGGAAAATCTGCTGGAGCGATTCTTCATCGATGCCTGGTCCGTGGTCGGTGACGCCGATGCGGATCTCACCATCGACGGGGTTGTGGCTGGCCCACAATACGACGGTCTGACCCGGCTGCGAGTATTTGAGAGCGTTGATCGCCAGGTTGACGATCACCCGAACCGCTTTCTCGCTGTCGCAGTAGGCTTCCGGCAGATCGTCGGGGCACTCGATGACGAGCTGGACGTCATGAATCGCAGCGCGTTCGCGCAGCAAACTCGAGGCGTGGGAAATGAGCTGCGGAATGGAGACGCTTCGTCGCCATGCCCCCAGCACTCCAGCCTCCAGCTTACTGGCGTCCAGGATATCGTCGACAATATTGTTGAGGTCATCCGCGCGAATCGCCACTTTGCCCAGCAGACGCATTTGTTCGTCGTTCACTTCTCCGGCCATGCCGTCGCGAAGGATCGACACGTAGTCTTTGATGACGGTAAGCGGCGTCCGCAAATCGTGCGAGACGTTGTCGACAAACTCTCGCGCGGTGCGATAGAGCTTGCGAAGTCGGCGGTTCTTGCGCTGCAGTTGTCTGGCTTGATCCCGAAGTTTCGCCCGCTGGCCTTTTAAACGTCGAGCCAACCGTCGATTCTGGTTCAGGGTTTCCTGGCGCCGTATCGCATGCAGGATGGCCCGGCTAAGCGAGTTGCCCTGGACTTCCCCCTTTTCCAGGTAGTCTTGCGCACCGGCCAGCAAGATCTTCTCGGCCAGTTCGGCATATTCCTTCGCGGTCAGGGCGATCAGTGGGGTCTCGCCGCAGTGGACGTGGAGCGTCTGAATGGTCTCGAACCCGGAACTATCCGGAACGTCCATGTCGGAAACGACGACGTCAAAATCGCTTTGGCGAATCTGCTCAATCGCGTCGGCCAGTCTCGATACGCAAGTGACTTGATAGTCGAACCGGTTGTCTCTTAGGTTACGAACGATGATTTGCTGGTCGGCCAGATCGTCTTCCAACAGCAGTACTTTCACGGTCGTTTGGCTCGATACCATATCCCTTACCTTTTTCCTAAGGTTTTCGCGTAGGGGATCATCAGAGCCCTAGGCGGCGACTACCCCAGCCAAGCCTGTTCCTGGCTAATGTGTGACGTACGAAGTAACGCCAGGTACGAGATGGGGCAGTCGCATCGACTTGGCAAAAAGAACCTACACCGCCACGCCCCGGTCGCAAGTTCCCACAGCTAGATTGCGGATTTACGCAGATCGGTGTCGATCAGATGCCCATTGGGGGAGTAAGATCGATGATTCGATGACGATTACCGATCCGAGAATCACTAGAGCCGCAAAAGGCGGAATCACGAGATTCTGCTGCTGGTCGTTCAACGACCGGCGAGCGATTTCCGCGTCCGAACGTAGCGACTGGTTGTGGCACTCTCCGCATCGTAGCGGCGTTGCGGCGTCCCGCCGCGCGAGGTCGAAACGGCACATCGCTCATTTCCGGAAAGGATGTCGGCCGGATATGATGCTTTGCTGCCTGCTGAAAAATGCCCTCGTGGCATTTTCCAACCTCGCCAGGCTCAGAGCATAGCTCTTCGCGGCTCGCAAAATAACGACTTCCGTCGCTATTTTGCGAGCGCATCCCTGCGATCCAGCAGTCCGTCGAGAAAATCAACGGACTGTTAGCGCGAGACCACCGGAAATAGATTCATAGGTTTGTTCCCTACTATTGGCGATGCAACATGCACTTGCTCATCATTGACGACAGCCTGGCCGACACCCGATTGTTGCAAGCGATGCTGAGCCAGGCCTGGCCGCAGCGGTTTGATGTGGCTCACTCGCTGAGCGGCACAGAGGGGCTGCACCAACTCGAAGAGAGCCAGTTTGACGCCGTTTTTCTTGATTACCGGCTTGAGGACGCGCACGACTGGGAGGTGCTGACCAAGATTCGCGAGTCGGGCAGCGACGTGCCGATCATCGCCATTTCTGGCCAGGGGAACGAAAACGTCGCCGTCGAAAGCTTGAAGCTGGGAGCACAAGACTATCTGGTCAAAGATACGCTAACGCCCGATACGGTTCGCCGCGCGCTTTCCAACGCGATCGAGAAAGTCAGTCTGGTGCGAGAATTGGCCCAGCGCCAGCGGGAACTGACCAATTTCGCGCGGATGGCGGCTCATGATCTGCAAGCGCCCTTGCGGCGGATCACCCAGCTTGCCGATTTCCTGCACGAAGATCTGGAAGGCAAAATCAACGAAGAGTCGGCGAGCTACGTCCAGATGATCGGCGTGAACGCCGAGCGACTGCAAGCGTTGGTCAAGAGCTTGATCGATTTCGCGCTGCATGGCGATCTTCGCCGTCCCCAGGAAATTGCCTCGCTGGAAGTGGCCAAAGAGGTCGCCCTGCAAAACCTGGTGGTGCCAATTGAAGAATCGGGGGCGATCGTCGAGTGCGATTGCCCCTTGCCCGCGGTTTGTGGCGATCTAGTCGCCCTGGGCCTGTTGTTCCAAAACCTGATCTCCAACGCGATCAAGTTCTGCCGTAACGCCAAGCCGCATGTACGGATTTCGGCGACGCGAGAAGCGACCGGCTGGCGGATTTCGGTCGCCGATAATGGGATCGGCATCGAGCCCAAGAACTGCGAATCGATCTTCGCTCCCTTCCAGCGTCTCCATACCCAAAAAGAATTTGAAGGATCGGGGATCGGCCTGGCGATCTGCAAACGCATTGTGCAAAAGCATGAAGGTCGCATTTGGGCCGAATCGGAAGTTGGCGAAGGTACGACCATCTCGTTCACGATTCCCGATGCTGAAGGCGAGCAAATCCGCAACTGACCGTACCGCTATCTTGTTTCGCCCAGCGCTCGCAGGCCCAAAGAGCAACGGCGCCGCTCCAATACGCCCGTCGGGAACTGTTCGACATGACTAGGAACGCATTGTCAGCGAGCTCACGTGAAATGCAGGTGGTTTCCGCCGCCTGGTTGTTGATCTTGGGGCGAATTCTTCTCGGCTTGTCGCTGGCGACGACGTTGATGGTGATGTTGGCTTGGCCGGCAGGTTGGATCACGCTCCGTTCGCTGATCGACGGTCTGCCGACGATGAAGTTCAACACGGCCCTCGGGCTGGCCGTCTTGGCGGCGATCGGCCTGTTAAGAGCGCGGATGAACGCGATTGGCGACCAGGTGAATTGGTCGGCGATTGGCTTGGCCGCGTTCGTCTTGTTGTTGGCGAGTCTGAGCCTGGTCGAAGACGGCCTGCAGATCGACTTGGGCATTGATACGCTGGTCAGCGCCGATGCCCGTTCGGTCGATCAGGGAAATCCACCGGGACGGATGTCGACTGGCACCGCCATTGGCTTGGCGCTGTTAGCGATCAGCCAGTTGATCTCTGGGTTCGTGCCGTCGTGGGTTCGCAAGACGATCGCATCACTGGCCGGCGTAATGGGTTTGATCAGCATCTTCTTGTTCCTGCTGCGTACCAACGTCCGCGACGCCAGCATCTTTTCGACGACGGCTATTCATACGGCGATGTTGCTAGCGCTGATCGCGGCCGGGTTCTTTTTGGTATGGCGCGGCTTGCGGTTTATTCGGACCGACGCTGATCGCCAGCTGGCGCTGGCCGAACTGCGCCGTTCTCGTCCGGTCGCCGGCATTATCATCGGTACGCTGGTCGTCGGTCTGCTGGTTACCGGCAACCTGGTGAGTGACGCTCAAAAGACGATTCGCGATTCGAGACAGGCGGAGTTCTCGTACTTCACCGACTTGGTTGTGGAGGATATCGAGCGCAACGTCAATCGCGTCGTATACGGCCTGCGAAGTTTGCGCGGCTTGTATTTGTCGCGCGAAGAGGTGTCTCGGAATGAGTTCGCTACGATGGTCAAGTCGCGCGATTTGGCTACCGAGTTTCCGGGGGCGATCGGCCTGGGCTTGATTCAACGCGTCGAACGATCCGAGTTGAAGAACTTCGTGCAGGAGGTGCGAGACGACGACGGCCCCGATTTCGAGGTGCTGACCAAGGGAGACGCCGCGGACTTATTCATTATTCGCTACATTTTCCCACTTGACCGAAATCGGCAGGCCTGGGGTTTCGATATCGGTTCGGAGTCGACCCGACGAACCGCCATCGAGCAGGCGGCGTTGACCGGGAAACCAACGATCACCGGGCGGATCGAACTGCTGCAAGACAACGCCAAGACGAGCGGCTTTCTTTACTACTTGCCACTCTATGATTCTCTGGAAACGCCTGACTCTGAGGCGGAACGATTGGCGCGGCTGCGCGGCGTATTGTACGCGCCGATCATTTTGAACAAAGCGCTCGCGGGCATCGATAGTCGGACTCAAGGGAACGTCGAGATCATGATCTTCGACATCGAAGAAAATGAAGCGGGAATCAAACTGTACGGCGATCGCACCCCTGACCAGGTCGAGGCCGAACTGCAGGGGCAAGGCTTTCGCAAGTTTGTGGAGCGAACCGTAATTGACGCTGGCGGGCGCAAGTGGGCGGTGACGACCGTTAGTTCACCGGTGTTTGAGAGTCGCATCGACCGCACCATGCCGGCGATGATTGGGGTTGCCGGCTCGATATTGTCGCTGCTGTTGGTCGGCGTCATGTGGTCGATGGGAAGAAGCATGGCCCTGTCGCACAATCTGATGGTCGAAGTTCGGCAAAGCGAAGAGGAGGCCCGCGAGGCGCGACGGATTGCGGAAAAAGCGAATCTGGCGAAGAGCGAGTTTCTGGCCAACATGAGTCACGAGATTCGGACTCCCATGAATGCAATCATCGGTTTGACCGACTCCGTTTTGCGAACCGACCTGTCGAGCGAACAACGCGAATATTTGAACACCGTCGCCGAATCTTCCAGTACGTTGTTGCAAATCATCAACGATATTCTCGACTTCTCGAAGATCGAAGCGGGGAAGTCCGATCTGGAGGAGGCGCCGTTTCAACCGCACGAGTTGGTCGCGAAGCTTCTCAAGCCGATGGCCGCAAAAACGCTGGATCAACCCGTCGAGCTGAGCTATCACGTCGCCCGCAACGTTCCCGGCGAACTCCGGGGAGATGCCCGCCGACTGGGGCAGGTATTGATCAATCTGACCGGCAATGCGATCAAGTTTACGACTCAGGGAACGGTCGATGTTCGCGTCGCCGCCGTCGAGCAGGAGGATCTCGACCCGCAGGAAATCCTGCTGAAATTCTCGGTCAAAGATTCCGGCATCGGCATCCCGGCGGAAAAGCAAGCGTCGATTTTCAACGTGTTTGAACAAGCGGATACTTCAACCACGCGGCGGTATGGCGGCACCGGGTTGGGACTGACGATTTCGTCCCGGCTGGTGCATCAACTGGGAGGAGAAATCGGCGTCGAGAGCGAGTTGGGCGTCGGCAGTACGTTTTGGTTTACGGTGCGCCTCCGTCGCAGTGAGGGAGAGATCTCGGAGCCGTGGTGGACGATTGTGGAAGGCCTGCGAGGTCGGCGAGCGCTAATCGTCGACGACAACGAACTCGATCTATTGACGCTGTGCGACGTGGCGGAGTCACACCAAATCGAGACGCTGCAGGCCCAATCGGGTGAAGCGGCGCTGCGCATCTTGCAGGCCGAAAAGCAGGCTCAAAGGCAAGTTGATCTGTTGGTTACTGACCTGAAGATGCCGAACTTTGATGGTCTGGAGTTGATCCAGACTGTTAACGGCGCCCCCGAGCGATATGGCCTACCGGTGGTGATCCTGGTCTCCGCTGGACGAATTGAAAGCCTCGGTAACGCCGCTCGAGTTCCAGTCGCGTCGAAGATTTGTAAACCAGTGAAACCGTCCGAATTGTTGGAGGCGATGGTCGAGGGGCTTGGCTTGAGTGGGAACATCGACCAGGCGGCGTCGACGCTTCCGCCGCCGGCCGAATCGGCCACAGCGGGAATGCGGATCTTGTTGTGCGAAGATAGCCGCGCCAATCAGCAAGTGGCGACCGCAATTCTAAGGCGTCGAAACCATCAGATCTCCATTGCGGAGAACGGCGTTGAGGCGCTACAGGCGGTCAAAGACGGTCAGTTTGACGTGATCCTGATGGATGTGCAGATGCCGGAGATGGATGGCCTGACCGCCGCCTATCTGATCCGCGAGTACGAACAAAAAACGGGCGGCCATGTGCCGATCGTCGCGACGACCGCCCACGCGCTGAAGACCGATCGCGAGCGTTGTCTGTCGGCTGGGATGGATGCGTACGTATCGAAGCCGCTTTTGCCGGACTCGCTGTTCGCGGCGATCGACAGCGCGATGCGAATTGCCGGCCCAGAGGCGGTCGCGGTAGAGGCCCAAAGCGAGCGGTCGCCGGAGACGCCGGCGGTGGTCAGCGAAGACTCGCCGGTGCCTTGGCGGAAAATCTTATCGCGCTTGGGGGACAATCGTCCCGTGCTGGTCGAAATTGTCGCGACCTATGCTGAGGAAATGGAGGAGAGTATTCGCAGCGTCCAGCAGGCGATTGCAGAGCAGGACGACCATCGGCTGACCGTCTCGGCCCACAAATTAAAAAGCGGCCTTCGCTTTTTTCACCAAATGGAAGCGGCTACAATAGCGTTAGATCTGGAGCAGCGGGGAACCCGCGGCGATTTCGATTCGGCCGACCAGCAAGCGGCGAAGTTAGCCGCGATGGTCTCGGGCCTGCTGCCCTATCTCCACCGCTATTGCCAAACCAATTGACGACGCTCGATTTCAGCGAGGGAACGGAAGTATGGTTGCGAGCGAGATGACGATCCTGATCATCGATGATGACGACATCGACGCCGATTCGATGCGGCGAGCGATTACGCGTCAGCGAATCGCCAATCGGGTCGTGCGAGTTCGCGATGGAGAAGAAGGTTTGGAAGTCTTACGGGCAACCGCAGCGGCGCCGGAGCATGATTCGGTCTACTGCATACTGCTCGACTTAAACATGCCGCGGATGTCGGGACAAGAGTTTCTGGAAGTGGTCCGAGACGATCCGCAGCTCCAATCTCATCGGATCTTCGTATTGGCAAGTTCCTGGTATGATCCGGGCGCACTCGACGCATGTAAGCCGCATATTTCCGGCTATCTGTGCAAGGGACGACAGTTCGCCGATCAACTGAGCAAGCTCGATGTTGAGTGGAGCTTACAAGACTCGCCATCGGATCGCTAATAGGCGCCTATGAGACCGATTGGAAAATAATTGCAAGTTTTCCATACAGATCGCACTTGTTTGATGTTGTCGAATTTCGTCAGTCCCGTTAGAACTCTTTTCCGACGAGACGCGGGGAAGTGATTCCCGGCAGGTTTCCATACCAGTCCGACTGGACGTCACGCTCTTGTCACGATGGCCCTCGGCTATGCAGACCGTCGTCTGCTCTACATGTCGGTGAGGTGCTATTCACGACGTCCAATCATTAGTCGGATACTAGCAGTTCAGGTAGGAAGTTGCCTGAAAAGTTCTCTTGGAAAGGAAACCCTGTATGCTCGTTCTGTCTCGCAATTCGTCCGAATCGATTGAGTTCTCAAACCTCGGAATCACCATCAAGGTTCTGCAGCTTTCCAAGTCGAAGGTTCGGCTTGGCATCGACGCTCCTCCCGAAGTGCATGTTCGCCGCAAAGAACTTCCGCCGAGCGAGTTCAGCGGTCTGGCCGTCAATCGCGACAAGCTCGGCCTCAGCCCGATATCCGATCATCTGCACCGGGCGATTCAATCGCTGGAACAGGTGCAAAAGGCGGCGGAAATTACCGACTCCGGGCATGTTCTGGCCCTATTAACGCGAATCATTCGTGATCTGGACGCGCTTGATCGCCAAGTCAAGCAATGGTCGCCGCCAGAGCAAGATGCTTCCGGCGCGGTGATCCGCCGGGCGCTAGTCGTCGATGACAACGTGAACGAGGCCCGCTTGTTGGCCAGCTTTTTGAGTCTCAAACAGTTCGAGGTGGCGACCGTCAATAATGGCGCCGATGCGATCCGCTACTTGGCGCAAAACACGATGCCCGACGTGATCTTGCTCGACATGAACATGCCGAAGTTCAACGGCGGATGGACCGTTCGCGAGATTCGCCGGAACGCCAAGTACGAGCATCTCAAGGTATTCGCCGTCAGCGGGATTCATCCGACCGAATATGGCGTCGAACTGGGGCCGCAGGGCTGCGATCGCTGGTTTCAAAAGCCGATCAATCCTAGCAACCTCGTTGAAGAAATCATCGAAGGTTCGGGCTGCCATCGCGAAAGCGTACTGAACTGAAATTCCGTCACCGACAGGAGCCTGGATCGCCACAGCGAGCACGGCGGCGATTGATAGGAAAAATGCGGCGTAGTACGGCTCTCTATTTGCTTCCCTATGAGGGGATTGTGGAGAACTGAATGGCAACCGGAAATCCAATTGCTACAATACGGCAGAAAAAAATTGTCGCTTTTGGGGCAGAATTGGATGACCACACCAGACGCCACGTCGCCTGCGGACGAGGCCGGCGCGGACGAAACGCCCGCTGAAGCTCCGTTTTATGTGGTAGGCATTGGCGCTTCAGCCGGTGGGCTGGAGTCGCTAGAACTGTTCTTCGATCATATGCCGAAGAATAGCGGCATGGCGTTCGTGGTCGTGCAGCATCTGTCCCCCGATTTCAAGAGCCTGATGGATCAGCTCTTGGCTCGGCACACGCAAATTGCGATCCATCGCGTGGAAGATGGGATGCGTGTCGAGCCGAATGCGATCTATCTGTTGCAACCGAAACACGATATCACGATCGAAGGCGGCGTTCTCCGCCTTACCCAACACGATCGGGACTCCGGCTTTAAACTGCCGATCGACGTCTTTTTTCGTTCGCTGGCGAAAGACCAGGGGAAACATGCCATCGGCGTCGTCCTTTCCGGTACCGGATCGGACGGATCGCGGGGGATTCGTGACATCCATCAAAGCGGCGGCTTGGTCGTCATTCAAGATTCAGAGTCGGCTGGATTTGACGGCATGCCCCGGGCATCGGCTGCGACCGGATTCGCCGACCTGGTATGCCGACCGCAATCGATGCCGGGCAAGATTTTGGAGTTTATCGGCAAGCCGGGCGATTTTCAGCGGGGTCAGGTCGAAGACGCGGGCTACTCGGACGAAGGTGCTCTTCCGGCGCTTTTTCGCCTGTTTCGTCAGCGGTTTGGGATCGATTTTACGCACTACAAGGCGGCGACGATTCAGCGGCGCATCGAGCGACGGATGCAACTTTCGCAGGTCGCCGACCTGGGCGACTACGTCAACAAATTGGACAACAACACCGACGAGCTCGACTTGCTGTATCGAGACTTATTGGTCGAAGTGACCTCCTTCTTTCGCGATCCCGAGGCGTTCCGCCGGTTGGAGACGGACGTCATTCCGAAAATTGTCGCCGAATGTGCCGCGGATGATGAGATCCGGGGGTGGGTTTCGGGCTGCGCTACCGGCGAAGAAGCGTATTCGATCGCGATGCTGGTGCATGAAGCCGCCGAGAGAATGCAGCGATCGTTGAGCGTCAAGATTTTCGCCAGCGACGTTCATCAAAAATCGATGGAGATCGCCAGCGCTGGGGTCTACGCTCCGAAATCAGTTGAGAATATGCCGGCGCGCTATCGCGACAAGTACTTTTCGCTGCACGGCGACTTCTACCATATCAAGCCCGAAATTCGGCGGATGGTCGTCTTTGCCCGGCATGATCTGACCCGCGACCCACCCTTTACCCGCATTAACTTGATCAGTTGTCGCAATGTGTTGATCTATCTGGAACCCGAAATTCAAAAGCGAATTTTGGCCATGTTCCACTTCGGTATGCGTGTCGGTGGAACGTTGATGCTGGGACCGAGCGAAACGATCGGCAACCTGGCGAAAGAATTTGAGACCATCGACCAGCACTGGCGAATTTATCGGAAACTGCGCGACGTGCGGCTACCCGAGTCGGCGCGAATGCCGATCGCTCCCCCGCCGGCCGCCATCTCGCAAGGGCGGACGCAGATTGGCGGCAATGGCGGATCGAAACCGGAGGACTCCTGGTTCCTGCCGGGCGCCTATGAAGACCTGTTGGCCAAGTATGTGCCGCCCAGTTTGCTTGTGAATGAGTTCTTTGAGTTGATTCACACCTTTGGCGAGGCTCGCAAGATGTTGGTCCAGCCGCCGGGACGAACCACTTTGGATGTGTCTCGGATGGTCGAAGGCGATCTGCAAACAGCCGTCACCGCGGCGCTGCATCGCGCCAATCAACAGGACGAGACGGTCACCTTTCGCAGCGTCATCGCGAAGACGGCGATCGGCGACCGCCGTCTGAATGTGCGGGTCGAGCCCTATTTAAAGGGTAGTCGCAAGTTGTTCTTGATCTGTTTGGAAGAGCAGCAGGAAGTGGCGCAGGCGCCTGTCGAGACGACGCAAACGATTGAGTTTGACCAGCAGCGCAGCGGTCGGATCGACGAGTTGGAGCAGGAACTCGATCATACCCGCGAGTCGCTGCAAACCACGGTTGAGGAATTGGAGACCAGCAACGAAGAGTTGCAGTCGACCAACGAAGAGTTGATCGCATCGAACGAGGAACTGCAGAGCACCAACGAAGAGTTGCATAGCGTCAACGAAGAGTTGTATACGGTCAACTCTGAGTATCAACGGAAAATCGACGAGTTGACGGCGCTGACGAACGACCTGGACAACTTGCTCACCAGCAGCGATATCGGCACTATTTTTCTCGACAACGAATTGCGCATCCGCAAATTTACCCCGTCGATCGCTTCCGCATTTCACGTTGTCGAACACGACGTCGGACGGCCGATTCAACACATCAGCTACAACCTGGAAAACTTCGACCTGATCAACGACCTCCGCGCTGTGCTGGAGTCGGGCGACACGCTCGAGAAAGAAGTGCGCAGCCGAGAGGGACGATCCTATCTAAAACGGGTGCGGCCCTACTTTGACGAGTCGGGCGCCTCGGACGGCCTGGTGCTGACGTTTGACGACATTACCGCCGTCAAGGTCGCCGCATCGCTGGCCGAGCAGGCGGAAGAGGATTTGGTTATCAGTCAGAAGGAGTTGCAAGAGTTCGCCTACGCCGTGTCGCACGACCTGCAGACTCCCTTGCGCCATATTCAGGAGTTCATCAGCCGCATCGACGAATCGGCGACGAACGTGGGAGACGCCAAGGAGCACTTGGAGGGCATACGCAACTCGTCGGTTCGAATGGACCGGATGATCCTGTCGCTGCTCGCCTATTCGCGGGTCAACACGCGCGGCGCCAACTTAGAGAGCGTTTCGCTCGACAAAGTGATCGAGACGGCGCTGATCGAATTGAACGCGGAAATCCAAGCGACCGAAACCACCGTGACGTACGAACCGTTGCCGCGGATCGAAGGCGACGAAGCTCAACTGGTTATCTGCCTGCAAGAGCTGATCCACAACGCGATCAAATTTCGGGACGATCGCCCCGCCAAAATTCATGTTGGGGCGAGAACTCGCGACGGCGGCTGGTTGATTTCGGTGCACGACAACGGAATTGGGATCGAGCAGCGAAACTACGAACGCATTTTCATCATCTTTCAGCGACTGGGGATGAAAGAGGATTGCGATGGAATCGGCTTAGGGCTCGCCCTTTGTCGACGCATCATGGACCGGCACCGCGGTTGGATGTGGGTCGAATCGACCCCGGGACGCGGCAGCACCTTTTTCTTGCAATTTCCCCGAGAGGATAAGACTGGCCTGGTGCGGGCCAAAAGGTAAGTCATCATGAATGAGCAAGACGCATCGAGTTCGCCGGGAGAACTTCTCCAACGCGACAAGAAATCCTTTTATGTCGTCGGCGTCGGCGCATCGGCCGGCGGGCTAGAGGCGCTGGAGCGGCTGTTTGACAACATGCCGGTCGACAGCAACATGGCGTTCGTCGTCGTCCAACATCTATCGCCCGACTTCAAGAGTCTGATGGACGAGCTGCTGGCCCGCCGCACCAAGATTCCGATCCACCGAGTTGAAGACGGCATGGAGATCGAGGCCAATGCGATCTACTTGATTCCGCCGAAGAAGAACATGGAACTCGCCGCAGGGAAGCTTCAGCTAATCGATCAAAACCTGGGAAGTTTGAACCTGCCGATCGACATCTTCTTTCGTTCGCTGGCCAAAGACGCCAAAGAGCGTGCGATCGCCGTGGTCCTGTCGGGGACCGGCAGCGACGGTTCGCGGGGGATTCAGGACGTGCATGAGGCCGGCGGGCTGGTCGTCGTGCAATCGATCCAGTCGGCCGGGTTTGACGGGATGCCGCGCAGTGCGCTAGGCACCGGATTGGCTGACGTCGTTTGCCCGCCCGATAGTATCGCGAGTCGGATTTTGGAGTATATCCAAAGTCCCTCGTCGTTCGTCGATCAAGCGGGGCAAGATGAGGAGCTGTCCGAGTCGGGCGAACTGGCGACGATCTTCCGGCTGTTTCGGAATCAATACGGGATCGACTTCAGCATGTACAAGCCGACAACGATCGTCCGTCGAATTGAGCGGCGGGTGAAGTTGTCGCGCTGCTCGTCGCTGGCCGAATATTCGCAGTTGGTGGAGGGAGACTCGCGCGAGCTGGACGTGCTGTATCGCGATCTATTGGTCGAAGTGACCCAATTCTTTCGCGATCTCGACGCGTTTCAGCTGTTGCGTAATAACATCTTTCCGCGACTGGTTGAGCGAGCCGCCGATACCGGCGAACTGCGGATTTGGGTACCCGGCTGCGCGACCGGTGAAGAGGCCTATTCGTTGGCGATGTTGGCGACCGAGTGTATCGAACGACAAGGGGTCGACGTCGATCTCAAACTATTCGCCTCGGATGTTCACCAGACTTCAATGGAGACGGCCAGTTCCGGCGTCTATTCTTCGGCCAGCGTTTCGCGAATGCCGATCGAGTTCCGCGACAAGTACTTTACGCGAATCGGCGATCTGTACCATATTTCGGCGGAGCTGCGGCAAAAGGTGATTTTCGCGCCGCATGACATCACCAAGGATCCTCCCTTTACCCGAATCGATCTGATTAGCTGCCGCAACGTGCTGATCTACTTCAACCAGGAAGTGCAAAAGCGCGTCCTCTCGCTGTTCCACTTCGGGCTCAGCGTGGGCGGCATCTTGTTTTTGGGACCGAGCGAGAGCATTGGCGATCTGGACAAAGAGTTTGAGCCAGTGGATCGTCAGTGGCGGGTTTATCGCAAGCTGCGAAACGTGCGCCTGACGGAAACGGGGCCAATCCCACCGCAACCGGCGCTCAATCGCGTCGTGTTCAACCGCCCCTCGTATGTGGCGACGCAGACGAGAACGGACAAGTCGTGGCTCGTTCCCGAAGTCTACGACCACCTGCTCGCCAAATATGTCCCGCCCAGTCTGTTGATCAATCAGCACCTGGAACTGGTCCATTCGTTTGGCGACTCGCGGCGACTGTTGGTGCAGCCCGAAGGGAAGGCGACTCTGGACGTCTTACGGATGGTTGAAGGGGACTTGCGGACGGCGATGAACGCCGCGCTGCATAAGGCCTCAACGACCGGCACGACCATCATGTTTGAAGGGGTTCGAGTCAATACGACGACCGGAGAGCGACTCTATCGGCTGGTTGCCGAACCTTACAACAAAAGTGCGGAGAAAATGTTTCTCGTCACGCTGGAGCTAATGCAAGACCTCCCGGTGATCGATGAGACGGTCGCCGTTCCTTTTGATTCGGCCGACCAATCGGCGCAGCGGATCGTCTCGCTGGAGCGTGAACTCGACTATACGAAGGAAACCTTGCAGGCGACCGTCGAAGAGCTGGAGACGAGCAACGAGGAACTGCAATCGGCCAACGAAGAGCTGGTCGCGTCAAACGAAGAGCTGCAAAGCACCAACGAAGAACTGCATGGCGTGAACGAAGAGCTGTTCACCGTCAATTCGGAGCATCAGAAGAAGATCACCGAGCTGTCGCAGCTGACCGAAGATATGGATCACTTGCTCAAGAGCACGAGGATTGGGACGGTATTCCTGGATAACGACTTGAAGATCCGCAAGTTTACGGCCGAGGCGAAAGAGGTGTTCCACATTCTCGATCAGGACATTGGACGCCCGATCAGTCATATCGCCCATAACCTGGTCGATGTCGAGCCGATCGAAGACGTGCGGCAGGTCTTAGAAACGCAACAGCCGATCGAACGAGCTGTCGAATCGCGCACAAAAGGGAGCTACTTAATGCGCGTTCTGCCCTATCAAGGAATTCGGGGCTTGGCTGGCGTCGTCCTGACGCTCATTGATGCGACCTCGATTCTGGCGATCCATCGCCGACTTGAGGATCCAGAGCTTTGAACGTCGCAAGACAAGACCCTTCATCGTCTAGTCGAAATGGGGTTAACCGCATTTCTAATGTGGCGGTGTGAGAATTGGAGGTCTTTGTATTGCAAAAAAAGGGGGGGGCACGACAATACAGTGCAAGTAAAATCGATCGCGAAACTGCAATAAATGTAGGCGTCTCTGGGGGCAGGAAGACGTGGATCAAATCGAGACGGTTTGTGAAGAGACGATGATCGTCGGAGTTGGCGCATCGGCAGGCGGGCTGGAAGCCCTGGAACGGTTTTTTCGCCAGGTGCCGGTCGACTCAAAATTCTCTTACGTAGTTGTTCAGCATCTTCCTGCGGAACAACCAAGCATGATGGGTCATCTGCTAGGGCGATTCACTTCGTTGCCGGTATGTCTAGCGACGAACGAACTGCGCGTCTTGCCGGGACACATCTATCTTATCCCGCCTGGCAAAGAAATGATCGTCGCGGACGGCAAGTTGTTGATTGCGGACCGCACTCGCGAAAACGGACTATCGCTGCCGATCGATCAGTTTTTTCGCTCACTAGCGCAAGAGTGTCGTGGCAAAGCGATTGGAGTCATCCTTTCCGGTACGGGATCAGACGGCTCACGCGGCATTTGCGAAATCCATGCGGCCGGCGGATACGTGTTAGTGCAAGATGCCCAGACCGCGAAATTTGACGGCATGCCGAACGCCGCGGTCAATACCGGCGTCGTCGACGGCATCTATCCGCCAGAGCAGATCGTCGAGCAAATTCATCAATTGACGACGCGACCACAGCAACTGCCGGTAGCGAACTCGGACGAGCCGGCGGCCCAAAATGGCGTCGATCCGAGCTACATAGCGATCATTCGCCTGCTGCGAAACAAATTTGGCATCGATTTCTCGCACTATAAATCGGGGACGATTTCGCGGCGAATCGAACGTCGTCTAATGCTGAATCAGGTTTACGATCTAGCGGCTTATGCAGACCGGCTGAATACCGACGAAGATGAACTGGACAAGCTCTATCGCGATCTGCTGATCGGCGTGACGCGGTTTTTTCGCGACCCCGAAGGGTTCGACCTGATTCATCGATCGGTCATCCAAGAACTGGTCCAAAACGCCACGCCCCAGCAAGAACTGCGATTTTGGATCGCAGGGACCGGAACCGGCGAAGAGGCGTACTCGTTGGCGATGCTGATCAGCGAGGAACTGGAAAGGCACCCCAGCTTCGTCCCGGTCCGAATTTTTGCGACCGACGTCCATAATCGCTCGCTCGAAGTCGCCGCCCGCGGCGTTTACACCGAAGACAACCTGCGCGACATCACGTCAGAGCGGGTAGCCAAGTATTTCGTCAAACGCCGCGATGGTTATCAGGTATCGCCCCATTTGCGGAAGATGATCGTCTTTGCGCCGCACAATGTGATTCGCGACGCGCCGTTCACAGCCATGGACTTCGTCAGCTGCCGTAACCTGTTGATTTATCTGCGTCCCGAAGCGCAGAAGAAGGCGCTGTCGCTGTTTCACTTTGCCCTCAAGGTCAATGGCGTCATGTGGTTGGGGCCGAGCGAAACGCTGGGAGATCTGGGCCCCGAGTTTGACGTGCAAGACGAACATTGGCATATCTATCGCAAACGCCGCGACGTCCGGCTGTCGGCCAGCGACCGCGGCGCTGTCAAAGTGGGCGTCGGTCAATACGGCAACCGGGCGCTGCCGCAGACCAACCGCGGCGGCGTCGCCCACCAATTGGAGATGTACGACCGGTTGCTGGAAGAGTTTATGCCGCCCAGCATTCTGGTGACCGACAGCCGCGATCTGCTGCATGTTTTTTCGGGCGCCAGCAAGTACTTGACTCACAAGGATGGACGTCCCTCGACCGACGTCGTCGAGCTGGTCCATCCCGACCTAAAAATGGCGCTGCTGACGGCGATGCAGCGCTGCGTCAAAGAGCAGTCGCCGGTGGTGCACGCGGGACTGAAGTGCTCGTCGATGCCGGACGAAGATCTGAAGTTGGTCATCAAGCCGTTCTTCAATCGCACCGCCAATCGGCACGAGTTTCTCATCGTGTTCGACGCTCAGCAATGCGATTTCGAGGAGCGATCGTACTCGATTATCGAGCTGGAAGAAGGCATCTCGCCCGAGCAGGTCGAAGTTCTCGAGGCGGAGCTTCAGTACGCCAAAGAGAGCCTGCAGGCGACCATCGCCGAACTGGAGTCGACCAACCAGGAGTTGCAGTCCTCCAACGAAGAGCTGCTGGCTTCGAACGAAGAGTTGCAGAGCACCAATGAAGAGTTGAACTCGGTCAACGAAGAGCTTTATACGGTCAATATGGAGCATCAGCGCAAAATTGCTGAGCTGACTGAATTGACCGACGATATGGAGAATCTGCTCAACAGTACCGAGGTCGACACTGTCTTTCTCGATCGTGAGTTTCGCATCCGGAAGTTTACGCCGGGCATCGCCAAGACGTTCAACCTGATCCCGCAGGATATCGGCCGTCGAATCGACAGCTTCACGCACAACGTCAAAAACCTGGCGCTGCTCGATACGTTGGAGCAAGTGCTACAGTCGGAAGAGCCGCTGGAGTTGGAAGTCGGGGGCGCCGACGAAGACTGGTACCTGTTGCGGATTCTTCCCTACTTCTCGAGGAAGACGGTCGAAGGGTTGGTCATGACGTTGATCAACATCACTTCGCTGAAGAGCGCCGAGACCCGCCTGACCGAGCTATCCGAAATCGTGCAGCAGTCTTCCGATGCGATTATCCGGTTTGATCTCGACGGGACGATTCGGACCTGGAACCGCGGAGCGAGCGAGATGCTCGGATATGCCGAGAAGGAAGCGATTGGACGCCCTTTCTCGATGCTGATGCCCGACAGCTGCGAAGTGGCGATGCAGTCGCTCTTGCGAGAAGTGGCCGAAGGCAAGCCGGTTAGCGATCATCGCACCGTCTGGCTTAGCCATGGTCAGCAAGCGCTCGACATGTCGCTGCACATCACGCCGATTCGAGACTCGAAAAAGATGGTGAGCGGCGCTTCGGCGATCGCCCGCGACATCTCGGAGCTGAAGAAGGCGGAATCGAAGATTCGGGAAGCGGTTCGCCGGCGCGATCAATTTCTGGCGATGTTGTCGCACGAGCTGCGCAATCCGTTCGCCGCCATTTTGAACGCCAACAGTTTGCTGAAAGAGGAAGGAGTCGATCAGTCGACCAGCGACGAAGCGCGGGAAGTGGTCGAACATCAGCTGCAACACATTTCCCGGTTGCTGGACGACCTGCTCGACGTCGCGCGGATTGCCAACGACAAGCTCGTGTTGCACACCGAGGTCATCGATATCTCGAAGATCGTGATGGACGTGGTGGATTGCGTCGGCCATCAGTTGGAGACCTGCAAGCAACAGCTCGATCTGGAACCCCCTGACGTGCCGCTGTTCGTGGATGGCGACATCGGAAGACTGCAACAGGCGCAGGTCAATCTACTGGTCAACGCCAGCAAGTACAGTCCGAAGGGAAGTACGATTCGCTACAGCGTGACCCGCGAAGGGGGCGAGGTTGTGATTCGCGTCGGCGACTCGGGAGACGGCATTCCTGTGGAAATTGCGGACCAGATTTTCGAGCCCTTCGTACAAGCCGAACAGACGATCGACCGCTCGCAGGGAGGCATGGGCCTGGGGTTGTCGCTGGTGCGAATGATCGCAGAAGCCCACAACGGCGGGGTCGAAGTGACCAGTTTCGGTAAGGGGATGGGGAGCGTGTTTACGATCCGGCTTCCACTGACGGCGGCGCCGCCGTCAAACGCTGCGAAGGTCGGATTCACGATTCTCAAGGGAACCCGGCTGCTGTTGATTGAGGATAGCGATAGCATTCGGCGGATGTTGGCTCGTTCGCTAGAGCTGAAGGGGTTTACGGTCGACACGGCGAACAACGGCGTCGACGGCTTGGAGCGATTCCACGCATTCGAACCACAGGTAGCGATCGTCGACATCGGGTTGCCCGACATTGACGGCTATGAGCTGGCGCAGCGCGTGCGAGCGAACATCTCCAAGAAGGTGCTGCTGGTCGCGGTAACGGGCTACGGGCAAGATCAAGATCGTCGCAAGGCGCTCTCCGCCGGTTTCGATATGCACTTGGTAAAGCCAATCGATCCGCTGGAGTTGGCCGGCGCGATTGCGCCCTTCCTAGGACCGGGCGATGCGGGACACCGCTAAAGGCACCCACAACAACGATCCGGCCAGGGTGAGGGTCAGCAACCCGCCCAAGATCTGTAAAAAAGAGACTGATTTAGATTGACCAAATAAACAGGGGTTGGTACGTTGACGGTCATGGCATGCGAGCAGCCGATCGCTCGTGATCGCAACGGATAGCTCACGCGAGGAATAACGAACCCAATAGGTAATTGCAGTACGCAATTAGGGTTCGGGGCAGGTATTTCCTACGGTGGGAGCCCTAGGCCTCCTATACCTCGTTTTGTAGTCACGCTCCGGTGACTGCAGGAAGGAGTCCGTTGTGCTAGTTGTTACACGCCATTCGAAAGAAAAGATTTCTTTCCCTCAGGTTGGCATCACCATTCACTTCATCCGAATTCATTCGGGGAACGTGAAGATTGGCGTCGATGCCCCGCGTGACATTGCTATTGTCCGCGATGAAATCGAAAGCGATGACTCCACAGCCTCTTTGATTCGTCGCCAGTTTCTTCGGCTGCCTCGCGAAATTCGCCATGGTATCCGCAACGAGTTGCATGAGATCAGCATCGGTCTGCACCTGTATCGAGAACTGCAGCGGGCGGGACATGTCGACGAGGCCGAAGAAGCGTTTCAATGCATCCAACACTCGCTGAAGCGACTTGACGAGAATCAGGTCTTTCAGCGGTCCCCAAGACGTGCGCCCACCAGCGGCAATATTCTGCTGGTCGAAGATGTCGCCAACGAGCGTGAGATGCTCGCCGACTTTCTGCGGTTGCACGGCTATGGCGTCCGTACCTTCGCCAACGGGCAGGAAGTGCTCAACTATCTCAAAGAGGCAACTCCGCCGAAGGTAATCTTGGTCGACATGAAGATGCCGGATTGCGACGGTCCGACGACCGTGCGTCAGATTCGGTCCGACTCGCGAATTCAAACCACGCAAATTTTCGCGCTCAGCGGAACGTCGCCCAAAGAAAATGGACTCGAAAGCGGCGCTCGCGGAATCGATCGTTGGTTTCCCAAGCCAGTCAACCCGCAGGGGCTAATCAACGCGATCGAAGCGATCGGCGTCGGCAAATCCAACTCAAACAGCGAACAGGAAGCGCTCTAAAGCAGGAGGCGAAGATATCGCAGGAAGCAATGTAGCCGATGAAGTACGCCGCAAGGAGTGCGGGAAGAAGTCCAAGGGAACGTGGACAGTACGCTTCGGCGGCTACCCAGTCGCCGGGAGAACCGAGCTTAGGACTCGGTTCTCCCGCGCATTTTTCAATTCGCTGGTTTCAGTTTAAGCGATCTTTCGATCGTGACAACAAAAATTCGCCAGCAAGTTGTTGGCGTCAAACAGGATGGAGACGCTTAATAGGTGAATGATGTTAGGTCGTACCATGTCATCGTATGAAAATGAGATGACGTAATCCCTTACTAACGCTCTTCTTGCGATTTTTCTTTCAGGGCACGCGGGCAGCCGATTCGCTCGCAGCGGCAATGGATTGCGCGGTTGGAGGCCGAGTTTCCTCCAAGATTACTTATCCTCAGACGCTTGAATCTGGTTTCGTGCCAGGTGCGAGACGTCCATGCCGCGCTCGGAAGCAACGCTTTCGCGACAACTGCGAGAACCGCCGTCGTGCTAATGCATCGACACCACTGCAGGATGCCCATCGTCCGCGACCTCGTTTGGCGACTGTTCTGTTGGAGAATTTCCAAGGAATGCCCTTGCCAAATTGGGTGGGGCTCTCTACAAACCTGCCGCCTGGTAGGCCATCTCGCATGCTCGCTCACGTCGCGTCGAGGTCATTCGAGCTCAATATGGAGCCAGCCATGAATCAGGAAGTCCCATCAATCGACCAGCGAGTCGTTCGTCTTCTTCTACTTGAGGATGACGACGCCGACTTTGCGGCCGTAAAACGACAGCTCGATCGAGGATCGATCAATTTCGACGTCTCTCGTGTCGATACGGTTCGTCAGGCCTGCAGTCAGCTGAAGAAGCGGCAATACGACGTGGTGTTGGTCGATTTGACGTTGCCTGATAGTTCCGGAGTCGACACGGTCGAATGCCTGGCCGAGCATACCCAACAGACGATCCTGCTGGTGGTCACCGGCCTGGAAGATGATGATCTCGAACAGGAGATCCTGCGCCGCGGCGTCTGCGGCTATTTCGTTAAACGGGAGGTGCAAGGGAAGTCGATCCTGCGGGTGATTCAGCACGCTCTGCAATACGAACGATTTGTGCGTCAACATCTTGCGCTGGTTGATCATCTGCGCGGCCAGCAGAAAAGTATGGAAGTGCTGGCTCGCCGACTTCGCGAAGAGAATAAGCTGCTCAAAGAAGCGCATGAGCTTCGCATTCAAGAGGAAGCGACGAATTTCAATCATCTCGTCAACCATGTCAGTAAGGAAGTGGTCGCCATGTTGGCGATCGAGTCGGCCCAGTCGAGTCGCGCCAAGAGCGAGTTCCTGTTGGCTTCGTGCCAGGAATTGAAAACGTCGCTTGAGAGCGTCTTGGCGGTTCATGATCATCTCGTTCGCTCTGCGCTTACTGACCAGCAGCGCGCGCTGGTCGATGCGAGTCTCGCCAGCAGCACGACGTTGCTACGGATGGTGGGCGAGATCATCCAGATCGCGCAAGTCGAGACGGGGAGTACCCAGGCGAAACCATTTCCCTGCGACCTCTCAGGCGTGATCAAAGAGGTTGGAGCCTCCGCCTACTCGTTGTTGCGATCGAAGGATATTTCTCTGAAGTGGAGTTGGGACGATCGATTCGCCCAAGTCGTTCAGTGCGATGGACAGATCGTTCGGCAGATCTTGGTGCAGCTGCTGTCCAATGCGATCAAGTTTACGACTCAGGGCCGTATCGACATTCGCGGTACGACGATGGCGCGGGATTGTAACGGTGGACGGATCCGGATCTCCGTTCTCGATACCGGAGTCGGTGTGCCCGCCGAATTGCTCGAAGAGTTACAGGCGGCATTCGCGCAAGGAAGGCTGAGCGGTCTGCCAACGCACATGAAGTCGAGCCTGGGGCTGTCGCTCGCTTTTCAGTTGGTGCGATTGCTCGGAGGAGAAATGGGAGTGGAGAGCGTGCGTTGGAAGGGCTCGCACTTCTGGTGCGACATTCCGGTACACGACCTGCCGAACGATTCGCATCGCCGGTTGAATCCGCCACGGCGCCCCCAAATCAAACGCCCCCATTTCCTGAAGCTGGTTGGCAACGGCGAAGATACCCCAGTGACGTCGACGAAACGGCACGTCTTGGTCGCTCATCCCAATCGCCCGCTCCAACTCTATCTGACCGAGCAGCTGCATCAGTTGGGCTATACGTCTGACGTCGCCAAGGATGGGAACGAAGTGCTGGCGATGCTGCGACGGAAGGAGTTCGACATTCTGATGGTCGACTGCAAGTTGCCGACGTACGATGTGTTTTCGATCGCCGGTCGCGTCACCCAACTGGTCAGTCAAACGGATAATGAGCAGCCTCCCAAGATCATCGCCATGTCCGATCGAATGACGCTTGAGGGGGCGGATCTCGCCGACTACGAAAACATCGACGCGTTGGCGTCGATCCCGATGGAGATCGGCAAGTTGCGCGCAACGCTCGAAGAATGCCTGGCCAGAGAGTTCAGCTAACAGTCCGTCGATTTTCTCAACAGGCAGCTAACGGGGCCGTGGACAAATCTCGGGAGGGGAACGCAATCCGACGATCGCCTAGTGCGGTCGTCGGATTGTCGCCTTTAGAGCGGTTTTCTTCCAGCTTTAGCGTTTTGGCTGGTTGTGGCCGCGCTGGTCGGCGTTGACCTGCATCGACGAATCTTGAGGATTCGCCTGCTTCGGTCGCCTTGAGCAGCTTGCCTCACCAACGCCAGAAACGCTACAGCTATCAGAAAAACGCGCTAGGAAAGCTACGAGACTCTCGCGCCGCGGCGACGACGGAGCAGCGCCAAGCTGACGCCGGCAATTCCTAATAGCGCCAAACTGCTGGGCTCGGGGGCGGCCGCAGCCGCAACATCAGCGAACGCGTCGATTTCAATCGCGCTGCCGCCGGCGAGGCTGACGCGAACGTACTGAATCCATTCGAGCCCGACGCTGCCAATATCGACGCCGGTTCCGCCGCCCGAGCCGTTGTAGGCGGCGTTGATCGCGGCCTCGGTCAGCCCGGTGGCGTCAAACGACGGATCGACCGGTTTCGTAAAGTCGGTCAGAATCGTGCCGCCCGAATTGCCGCTGCCGCTATACGCGGTGTCCTGGTAGCCGAGCGTCGGAAAGGCGGTGTCGGCGAAAACGCCCGAGATCTCGTAGTACGTCACGTTATCTTGGCTGACCGAGATGACGCCTGGCTCGGCGGCGACGGCGCCGGCGACGCCGCCAGAATTTAAGTAGAAGGCGTTGCCGAAAACTAGCAGGTCAATCCCAAAGGGATTCGCGATATCGTTGATCACGGGGTCTGCGAAACTGACGGTCAAATGACCGCCAGGACCGATCTGGGCGATCTCACTGCTTTGGTACGGAGAGTAGAAGACGCCGACTTGGCTGCCGAAACCAGTATCGCGAGTTGGCGCGCCGAGGGCTTGCGTCCCTCCGGCCGAAGTGTAGCCGCTGCTCGCCGCGTAACCCGGATCGTAGTCGACGATTGCATTGGCGAAGTCCGCCATGGCATGCCGCGAGGCGAGATGGCAGGTCGCCAAAATCGCCGCGATCAGACCGAGCAGGCGCAGATGGATGCACATGAGATTCCTAAGTGGAGTACGTTTTCAAAGATGAACGCGCATGCGATCTAGGAGTTGTTGGCGGACCGGCGACGACGGCGAAGCAGCGCTAGGCTGACGCCGGCGATTCCCAACAAAGCCAAGCTGCTCGGCTCGGGCACGGCGTTCACTTCGGCCGCGACCGGGTTGGTCGCAAAGTTGCTGAAGTTGAACGTCGGCGAAAAGGCGTAGCTGTCCCAATCGTTGTTGGCGAGTTCGCGACCTGACATCCCGCTCACGGCCCCGGTCCAAGAACCGCCATCGTACGGATTCGTCGGATCGCCGAGGCCATCCAGTCCAGCGACGCCATAGATCCAAAAGCCGGTGAACCAGCCTTCGTGATAGAGATCGCCGGAATCGAGCGCCATGCCGCCATCGGCAGGAGCCGCAACCCCTGCGATGCCGTTGGCGTCAAAGACGCTTCCATCGTCCAGGCCAAACATGCCGTCGTCGTTGTAGTCATAGCCGATGCCATACAACGAGACGCCGTACGGACCGACCACAGCATCGATCTTCGCGTACAAACGCTCGTCCGCGGCGACGATCGCGCGGAACATGTCTTCGCCGGTGGCGGTTCCGTCCCAGCGATAGCCCCAAGTGAGCGCTGGCGGGGTGTCGCTACCTTCGCCCCAGTCGATCACCATCGCCGCCTGGTTGGATCCCGATCCGACCCAATAGTCGATGTCGTCGAAATCAGTAACGGCGTCCGCAAAGCACGTCGCCGGCAGCAGCGCCAGTAGAAGGGCCGTGAAAAGTCGCATCCGTCTCTCTCCGCAAATGATTTGAATACAGGTGTAGTTGTGAATGTTATTGAATTTGATCCGAGGGAACTTCGCCGCCCGACTTGGTGAGAATGCCGTTCAGCGCTTCCTGATCGACCGTCTCGGCCAGAAATTGAACATGTCCGTCGCAAAAGACGAGATGGGCGCCGCCTGGATGGGGACTGCCGATGTCGTTGCCCAGGCCCGAGACCGCGTTGATCGGCGTTGATCCTTCTTGGGCGAACAGATTGTTCCCGTTGGCCCATTCGTTTTCGGTCACGCGGCGGCGAATGGTCTCGGCGACTAGCGCGGTGTGCGATAGTCCATCGGCGACATCGCGGTGTTTCATCGCTTCTTCGTACAGCATCACCCCCAGGTACTGAGGCGCCAGGTTGTGTTTGCTGTTGGGATCGGTCGCTTCTCGACCTGACCCTTCGACCCCATAGACGCCGCAGTAGTCGGTAAACGCCATGTCTTTCCACAGGCCTGTCGTGTTGAGCTCGGTCGGATCAGGCGTGCTAGGGCAAAGGAAGACCGTCAGCAGATTGGCGCCGGCTTCCCTGTTGGGCGACTGGTAGGAAGGGACCGACAGATCGAACTGCTGGTACAGGGCGTCTTGCTCCAGGTAGGGAAGGATCTGGATGTTCCACGACAGAAATCGTTGCGGCACGAACGGCTGGCCTGCCGCCGGCGCTTGGAACCGACAGCCAATGCAGCCGACCGGAAATTTCTTGAGAGCCGATTCATGGAGATGAATCGCCAGGCCGACTTGCCGCAGATGATTCTTGCAGGTCGTTTTTCGCGCCGCCTCGCGAGCGGCTTGGACCGCCGACAGCAGCAATGCGATTAGCACGCCGATAATGGCGATCACCACCAGCAGTTCGACCAGCGTGAAGCCATCGCGACGAGAGCGGTTGGTCAGGTTCGGATCGTTTCGCCGCTCGCGAGACAAACGAAGAATACGCCGCTTATCCTCGTCGTCGGCAAGCGGCCAACGAGCGATTTCCTGGATCGTTCGTCCACATCCGACGCAATCGTTCTCCGGCGTGCGCAATCGGCATACGCCAGTGCACGGAGAGAGGGGCGAACTCTCGACTACATGCAGATCGCAATCGGAATGACTTGCAGCCATGAGTGAATACCACAGACACTCGTGGAGCGAACAGGGAAGGGGACCCAATCCTGCAGGAATCAATGAATACGAGCGCGCGAAGGAGCGACTCCCGCGGCTTGATCGCAAACATCTCAACGACCGCCCCAATCCAAGAGGGCGCCAAATCGTCTGTTCCTCGGTAGGTCTTCTGACTTACCCCTGTTCCGCGCTCACTACCTTCTCATCCGCAAACCCTTTACCGGGCGACGCGAACAATGGTCTATCAACGTATGGAGCGACGGGTGCGATCACTCAAGATCGCGGGGGCACACAGCGGCCGGACCGTCCCGGAATTTCACCGGAGTTCCCTGTTCACCATTTTCACTAGCGAGTGAAAAGGCCACCGAGGACCGACAGAGTTTAACCAACCAGCAGATCGCGTCAACCAGACGCATGCCAGCGGATGCCTAGAGAGCGGCCGCGGCGATAGACGAGCACTCAATCTACTGGGCGGACCGAAACATCCGTCGGCCAACCAAGGCCGTTGAAACAGCCTCTTCGAAATAACACGGCCTCCATCGTGAAATGGAGGCCGTCAATTTTCACTTGGGCGCCGAGCCATGGCTCAACGCGCCCTTAATGTCCAGCAATTGCCAGCGTCCTAGGCGGCCAGCGCCGTCTGACGCTTGCGGAAGAACAGGGCCAAGCCAACCAGGCTACCCATGCCCAACATCGCCCAGGTACCGGGTTCCGGCACGACAGCGGCGAACTGCACATTGTCGACGGTGACCATGTCGCCGCCCGACAGGTTCGCACTGCGAAGACCGACATAGCCGATTTCGCTGAGGCTGCCGCCCACGCTGGTGCTGGCGTAAGCGTCGGCCGTACCGGCCAAAGTGACCAGGTCGGCCAACGGGCTGGTGTTGATGCCGCCGAAGACCCACATCTCCATCTGGTCGAACAGCGTGCCGCCGGTCTTGGAGAGCTTGCTGAGGATCGTGACCGTACCCCCTTCGGTGTCGAGATCGTAGTTGGCGAAGGTTCCACCGGTGCCTGATAGGCGAAGCATCAGGTCATTTGTTCCCGAGCCCCCTTCGTTTCCCTTCAGGCCGATGGTCGGATCGGTAAAGCCAGGGTTGAAGGTTCCGGTGTTGTTCATCCACAGGGTGACGAAGTCATTGTCGCCCATCGTTCCCAAGTAGGACGCATCCAACGTGAAGCTCATGTAGAAGTCGCTGTCCATCGTGGAACCGAGTTTCGCAACGGCCAACGAGTTGCCATTGCTTCCGGTCATCGTAACGCCGGAGGTCAGGTCGGCGCCCGAAACGATCGACAACGGGACTGGCATCGTGTCGGCATGAGCGGTCGCACTCATTGCCACGGCGATAACCGCCATCGATACCCAAGCAAAAAACGGTCGCTGCAGTTCCATTACTATGGCCTTTTTAAGCTGGATGATTTACGAGGACTGTTCACCCGCGATAGGGTGGAAGCCCAACGACTAACAGTGGACCGCTTTTCGACTGAAAAGTCAACCTGATCCGTTCCTGATTTCGCTAATTCTCTAACCGGTACTGTCAGGTTGATGGGTTTTCTTAATGTTTTCCCTTACGAATGCCGGAGGCGACGATTTTTCGATCGCTCGATATTGTCTCGAATCGTCAAGGGCGGCCCCGGAAAACGCCAATAATAGTCCTTTGATTTCCCTACCCATAGAAACAACAAGGGCTGTTGATGCGATCGAAGCGGCGAGGACAGAGGCAAGCAGGAACCGCTCAGAGAAAAAAAATGCCAGCGAGCCAGATCGATGCGTCGCATCCTTCGGCTGGATTCGCTGGTGGGCCAGCCTCATGGTTTCGCGGGCCGTCGATGCAAGATGCTCCGCGCTGCCATCGCGTCAACCGCTAGAGCGGTTTTCCTCCATCTGTATCGTTGTGGCTGGTTGCGGCCGCGCTGGTCGGCGTTGACCTGCATCGACGAATCTTGAGGATTCGCCTGCTTCGGTCGCCTTGACCAGCTTGCCTCACCGGCGCCAGAAACGCTACTGCTATCAGAAAAACGCTCTAACGCGACGGTTTTCGGGCGTCCGCCTGCATCTTTTTCCAGTTTTCACGATCTCGCGCCTCCGACCGTTGTAGCATCTGTTTCATTTGTTCTGGGGTCGCTGCTTTCTGCTGTTGAGGAGAGAGGGATGCGCCCAGTCGCCAAAAGCCAAGCAGACCGAGTCCCAACAGCAACAAGATCACCACCGATTTCAGCGATAGGTGCGTACGATTAGAACTCAACGACTTCCCCCCCAGATCTCGTCGCCAACGACTTCAACAGCAAACCGGCTTGGTTGGGATTTACCGCCCCACGTGATCCGGCGCCCGTTCCGACTGGATATTGGAAGCCCGAAGTCGCATCACGATTGATTTCCTCGGTGATGAAACGGACCGAACCATCGGCCAAGGCAAACATCGCTCCGCCCGGATGATCCGAGCGAAACGAGGCGAGGTAGCTAGCCCATATCGGCAAATCATCGCCGCCGTAGTGATTGTTAAGACGATTGGTCGCCAGCGTCGCATAGGTCGCGTAGGTGTCGGGCCATGTCGCGTAGCCAACGCCGGTCGTGATTGGCTCCTTCGTGTCGGCGTCGATTACCTGGCCCCACCGTTCGCCCAGCGCTAACGTATTTGAAAGTCCGTCGGTGATATCGGCGAAGCGAATGGTCCGACCCCCGCCGCGCATCGAGCAACCGCTGGCTGGATCAACGATGCCGTCAAACTGCAGGTGGTCCGCCGGAAAATAGACGCAGTAGTAGGACGACGCGTCGGCGCCGTCGCAGTTCCAGCTCCAAGCGTAGTTATTGCTCCCGCAGTTGATTCCATAGGAACAATAGGTGGCCGCGGCCCCTTGGGGCGGCGTGTCGGAAGCGCAGAGGTAGGCGGCGATCGACTGAGTCCGAATGTCCGGATTCTCGTCGTAGCCGGGCTGCTCTAAGAATGGCAACAGTAGCGCCAAAGGCGATCGCGCGGCAGTACATCCAGGCGTTCCGCTGGACGGGCCGAACTTGTACATATGCGGCAGCATGCCATACGTATCGTGAAAATTATGGAGTGCCAGTCCCATTTGCTTCAAATTGTTTCGGCATTGAACCTGGCGCGCCGCTTCGCGGGCCTGCTGTACGGCCGGCAATAGCAGGCCCAGCAAAATGCCGATGATCGCAATGACGACCAACAATTCCACCAGCGTGAAGCCGGTGCGAATTCGTCGGGTAGGAGAGGTCATACCGGTGATCCTGAAGCGGGAGTGGGCAAAAATCGAATCTGGCGGCGATCCGACGGCGGCGAACTTGCCGCTATCAGCCGCCCGGAATTCGCCGAATCAGAAAGTTCGGCGTTCCTGCCTGGCTTGGTTTCCATGCTTGATCTCGCCCAGCCGCCGCTGGGCGAGAAATCAGCTATCCAAATACGTTATCCAACGAGCGCGACGATACTAGCAGTCCGTTGATTTTCTCGACGGACTGCGTGATCGCACGGATGCGATCCCAAAATAGCGACGTAAGTCGTTATTTTGCGAGCCGCGAAGAGCTATGCTCTGAGCCTGGCGAGGTTGAAAAATGCCACGATGGCATTTTTCAACAGGCAGCTAGGCCGCAAGTTCGGCGTTTGCATTGCGGCGACGACGCAGGCACCAAATGGCTGCCGGAATCCCGCCCAACAGAAGAGCGAGACTTCCTGGTTCTGGCGTTGCAACCGGTTGATCCGACTGATCCAAGCGAAGCGTGAAGAGCGTTGCGTGCTGAACGCCGGTAAAGTCGATGGCGAAATCAGAAATCGTGCCAATGATCGAACTGAGGTCCCACGTCAGTAGATAGGTGTTGATATACACCGTCTCTTCGCCTGAGGGCATGGTGACAGTTCCGTTGTCGTATTGCTCCAGCAATAGCGATGTCGTCGCGGCCAAATCCTGTGATCCGCCGTTGTAGCTCAACGTCGGAAGGATGTCGTCAAAGAAGTCGTAAGTCCAGGCTTCGCCGATCTGAACCTGAAAGCTAACGGTCTGCAGATTGGCGACAGGAGTCGCATCGGCGACTTGCAAGGTTCCCCCATCGTTGTTGATCGCGGAACTGAAGCCGCCGAAATACATGCTGCTGCCTGAGGGAAAGGGACCGCCGCCAGAGCCATTGGCGGTTTTGTTGAGCGTTGCATCGCCAGAGCCGACGGCGTCGGAGCCAATCGGACTGGGCCAGGCGCCGCTGCCAGGGAAACCCGGGAATCCCGGATTGGAAGCGCCAATCAAACCCGTATTCGTCCACTCATCGTATTGCGTCGAACCAGAAAGGCCTGGATCGATCAGGGACATTGGCGCAGCGGAGACTGGCGCTGCCGCCAAAAAGCAGAGAACAGCGCTAGCGAATGGCAGCCAGCACACATTTCGAATCATCATGAAACACCTCGGTGGAAAGCGAGCGAATCGCTGGCGACGCACATCGCCTCAGCGGAATGGGCTCGGAAAAGTACGGAGTGATCCGTTGCAACACAGAGGCTGGCTGGCCCAATCGGCAGAACGATTGGCGAGCTGGCAAAGAGAGCTACGTTCCCTCGAAACGTTGAACGACGTTTGAAGGAGAGTTTGGCGACGAGGGAAGATTCTTCGCGAATCGATGATCGTCGACGGAGCGTGGGACACCGTGAATCGGGTTGAGACGCTGTCTCATTAGGATTCAATTGTAGGGGGCGTTACGCCGACTTGCAAGGGATCCCCTGCAAAAATCATGGCTGTTGCGGATCAGGCAGATAGAGCCGCTACTCAGCTTCCTGCAGACGGTTGAATGCGGGGATCTCGAGAGGATGCAATTGCGCTGGCGACAGTCCTCGCTGGATCGCTTCCGCAAACGTTTGCTTCGCCTTTTCCCCTTGCTCCAGTTCCAACTGGGCCCAAGCCAGGTGGAACAAGTTAGCGGCGGAAGGGCGGTAGGCGATCGATCGGCTCGCCTCGGCGGCTGCGTCTTGGTACTGCTCCAGAGCAATCAGCGCCATCGCCCGGGTATCGAGGAAATTGACGTTCGGCCCCGAGAGTTCGATTGCCTTGTCGATATGCTGCAGCGCTTCTTTACCATGCTCGCCTTGCATGGCGAGCAGCGCCGCCAAGTTGTTCAGCGCAACGACGTTCTTCCCGTCTGCGGCCAACACCTGGCGATAAATGTCAATCGCCGACGCAGTTTGACCCAGGCGTCCTTTCAGGTCAGCTTGCAGAATCGCTAATTCGATCGAAGTTGTCTCGGCGGCGTTGGCCTGCTGCGTCGCTGCATCTAACTGGCGCAATTGCGCATCGGTGGCCAGGCCTGACGAGGTGATGGTGCTGCCAATTACCGCCAGCTGGCCGGCGGGCGTGTTGTCGGGCGCAGTTTGCAACCAGCGGATAGCGGCGCCGACATCGCCGCGGCGGGCCTCTTGCAGGCCCCACATGAGATCGCTCTCTGCGTTTTCTCCGAGCGTATCTCGCCAAATTTGTCGCGAGAGGTCGGCTAAGCGATCCGTTAACTCGGCGTCTGCATTTTGAAGCCGCATTTTCGCGATGTACTCGTCGAGGAGCGACCCGGCGCCGATATTCCACCGCCGCTCCACCTCTTTGTTGGGAAGTTGTGGAGGCGGGTTGGACGCAAATTCGACCAGGCGTGACGTCAGGTCGGTCGGCGCCTTTCGCTTGGCCAGCAAAGAGGCCTCCAAACGGACCGTCGCCAGATGGCCCGGCGCCAAATGGATCAGTCGGTTCAGCCAAAGTTCCGCTTCGCTCGTTTGATCCTGCAGAATCAGCTCTTGGACGAAACGGCGAATAAACTCGGGGTTTTCCGGCGCGTCAGCAATCAAGGCCCGCATGAGTTCGGCGCCTTCTTCCAACTGGGCGTCGGCGAAATAAAGGTTCGCCAGCAGATATCGCTCTTCCGGCGGCAAGGGACTTTGTAGCGCGGCCGAGGTCAAGGTGGAGATCGCCTCGGTCCGCGACTGAGGATCCTGTGCCGCGGCGAGCACGTGTGCCATGGCGAACTTGTCCGCCGGATCAGCGCTGTTGCGTAGGTTCTCCTGCAACAAGGCCTTCGCTTCTTCCACGCCATCCCGCGTTCCGCTCGCGGCGGCCAGCGATGCGAGGTTTCGTCGTCCCCAAAGCTGTAGTTCGAGCGGGGGCGAATCAAGGCTCACCAATTTCTGAAGCTGGGTCTTCGCCTGGTCGCGATCGCCAACTTGGAGCTGAAATTGAATCGCGGCCTGGAGCGTTTCGGCGCTGTTGGGGTGATCCTGCAGGAGTTTTGCGAACTCTTGTTTGGCCGCCTCGGGGCCTTCCAGCGTGAAATAAGCCTGGGCAATGGCGATCGACTCTGCCAGCGAGGCTTCGGCGGAATCCCGATCCGCGACCGCCTTAAGAAACGCTTCCTTGCGACCGGCAGCTTGCAACAGTTTAATTTTTGCGACCCGCGCTTCCGGCTCTTGCGGAGCCAGTTCGATCGCCCGATCGACGGCGGCAAGCGCTTCGTCGACTTGGCCGTTGCGGGCAAGAGCTTGACCGAGCCAGAGATGCTCTCGGAAGCCGTCGGTCGTTTTCGCCAAGACGCGAGCACGCTGAATCGCGTCAGCAAGATCGCCGCGAAGCAAGCTGTTTTCGGCGATGATTCGGTTCATCGCCTCGGTCAGGGGGACTCCTTCTTGCTGCAGTTTGCCGACAACGTTTTCAAACTCCCCACTTCGTGGCGACTGCGACAGTGTGGCCAACAGGCGTTCGATGACGTTGGGTTCACGCTCTCCGGCCTCGAAGGCCTCCAGATAGTAGTTGGCGGCGGCCGACGACTTTCCTTTGCTTTCGGCAATTCGAGCCAGCAGCAGCGGAATTTGACGCAGGGTCGACAGCTGTTCGCGGGCTTGCAAGAGCAGCGTCTCCGCCTCGTCCAACCGTTCCGGCTGTTTCTCCAAGCTCGACATCATCGACAGGCGGAGCGCCTCGCCATACTTCCAATAGGGGCCGTCCCCATCGATCTTCTTGACGTCTTGCAGCGCCGATTCCATGGCGCTGAGATCCTTTTGTCGAAAGGCGAGATCGAACAGCGACAGTCGAATCGACAGGTTGGTTGGCGCCAGTTGACCGGCCGCTTCCAGCAGACGCCGCGCTTCGTCGGTTCCGCCAACCTGCCGCAGCATTTCGCTGACGCCGACCAACAGCGCGAGCTTTTCCTGCGGTTTGTATTCATCTGGCGCCACGGCCAGTTCGAGCAACTCTTCACGTCCTTCCAACTGGTCACGTCGGGCGATCGCTCGCGCGTGCATTAATCGCAATGGCAAGGGGGTTCCGATCGCCTGACGGGCGGCGATCAGCAAGCGATCGACCTCTTCCCATTGCTCGGTTTGCATCGCCAACAGCAGCGAACTAAGCCACAGCTCTTGGTGCTGTGGGAAATCGACTTGAGCTTGCTGCAAGACCTGCTCCGCCGCATTCAGATCGTTGCGTCGCAAACAGGCTTGCGCTTTCAAAATGCGCAGAATCGGGGCGTCCGCTTCCTTGATTTGCTGGTCCAATTTGCGATGTAGGGCCTCCCATTGTTCGTCACCAGCGCTCCGCTGCGCCAGGTCGTCGATCTGTTGGCGGATCTGGGCGGTCGCCTGGTCTTGTTCAGAGCCTGGCGCCGAGGCGATCCGCCGCATGTGATCGGCCGCTTCGTCCGAACGCCCCAGCTTGGCAAGGGCGACGGCCAGTTCTCGGCGCGGCTGTAGCCAGTTCGGGTCGATGGAGATCACCTTCTTGAGGGCGGTGACTTCCAGTTCAGCGCGGCGCAACTGGCGGTAGCCGTTGGCCTGCAGATGGTAGCCCTGTTTGGCGATCTCGGGCGATTCGATCAGCCCCGGCAGGCACTGGTCGAGGATGTTCACCGCGTCGCGCCATTGTCGCTTCGCGATCGCAACCCGCGCATCCAAGAAGCGGGTGCGAGCCGGTTCGTAATCGGCGTCATGCAGCGACTGAATCACTTTTTCGGCTTCTGCAATCGCTTCGTGGTCGAGCAGCGAGTTGCCCAGCGCCCAAACCAGGGCCGGGTTGCCTGCGTCGCACTGGATCGCTTTTTTCAGCCACTTCGAGGCCTCGGCGGGGTTTTCGGCGGCGGCCTCGATCTGAGCCAACAGCAGATACGAACCGGCCGAGAGCGGGGCGACTTTGATCGCCTGATCGGCCAATTTTCGGGCCGCTTTAAAATCACGTCTTGCCAGCGCCACCGAGGCGGCCAGGCGAATGGCGTCGACGTTGTTGGGATCTCGTTGGGTCGCCTGTTGGGCGTCGGCGCTCGCCTGGGTCAGCACCGCGTCGGCGCCAACGGCTCCCTCCGCCGCGGTCTTCGTCACCGCCGCCTGCGTCGCCTCGGATTCACGATACTGCAACCGCCAAGAGCCGCGCAGCACCAGGGCGTCCGCGTTTTCGGGATTGTCGGCGACGACCCGATCGATGGTCGATTCGCTGCCGGCTGGATCGTCGAGCCGCAAACGCTGCAGGGCAGCGAGTTGTTGATAGGCGACGACGTTGGCCCCGTCGATCTGAATCGCATCTTCGCAGGCCGCCGCGGCGGATCGCCATTCCCCATTGGCGCTGTAACAGGCCGAGAGCAGCAAATGCGTTTCCGAATCGTCGGCGGAAGCGGCGATGATCTGTTCGAGTTGTTCCTTCGCATCCGAAAACCGCCCCAGGGCGAGTGACGCTTCGGCCAGATGTTGGCGGGCGGAAATCCGATCGGGGTCGCGACGCAGCGTTTGCTCCAAGACCCCAAAAGCTTCGTTCCAGCGACCTGATTGGGCGAGCAACTCTCCCAGTTTCTGCATCGCCTCGGTGTCGTCCGGCGCAACCTCGAGATACCGGGAGAGGTGATCGATCGCCTCGGCTGAATTGCCAGCGTCCTGAGCATCTTTGGCATGCTGCAGATAAGCGTCGGATTGACGCGCGACCTGGTACGCGTTTAAACCATAAACGGCCAGCGATGCGACTGCGAGTCCCGCCAGCAAGATCAAGAGAAGTCGATAGTTAATAGAACGCATGTAGGGTAACGGCTCGATAATAGAGGGCGACGCGTCGGTGACGGTAGAAGCTGTTTCCCCTCCAATTGGAGATGGACGAATTACCTCCCGGATTGGAGGTGTGGGCAGTTTAGGGGGTTGCGGGGCGGATATCTAGTGCGAGATCGATTGATCCGAAAACTTCGTAGCGCCGCGATATCCTCTCGATTCTCGCAGACGCATTGTAGTCACAGTTTTCCAAGACAAGGAAAGCGAGGCGAGAAAGCCGGATCCGGATTCATGTTTTTCAAGAGACGAAGTCGAACCTGCTGCGTTGGGCGCCGGCAATTTCTCGCTCGAGATGCGCCGTGAGAAATGCGACCAGGCGGATTTCGGTTTGCGGGTGGAGCGTTTCATCCGCTGCACGACGCGGTAGCTCGGCGGGCGGTTTGCATGGATCTTCCGAAAAGAGCAGAGCGGCGAAACGAATCGGGGCAGCGAGCGATTCCCCACATCGGATGTTCTTGATTCATGCTGTAGTCGGGGGCGACTACAAACATAAGAGGTGGTGCAAGTAACGACGGCATTTAATTTCGCGCAATACTCTTCCCTAGCACATTGACTTTATCCGTTTAGTGCTTATCCTCAAAGCCTAAAGCCGTGTCTCAGTAGCCCCAGGCGCATTAGCCAGCCTCTATCATCAAGCTATCGTGACACCCGCCCTAGCGCTCGTTGGATCTGTTGTTTGGGCAACTATGGTGGGGAAGAATTTGAACTTCCAATCACGTCAACTAGCGAAGGGAGATTCGTCAATCGCACTAGGATGGTGATGCGGATGATAATCCGCCGTGGCGAATCGGAACAGGGATATTTCACTTCGCAAATTGCTCGTTGACGCGTTTGACCCTTAGCGTCGGTCACTTGGTTTTGCAAGCTAACTGCAGGAGCACTTGTTGTGCAGGGCAGGTAGGTTGATTATCGCCGATATTCGAACCTGCTGAGTTTCCCTGCGAATTGTCGGTTGTTCCCCCACCAACGGACTTTGTCAGGGTCGCTCGTTTCGCTTTGAAACGTGCGGCGCCGGGATATAGATGAATAGACTGTTAAAACCGCTCGCAAGAGTCGAGCGTTTTCGAGATTCCGATCACGATGTGCGACCGCCGGGCGGCGTGCAAGCGAGGTTGGAAGGTCCGGCGTTTCTATCGGTAATTATCGGTATCGCAGTCGTTCTGCTTTGGTCTTATGCAGGATCTTTTTACAGCTTGGGCCAACGCTGGCTGAGCGAGCCCGATTATTCGCACGGTTTCGTCGTCCCCCTCTTTTCGATTTTCTTGCTGTGGCGTCGTAAAGAATTGCTGACGCTGACGCCTACCGTTTCGCCGAGCGCCGTGCTGACCGGATGCCTGTTGGTGGTGCTCGCTGGGCTGATGCGATGGGTCGGCATCTATCAACAGTTTGACTTGCTTGGTCCCGCTTCGCTGTTGCCGGCGCTGATGGGCGTCTGCCTGGTGATCGGCGGGTGGTCTTGGGGCAAATGGTGTTGGCCGGCGGTTTTCTTTCTGCTGTTCATGATTCCGCTGCCAGGTTTCATTTCTGGCCAGCTCAGTCATCCGTTGCAGCGCATCGGCACGATACTCAGCACGTTCTCTTTGCAGACGCTAGGCATCCCCGCCATTGCCCGCGGCAACGTCATTTACTTGACCGAAGCGCGGATCGGCGTGGTCGAAGCTTGCAGCGGTTTGCGAATGCTTAACGTCTTCTTCGCGATAACGATCGGGGCTTCCCTTATTCTGAAGCGTCCGCTGTGGGAAAGAGCGGTGCTCGTGTTGAGCGCTCCTTTGATCGGAGTCGTCACCAACGTGATGCGCATCACGATCACCGGCATTGCCCATGAATTTTTCAGTCGCGAGTTGGCCGACCACTTGTTTCATGATCTGGCCGGCCTGCTGATGATGCCAATCGCCATCGGCCTGTTGATCGTCGAAGCTTGGCTGCTCAAGCGACTCTGGCTTGAGGAAGAGGTGGATGCCAAGGTCGATTTAGGGTTTGGCGATCGTAAACGACTACACGCGAGCGAAGCGACCTGACGCGGAATGCATTTAATCAACTTTCGATACTAATACGTTGTCGAAAATCATGGCGATAGAACCCAATTCAGATCGAGCGGGCGATTCGGACGAACCAGTTCGTCGAACGGATCGCGCCTATACGGATCGCGCCTATGACGTCTCGCCGGAACCGGTCGCTGCGTATATGCGACGCCAGACGATGCCGATGGGAGAAGAGCCCGAGGATCGCACGTATGCCGCGGTGATGCACTCTTTGCGGCGACGCTGGCCGCTGGCGACCGGGATCGGCATGATCCTGGCGGTGTTGGCCAGCAGTTACGTTTGGAACATGCAGCGCAACGTCTATCGGACCTCGGCGCTGGTGCATATCGCCTCCGATCATACGCCGCTGGTCTTCAATACGGTCGATCGCGCCGGTCGCAATCCGTATGAAGTGTTCAAGAGCACGCAGCAGCAGATGATCACCACCCGGTTTGTGCTCAACAACGCGCTCTCGCAACCGGAGATCGCCGAAATGCCGGTGGTTCGCAGTCAGGTCGACCCGGTGAAGTGGCTCGGCGGTCAGTTGCAGATCTCGTTTCCCGGAGAAGCCGAAATCATGCAGGTTTCGATTCAAGGGGGAGATCCGGCGGTCTTGGCCAAACTGGTCAACAGCGTCGTCGACTCTTACTTAGACGAAGTCGTTATGGCCGATCGCAACCGGCGGCTCGATCGTCTCGCCGACCTTGAGAAGCAACAGGGCGCCCAGGAAGACTTGATCCGCAAGTCGGGGGAGTCAATTTCGAAATTGGTCGAAGCGCTCGGCACCAGCGATGAGGATCAACTGACGATCGCCCAGCAAGGCGTCATCGCGGACCTCAACATGACCCGCAATCAGTTGACCAAGGTGCGACTGGCGCGGATCGCCGCCAGCGCCGAACTCGGATTGCTGCAATCGCGTTTGCAGGCCGAGGCGGAAACGCCGCTCATCGAAGAGGCGGCCGAAGCGGTTGCGTTTGATCCGGCCGACGTGAAAGAGGACGGAGACGAAGCGACCGACGGCGACGTCGAGCTGGCGGAAATTACGGAGCAGGCGGATGGCGTTGCGACGAAGCTGCGCGACTATCCCGACACCTACGTGATTCAAGCGATGGCGACCGATCCCGAAGCGTCGCCGTTGCTCAATAAAATCGATCGCCTGGATGCGAAGGCGGCCATGGTCGAAACGCGGTTCGACGAAGAGACCGCCAAGGCCGAGTTGCCGGAAATTCGCGCTGAGTTGGCCGAACTGCAAGAAAAGCTGGAAGCGCGCAAGGCGGAACTTCGCGAAGAGCTGCGGGCCATGCGCAGTGGCGAAATGCCTCAATCGACCGAAGAGCGGATGGAGTTGCTGACGCTGCAGATCGTGCTGGCCGATGAGCAAGAGAAAGAACTGCAGAAGTCGCTTGATAAGCTGGATGGCGAGGTTCGCAACTTCGGACGCAAGTCGATCGTGCTGGAAATGGAGCGGTCCAAACTATCGGCTCACAAGCGGATCAGTGAGCGTCTGACCGAAGAAATCTTGCAACTGCAAGTCGAAATCAACGCCGATCCGCGGATCCGCTCGCTGAGCGCCGCGGTCGAGCCGAAGAGCTTTGAGCACCAGTCGAAAATGCCCAAGGCGATGGCGGCCGGCGCCTTCTTTTTCCTGTTGCCGGTCTGCGGGCTGGTGTGGCTCGACGTTCGCAAGCAGCGAATCGGTTGCATCAAAGATTTGAGCCAAAGAACGGGCGTCTCGATTCTGGGGGCCGTGCCGCCGACGCCGCGGATTGGCGCCCTGCGTCGTCAATCCGAGATCATTTGGCGGGAAAAACTGAACGACTCGATTAGTTCGATCGCGGCGACGCTGATTCGCAAACAGCATCGAGAAGGTCTGAAGACGGTGGTGGTAACCAGCGCCGTAGAGGGCGAAGGGAAGACGACGCTCGCAAGTCATCTTTCGATGTCGCTTGCCGCCGGCGGCAACCGCGTGTTGTTGATCGACTTTGACCTGCGGCGACCCTCGTTGGACGAGCTGTTCGAGGTCGACGCGACGCCCGGCATTTGCGAAACGCTGCGAGGCGAAGTCGCCTGGACCGACGCAGTCAAACCTACCGAGGCGGCTGGCGTCTTTCTGCTGCCGGCCGGACATTGGCGAGGGCATGTTCTGGAAGAGCTCGCTTCGCATCGCATCCAAAAACTGTTTGATGAATTTCGCAGCCAGTACGACTTTGTGCTGGTCGACACCAGCCCGGTAGTGCCGGTCGTCGACGCCCGCTTGGTCGCGCAGCATGCCGATGGCGCGTTGTTGTCGCTGATGCGAGACGTCAGTCGCTTGCCGCTACTGGAATCGGCCTGCGAAATCCTGGAGTCGTACAACGTTCCGGTGTTGGGCGCCGTGCTGACGGGCATCGAAACCGAGACCTACCGCGCCAAGACGCGTCGAGTTGATGCGGCACGGAGCGAAAAACCTAGTCAGCCGCGAGCAGGGAAGTAAGAGGCGACCCCACTTATGAAAATCTTGCAATATCGAATACCTGGTCTGCTGATCCTGTTGGTAGCGGTCCAACTAGTGTCGGTCTTAATGTACCGGCAGTATTCGCAAGTGAGCGTCCGACCTCTGACGCAATCGTTGGAAGGATTGCCCGACGTTTTGGACGGTTGGTCGGGAGAATCGGCCGAGAGCGATCCGAATCTGTTGCGGGCGATCGACGCCGACGATTTGATCAATCGCCGGTATCAGAAGGATATCGAGTGGCCGATCGCGCTGCACTGCGCGACGTTTTACTCGCTCGACCACTGGATGCCGCATACGCCGCTAGAGTGTTATCCCGGCGCCGGTTGGCGCTTAAAGCGAGATGCAGTCGTCCGTGACGAAACGAATCCCGAGCAAGCGATGCATTGGGTCGAGTTCGGCAACGAAACGGGTTCGGTGCAAGTCTTGTATTGGTATCAGCGCGGCGAAGACGTTTACTTCACCCGGGAAGGCGCCCGGGACTCGCGTCAAAATATTTGGGGACTAGAGACTTGTCCTCCGTTGGTGAAAGTCATTCTACAGACGGATGGTCGAGCCGGCGAAAAGGGGAAAGAGAATTTGCTGAAGCTGTCCGGAACTATCCGGCAATGGATTAAAGATCATGGATCGTCTCCCGCAATGTCGTCTGGCGACGCGCTGACGGTCCGCCGCTCTCTCATGCCGGGTGGGCATTCCCGCTCAAACCCACCCACCGACGCCCCTGTTGTTGTCGCAAGAGAAGCTGGTCTTGGTGCGTCGCATTTTGCGATGGTCCCATACCACGAATGGATTTGTAATTAGGGAGAATGAGCCATGAGCATCGCCATCTCGATCGTGACCATATCGCTGTTGGTCGCAATGTTGGCGACGCCGCTGGTCGCAAAGTTGGCATTTCGTTTTGATTTGCTAGATCGACCGGACGGCCACCGCAAACTGCATAGTAAGGTGACGCCGCTTGGCGGGGGGATTGCCGTGCTGCTTGGCTACGGCGCCGCCTTGGGATTGATTTTTTACTACTGCGTCGCCGATGGAGTCGCAGGGTTCGACGTCAAATCGTTCATCGGCTTGATCGTCGCCACCATGGCGATCGCGGTGATCGGCGTCGTCGACGACAAATGGGGAATTCGCGGACGCCAGAAATTGGCGGGACAAATCATGGCGTCGCTGGTGGCCGTCGCATTCGGCTTGAACATTCAATCGGTCCAGCTGTTTGGGATTCCGGTCGAACTGGGGATTCTCGCGATTCCATTTACGGTCGGATGGCTGGTCGTCACGACGAACGCGTTGAATTTGATCGACGGCGTCGACGGACTCGCAACGACGTTAGGCATCGTTTACTGTCTCGCCTTCGCCGCGATGGCCTGGCTGACAGGCAACGTATTTGACGCCTGCTGCGGTCTGGCGCTGGCGGGAAGCCTGGCCGGTTTTGGCGTTTTCAATCTGCCGCCTGCTCGCATCTTCTTGGGAGACGCTGGCAGCATGCTGATCGGTTTCACACTCGGCATCTTGTCGATTCGTAGCAGTCTGAAGGGGCCGACCAGCTTTGCGATGGTTGCTCCTTGCCTGGTGTTGGCGATTCCGGCGTTCGACGTTTGCATGGCGGTCTTGCGCCGCAAACTGACTGGCCGCAGCATCTATGCGACTGATCGCGGACACCTGCACCACGTCCTGCAGCGGCTTAACTTTGGACCGCGCAAAACGGTGCTGTTTGTCGGCGGCTTGGCGGCAATTTGCTCGCTAGCTGCGGTCGTCAGCGTCTTGATGCATAACGAGTGGCTGGCGGCGGCCGTCATGTTGGGCATCCTGGCGGGACTCGTTTTGTCCCGCACCTTTGGTTTCCATGAGTGCAAGTTGCTGCTGACGCGTTTTGGTCGTGCGGGCGGATCGTTGCTGGCGTTCGGTTCGTCGAAGCCGCCGGTGGCCACGCCGATCGTCACGCAGATGAATGGCCGACTCGAGTGGGAACGACTGTGGTACGCCCTGGTTGAGTTCTCGCAGGTTTGCGGCATTCAGACGATCCAGTTTAACGTCAGCTCTCCTTCAATAGGCGAAGAGTACCACGCCAGTTGGGAGAGTCCCCACAAGCTGGCGGCCGATCAGCGTCAATGGCGAACCGAAATCCCATTGTTCGCAGACGATATCAACGTCGGCCAGTTGGTCCTGACCGGACAAGCCTTAGATGGAGCGACATTCCAATGGTTGAGCGAACTGCTGGAAGGGCTGCGGCCGTTTGAGATGCAGATGCGCGACCTGCTAGAGATGGATCGATTCGATGGACCGGAGACGGAGACGTCCGCTTCGCCCCCGCTGGTGCGGTCCAACAGCCAATCGACGACTCCTGTCTAGGACAACCGGTGACCGCTTTGTCGTTTCAATCGAATAGCGCCCTTCCGACCGTTGGGAGTCCCGCGCCCACACAGGAGATCGCCGAGGAAGGAACTGTCCATTCTGCGCGACGACCCACCGTCGTTCACTTGGGCAAGTATTATCATCCTTCGCGAGGCGGCATCGAAACGCATGTCCGCGATCTGGCCCGAGGATTGGTTCGCAACGGTTACGCGACGAAAGTGGTGTGCATCAATGATCAGTCGGCTGATCCGCGGCGTCGCTTCGGCGTAATTACGAGAACGCCTGACGCCCGGACCGAGGATGAAGGGGTATCGATATTTCGCGCCGGACGAATTGCGAACGTCATGCGGCTCGACGTTTGTCCGCGGTTGACGTGGGCTCTCCGTCAAGAGATCGAAGGTTGCGATCTGATTCATCTGCATCTTCCTAATCCAACCATGATGATCGCCTTGGCCAGGCTTCGTCCTCAGGTACCGGTCGTCGTGACGTGGCATAGCGACATCGTCCGGCAGCGAATTGCGGCGAAAATTTTGTATCCGCTAGAGTCGTGGACCTTAAGAAACTGCCGTCAAATTCTGGTTTCCAACCCGCGGTATGCGGAAGGTTCGGAGTCGCTTCGACCCTATGCCGACAAATTGAAGGTGGTCCCCTTTGGCATGCCGCTCGAGCGGTACCTTTCCCCTTCGCCCGAAGTCCTGTCGCGTGCCGATCAGTTGCGGGCACAATGGCCGGGCCCCATATGGCTGTCGGTCGGACGACTCGTCTATTACAAGGGGATGCATGTCGCGATCGAGGCGCTGCGCGATGTACCTGGGACGCTGGTGATCGTTGGCTCGGGGTCGAAAGAAGCGGAACTACGTGCGTTGGCCGAGAAACAGGGCGTGCAGGATCGGATCGTCTGGATGGGCAACGCCGATGACCAGACGCTGCAGGCCCTTTACCAAATCGCGACGGCGCTATGGTTCCCCAGCATTGCCCGGAGCGAAGCGTTTGGGCTGGCGCAAGTCGAAGCGATGGCGTCGGGATGCCCGGTCATCAATTGCGAGATCCAGCACTCCGGCGTTCCCTGGGTTAGCGCCCATGGCGAGTCGGGGCTGACCGTGCCGGTCGAATCGGCTGAGCAATTCGCCGCGGCCGCGAATCAGATTCATAGTTCCGAGACGCTACGTGCCGAGTTGTCGAGCGGCGCCCGACGCCGCGCCGAGGAACTCTTCAATCTGCAGGCGATGGTCGATCGCACTGGTCGTGAGTACGAGACGCTGCTTAGGAAACGATCGTGAGTCCGCACATGTCCAGCGTTTCCCGCAACCCTTCGCCCCGAGTCCTTTACGTCAATGCGTCCGCAGGACTAGGGGGCGCCGAGCGCGTCCTGCTCGGGCTGCTCAAAGCCTGCGGATCGGCGTTCCCGGATGCGGAAATCACGCTGATCCTATTCGAAGATGGTCCCCTCAGGGAACTTGCCGAGCCGCTGGTAGGCGAGGTTATCATCGTACCTCTGCCCGAGCGTTGGGCGCAGTTGGGCGATGGGGGACGCTCAGGAAGTTCCTGGATGTCGCGAGTCTCTTTTTGGACGCGACAGTTCTCCTCGGGGACGTTCTCTCTGTGGAAGTGGGGCCGCGACTTTCGCAGGAGAGTCGCGAAGCTGCGGCCAGAGATATTACACTCCAACGGCATCAAGGCGCATCTGCTGACGTCGCTCGCGCGTCCCCGCGGGTGTTCGCTGGTTTGGCATCTGCACGACTTTGTCGGCGAGCGTCGATTGGCAAAGCGATTGTTGCAAGTCGCGGCGAAGCGGCTCACCCTGGGATTGGCGATCTCCGAAGCGGTAAAGGCCGATTTCGAGCAGTCGATCGGCAAACAACGTGTCGAGGTTCTCTTCAACACGGTCGATACTGAGAGGTTTGTTCCGCAAGGCGGGGACGAAGTGCGAACACGCTTGGTTGAACTCTCCGGGGCAGAGGGCCCGGCGGATGACTCCGTGGTCTTCGTCGGTTTGATCGCCACCTACGCCAATTGGAAAGGGCACTTCCTTTTTCTCGACGCGATCGCCCAATGTCAGCATCGAGCCCCGGAACAGAATGCCTGCTATTTCATCATTGGCGGGCCGATTTATCGCACCGAGAACTCGCAAGTAACACGTGAGGAGTTGCACCAACATGCGGCGGCGCTGGGGATCCAGGATAAGGTAAATTTCGTTCCGTTTCAGGATGCGATGCCGGACGTCTACGCGGGACTAGACGTGGTCGTGCATGCGAGCATTCGGCCGGAGCCGTTTGGCCTGGCGATTGTCGAAGGGATGGCTTGCGGCAAGGGAGTCATCTCGACGGCACTGGGCGGAGCGGCGGAGATCTTTGAGGACGGCGTGGAGGGTATCGCATTGTCTTCCTGCGACGTCAATGCATTGGCAGCGGCGCTGGAAAAGGTCGTTGGCGATTCGAAGCTGCGAGCCGATCTTGGGAAGAATGCCCGGGGGGCCGTCGTTGAGCGGTTCGACCAACGACAACTGCCCGTAAGACTTCTCGCGACCTATACGAGACTTCTTGTCGCGGGGGATTTATCTTCTTCCGAACTTGACTACTGCAGCGCGACTCAGGGAGAGTGAGGACGACCATGGACCACCCGCAACACGAGACGCAACCGCTGAAGGTCTTGCACGTTTACTCCGGTAATATGTACGGCGGGATCGAGACGGTTCTTAGTACGTTGGCCCAAAATCGCGTTGCCGCTCCGCAGATGAAACCAGAGTTCGGGTTGTGCTTTTCCGGACGACTGCGGGAGGAATTGGAGGAGGCTGATTGCGTCGTCCATGATCTTGGCCCGATCCGCATCAGTCGTCCCTGGACGTTGCTGCGCGCCCGACGTCGGTTGGTGCGATTGCTGCGACAAGGAGAGTACGACGTGGTGGTTATGCACGCCTGTTGGGTTCAGGCGCTTCTTGGCGCGACGGCGCGGCGACTAAGTCCGGTAGTCTATTGGGGACACGACATTAGCTATGGCGAGCATTGGCTCGAGAAATGGGCAGCTCGCTGCCGCCCGACTTACGTGATCGCCAACAGCGAAGCGACGCGCGAGTCGATCGAGAAACGCCTGTATCCAGGCACCCCAGCCAGTATCGCACGCTACCCCGTTCTGCGTTCCGATGGATTTGGCGCGGATGATCGCAAAGCGATTCGCAAAGAGTTCGACTTGGACGACGAGACGCCGGTGATCATTCAAGTGGGGCGTCTTGAGTCGTACAAGGGGTTGCATATTCACCTAGAAGCGTTGGGTCAGCTGCCGGCAGATGAGCCCTGGGAGTCGTGGGTCGTGGGAGGTCCGCAGAAGGCGGAAGATCACGAGTATCTGTCGAAGCTAAAAGCCATCGTGGAAGGTCATGGCCTGACCAATCGCGTCCGGTTCTTGGGACAGCGATCGGACGTCGCACGAATCTTGCGTGCCGCCGATCTGTTTTGCCATCCCAACGTACGGGCAGAGCCATTCGGCGTCGTTTTCATCGAAGCGCTTTTCGCCGGCCTGCCGGTGGTGGCGACCAACATCGGTGGCGCCAAGGAGATCGTGACGGACAACTGCGGCCAATTGGTCGCTCCAAACGACGTTAATGCTCTGGCAAAAGCGCTGAACGAACTGGTGCAAGATCTGGCACTCCGCAAGTCGCTTGGCGTCAACGGCCCGAATCGGGCGACGGAGTTGTGCGATGTTGGCGCGCAGATATTGAAACTTGAGAAGGTTCTTCGGTCGGCGGCGAGTTTAGAACAAGACGGCCTGCGTCGCGCGCCGGCGGCGGTGACCGGCGCTCCGTAAGCCGATCGTGGCGACGTGCGCCTTACGGAGATACTCTCCGGTAATCAAATTTGGGCAATGGAAAATAGTCTGACGATACGCAGAGAAAACTCGGATACGAAGCTCGTCGCGCCTGTTGGCCTAGCGTCGAAGGATCGGGCGCTGCGCTGGTTGCTTGGCTTTCTCGCTTTGACGATTGTCTGCCAACTGGCTCTTTTGCTTCCCGCGCTCGGAGCAGGACGCATTATTTTTCGCTCAGCCGTATTTGGGGCGAGCTTGCTGCTGATCGGACTTCCTGGGAACGGCCGATGGCATCCAGCGGCGGTAATGGTACCGGTCATTCTGGTGATCCTGGGCCTCCAACTGTTCCATCCCAATACCAACACGATTACCTCGGCCCTGGCCCAGATCGGAATCAACTTTGCTATTTTGGCGCCGTTATTGTGGGTTGCGCGACTCCCAATTCGGGAACAGACTTTCACCAAGCTAATCGGTGCATTTTGGGCCTTTCACTGCCTCAGTGCGTTTGTCGGACTTCTGCAGGTCTATTTTCCGGGAAGATTTCAGCCCCCGGTCTCGCAGGTGATTGGTGAACTGTACCACGACTCGTTGAAGATTTCGCTGAATAGCGGCGCCGACGTTTTTCGTCCGATGGGACTAACTGATATGCCAGGGGGCGCTGCGACTGCAGGCATGTATTCGACGATATTCGGACTTGTTTTTTTCTTGACCGGGAAAAGTACTTGGGTTCGTGGCGTCGCACTTGGGGGAGTTGCGATCGGCCTGTTCTGCATCTATCTGAGCCAGGTCCGATCGGTTCTGATCATGACCGGCATTTGTTGCTGCGTCTTTCTGGCATGCATCGCGTATCGCGGGGATTGGCGAAAAGCGTTATTCGCCGGCGGCATGTTCGTCGCCGTTTTGCTTTCCAGCTTTGCTTGGGCGGTCGCCGTGGGGGGCGAGGCGGTCACCGATCGGCTATCGACCTTGGTCGAGGCCGATATGGGAGAGGTCTACTACTCGAATCGAGGCCGTTTTTTAGAGACGACGGTGAATGATCTGTTGCCGCAGTATCCACTGGGCGCCGGCTTGGGGCGATGGGGGATGATGCACCGCTATTTCGGCAATTCCTACGACCCGAACTCGCCTCCTCTCTGGGCGGAAATCATGTGGACTGGCTGGCTGCTTGACGGAGGAATACCGCTGCTGCTGGCCTATCCTGCGGCGATCGCGATTGCCTGCTGGTTCGCATGGCGGACGGCGATCTTCTCGGCGTCTGGACAGTTGTCGACGCAAGCCGCCGCTATTTTGGCCTACAATGTCGGCGCAATTGCAATCACGTTTAACTATCCCTACTTCATTGGACAAGGAGGCCTCGAGTTCTGGCTGCTCAACGCAGCCCTATTCGGAGCGGTCCAACATGCAAAAAAGCGGGCCGCTTGGGAGGCGTATCTAGCGTCATGAACTCACATTTGATCGTCACCGGAGACTTTGTGCGGACTGGAGGAATGGATCGCGCCAACTATGCGTTGGCCGACTATCTTTCTCGCACCGACGACGTTGTGCATTTGATCGGACATCGCGTCGATCCTACGTTGGAAGAGCGCCCCAACGTGGAGTTTCATCGCGTACCGAAGGTTGCCGGGTCCTATTTTCTTAGCGCTCCGCTCTTGAATCGTTATGGACAAGACTGGTCGCGACGCTTGGGAGCCAGAGAGGGGTTGACGCTGGTCAACGGCGGCAACTGTCTGTTGCCGGCCGTCAACTGGGTGCATTACGTTCACGCCGCCTACACGCCCAAGCGGCGCGGTTCGTTCCCTCGCCGGCTGCTGCAACGCTGGAAGATTCGTAAGAACGAACGGACCGAGCGAAACGCGCTGGCGATGAGCAAGCTGATCATCGTTAACTCCGAGCGGACGAAGACCGATCTGATTCAGCGGCTCGACATCCCCGAGGATCGGATCCGATTGGTCTACTACTCGGTCGACCTGGACGCCTTCTATCCAGCCGACGTAGGCGAACGCGCCGCGACGCGGGAAGAATTACAATGGTCCAGCGACAGAAAGTACGTCTTGTTCGTCGGTTCGCCGAGCGATCCTCGCAAAGGGTTCGAGACGGTGCTCGAGGCCTGGAGGTCGTTGGACTCCAAGGCTCACGACGAATTGACGCTGGCGGTGTTCGGGCGATTTGAGCCAAAACTGGAGCAAGAGATCAACGCGGCGGGGCTGGGAAGCAGCATTCAGTTTTATGGTCTCCGGTCCGATCTCGGGCGCATCCTGCGGGCGAGTGACGCGCTCGTGTCGCCGACTCGCTACGAAGCGTACGGCCTTGGGGTGCACGAAGCGCTTTGCTGCGGATTGCCGGCGTTCGTGTCGTCTGACGCCGGGGTGGCTGAGCGCTATCCAGAATCGCTTAGCGAGTTTCTCTTATCCAACCCCGCCGACGCGGTGGAGTTGACGCGTAAACTGCAACAATGGCATGCCGTCCCCGAGGCGAATCGCAGCGAGTGGCTCGGTTTGGCCAATACGCTGCGGAGCTATAGCTGGGACGACGCCTCGCGGATCATTCTGGAATACTCGCAGTCGCTATGTTAAACGTTGATGGAGAAAACCGAAGTCGCCTGCGAATCGTGCTGGTGATGATTGAGCCGCCGCTTCCTTTCGGAAACGCCGCCGGCCGCTGGTTCTACGCGCTGCTGAAGGGATTGGTCGAGCGTGGTCACCACGTCACGGCGCTTGCGGCCTGCAGCAATCCGGACGACATCGAGCGTTCGCGGGAATTGTTTCCGGCGCCTAAGTACGATCTGCGGCTCTTTCGATTTCCGCACCGACGCGGCCTGGCGACGAAGATGATGACGATTCGCCGGCCCTATTCGTACATGTTCTCGGACGAGCTGATCGCCAACTTGCGGCAGCGGCTGGCCGAGGGATACGACGTCTTGCATATGGAGCACCTCTGGTGCGGATGGCTGACGCCGGAGGACGCCGCCAAAACTCTGATTAACATTCACTATCTCTTTTCGATCGACTTGGCGGAGATACCGCGACAAGGTTGGCGGCAGTGGATCGACCATCAATTGATGTTGCGTGGCGAACGAATGCTGCTGCAGGGGCCTGCAAAGTTCTTGGCTCTCTCCGATCGGATCGCCGGCGCGATTCGTGATCGTTACCCGGCGGCCAGCGTCGACGTTGTGCCGTTAGGGATGGATCTCGACAAGTACGATTACATCGCGGACGAGGAGCGAACGGCCCAGCCGGTCATCAGCGTGATCGGCTCGATGGGGTGGTATCCTTCGCGCTCAGCGGCCGAACGCTTGCTCCGCGACCTCTGGCCGCGGATCAAAGAGCGCGTTCCCAATGCCAAGGTGCAGATCGTTGGTTGGGAAGCCCGCAGCGCCTTGGCGGAGTATCTCGACATGCCCGACGTTGAAATTCATGAGAACGTGCCGGAGATTCTTCCCTATTTTCGTCACACGGCCGTGCTGCTCTACGCGCCTGGGCGGGGGAGTGGGATGAAGGTGAAGGTCTTGGAATCGTTTGCGCTGGGCGTTCCGGTGGTGACGACGTCGGAAGGGGTAGAGGGTATTCCCGTCGAAGACGGCGTCCACGCGTTTGTGACCGGCGACGATGACGAAGAAGCGATGGTCGAGCGAACGGTGCAGTTGCTGCAGAGCGTCGAACTGCAAAACCGCCACCGCCAAGCGGCCCGGCAACTGCTAGAAGAACGCTGCAGCGACTCGGCGGCGCTCGATTGTTTGGAAGCGGCGTACGCCCGCTTGATAGCTACGCCTGCGTAGCTTCCATCGCCGGTCGCAGCTACAGATTTTGCAACAAGTTAGACATCATTGCTCCCCAGGAAAGATCGCACGGCTCACTGAGTTCATGGTACCGACGACCCAATCAGCTGCCGAAGTAATCCGAGTCGGATTCAATGCGAATTTGCTCGTCCATCCGTCGATGCGCGGGTGGAATCGCTATGCCGTCAACCTGTTGGAGAACCTACCCGGCGCTGGCGTCGAGCTTGTACTCTATTCGATGGAGCCGATCGCCGGGGCATTTCGCAGCCGGCTCGAGAGCGATGCCATCGCATTCTCCGTTTCCGGGAAGATGAGCTATTTCGGTTGGGAGCAACGCTGGTTGCCGCGTCAATTGCGTCGCGACGGGATCGACGCGTTTCACTCCCCGTTTCATTTCGGCGTGCCGTTGCTTAGTCCTTGCCCCTGCGTGGTGACGTTGCATGACGCGATCGGCCAGCGGCGGTGGCCAGCCATTGGCGGATGGCGAGGCCTCGCGAACGTGCGACAATGGCTCAATTTCGGCTCCCACGAAATTGCACGTCGTAAATCGACGAAGGTCATCACGGTTAGCCGCTTTTCGCAGCAAGAATTGGTTCGCCGCTTAGGCATCGACGCCGCCAAGATCATTGTGATTCCGGAGGCGGCGGATCCAACCTTCGCCGCGATCCCAAGCGAAGAGTTGGTCAAGTCAACGCTGCAGAAGTTTGAGCTCCCCAAGCCCTACTTCTTCTACATTGGCGGATTTGACGCCCGCAAGAATCTTCCTTTTTTGATTCGTGCGTTTGCGGCCGCTGAGATGTCGGGCGTCGACCTGGTTCTGGCCGGTGGCGACACTACACGTCAGGAAGAGCTGCGCGACCTGTCCGACCAGTTGGATGTATCGCATCAAGTCCGCTTTATCGGACGCGTCGATGATACCGATTTGCCGGCTCTCTACCGAGACGCGTTGGCGTTCGTCTACCCAAGTAGGGAAGAGGGGTTCGGGCTGCAGTTGTGCGAAGCGATGGCGATGGAAAGTCCGATTTTAGCTTCGAACGCGACAAGTCTGCCGGAGGTCTTGGGAGACGGGGGCGCCCTATTCGATCCGACGCAGCTAGATCAGCTGCGAGATTGGCTGCGCCGGACGGCTACGGATCCGGTGCTGAGGAAGGAACTTGCCGCGAAGTCGCGCTCGCGAGGCGCAGATTTCTCGTGGCGACAGACCGCGCGAGAAACCGCATCGGTCTATCGATCGATCGTCGCTTCGGCCGGAGGCGCGCGATGAGTCGTACGCAGCGGTCAATTTGGAATTTCGTCACCGGCGTCGGCTCCAGCGTTTTGACGATGCTGGTCGGTTTTGTCTCAGTGCCGTTGTTGATTTGGCTGTTGGGGGATGAGCAGTTCGGCGCGTTCCGCGCCGTCGCTGATTGGCAGATGATGTTGGGATTCTTGGAGCTAGGATTCGCTCAATCAGTTCGCGCAATGTTTGCGGAAGCTGCTGGCGAGGATTCTAAATACGATGCGCAAGATGTAATGGAATACGGAAGGTGGATTTACTATCGTCTTTCGGTCGTACTGTTCATTGCGGTCCTCGTTCTTGCCGCAGCGATTCCCTATCTGGTTATCGTTTCGCCCGAATACATCTGGGATCTGCGCCTTGGCGTACTCTCGTTTCTCCCTCTGGCATTCATTACCCCGTTGGCGCTCTATTTGTATTTTGCAGATTCGCGACAGCATGGTTACCTAATCAATTTTGGGCTCACATTCCAACTGTTGCTGATCACTGCCTTGTCGCTGACGTTTGCGTATTTTGACTACGGAATCGTTGGACAGTGTCTGGCGTTCACGATCGGTCATATGGTATTGCCGATCGCCATTTGGCGTACCTTTCGGCGAAAACTTCAAGAGACGTCATGCACCTCGGTATCGAATCCAGAGTCCCGAGAGTTGGTCCGAAGCAAGCTGCGGGAACTCAATACGGCGTCCATGTTGATGCAATTTAGCGGCAAGCTAGGCATGGAGTCAGACCGGATACTGGTCGGGTTTTTGCTAGGGGCGACGGCCATCGTGCCGTTTTTCGCAACCCAGCGACTTCTGCAAGTGGCGCAGCACCAAGTGTTGATGTTGGGCTCCTCGAGTTGGGCGGCGCTTGCGGAGCTTCACCATCAGGGCGAGCGACTTCGATTTAATCAGCGATTGATTGAGTTGACCAGTTTTACGGCGGTCCTTGCGCTGGCTTTTTGTATTTCTATCGGCGTCTTCTCCCACGAGTTTGTAGCCCTATGGGTTGGCGAAGAGCAGTTCGCTGGTTGGAGCGTGGTCGTTGCGGCCGCCACCATCGCATTCTTTCAGCCCGTCGTTGCTCAGTGGAAGTGGGCTTTCGCGGCCACCGGCAAGACGCCCCTGTTAGTAAGAATGAGTCTGACTTGGCTGGTCGTAAACGTAACGCTCAGCATTTCGCTGACCTATTCTTTCGGCCTGGCCGGACCGTTGATCGGAACCGCCGTCGCTAACACGTTCGTCTATTTTCTGGGATTGCCGTTCCTCCTCAAATCGGAGTTTCAGACGCCGCACGACGCGATCGTTTGGGCGGCGGCGAAACCATTGCTCCTCGGCATTCCCTATGCGGCGATCATCTGGTGGCTCGCACAATTTCGCCCCGACCCCGGTTGGATTGAACTCGCCGTATCGATGGCGGCGACGGCCAGCCTCTATCTGTTGGCCTGCTGGTTCCTGATCTGGGACGCAGAGATCCGCGAGATCTGGAGGAGCCGACTTCGCGGTCTTATCATCCGAAAACAAACAGCCGTTGAGTAGCATGAAACGCGCTACCGAGCAAAACAATTTGAACGTGCCGCTGCACATCATCACTGGTCAATATCCCCCGGCGTCAGGCGGCTTGGCGGACTATACACAGAGGCTCGCATTCGGGGTGTCGGAGTCCGGTGGCGACGCGATCGTATGGTGTTGCAATGCGAGCGTTTCGGAAACGCCTGCAGGCAAGTCTCTTCGGGTTTGTCGTCCCGCCGCTTCGTTCGGCTTTTGCGGAATTCTCAAACTCAATCGGGCGCTTGCGAAGTTCGATCGACCTCGCCGCCTGCTTGTTCAGTGGACGCCTCAGCTCTATGGCTGGCGAAGCATGAACGTGCTCTTTTGCCTCTGGGTTTTGGTTCGCGGACGCGTCTATCGCGATGAAGTCGAAGTGATGGTGCACGAACTTTTCCTGCCGCTTGTCGGTTCGCTCAAACAACGTGTTGCTGCGATTGTACAGCGGCTTATGGTGCTGATGATGCTACAGGGCGTTTCAAGCGTTTGTACAAGCACTTCCGCCTGGACGCCGGGGATCAAGCGGTACCTTGTTGGACGGCCGATCAACGTCACAACGCTGCCGATTCCCTCAAATATTGAGCTTGTTCAAGATAGCGATGAGGTGAATCGGCGACGATCCACCTTTCAAGGCCAACAAATCATCGGACACTTCGGTACGTGCGGAGATCTGATCGCCGAACATCTGGAGCCAATCATTCAATCCGGTTTGGCCGAATTTCCGGATGCTGTGTTTTTGTTGTTCGGAAGGAACAGCGATCGCTGGGCGAGCCAGTTAAGTTTAGGCGATCAAGCGTCACGCAAGCGAATCGTCGGTTTGGGGGAGTTGCCCGAGCGCGAGATATCCTTGTGGCTGCAGGCGTGCGACGTCATGGTGCTGCCCTATCCGGATGGCGTAACGACGCGACGCGGCACAACGATGGCCAGTCTTCAACATGGTTGTTGCGTCATTACCAATGATGGGCCGCTCACGGAAGGTTTCTGGCGAGAGCAGGATGCGCTAGTCTTGGTCGAAAAACCAGATTCCGTTCAATATGTGAACACTCTTCGCACGCTCCTCTCCGATACCGACTCGCGAGCCCGTCTCTGCAAGCAGGCAAGACGCTTCTACGGTAAGAATTTCTCGTTGAAGCACACAACGGAACGTTACGTTTAGACCAACTTTACTTTTGTCACTAGGACGCAACGTCCGCGCGATATTGAGCTAATCCATGTCCTCTCCATTTAAAGTCCTTTCCATCGGTCATTCCTACTGCGTAGCGATGAACCGAGGCATTCTCCGCAAGATCGCCGAAGATCCGGACTTTGAGGTCACCGTCGGCGGGCCCGCCTATTTTCATGGCGACTTGCGGCCGATCGAGTTTGAGCCGGAGCCCGAAGGTTCGCAGTTAAAGACGGTCGCAATCCCGACGCGCCTGTCCAAATACATCCATCTGTTTTGGTATCAGGGAAAGACGCTGCGGCAGTTGGTGCGTAGCAACGATTTCGACGTCGTGCACGCCTGGGAAGAGCCGTATATCTACGCCGGGTATCAAGTTTCGCAAAGTTGTCGCGATCAGCCGGCCCGCTATTGTTTTCGGACCGCCCAAAGCTTGAATAAACGATATCCGCCGCCTTTCAATTGGTTTGAAAAATCGGTCTTGCGGCACGCCAGCGGCTGGATCGCCGGCGCCAGTCTGGTGCACCAGCAGATGCTGGAGCGCGGATTTTCAGAATCGACCGGTACGATCTTAAACCTGGCGGTCGACACCACCGCTTTTCGACCTCTCGCCCCCGAGCACAAATGTCAGGTCCAACAGGCGCTTGGACTGCAGGGGCCGGTAATAGGATTCAACGGCCGACTCGAAACCGACAAAGGGATCGAGATCTTGCTGGCGGCGCTCGAAAAAATCAAGCACCGGACGTGGTCTTGCTTCTTCATGGGAAGCGGACGCTTGGAGGGGATGATTCGCCAATGGGCGGAAACGCATGAACTGACCAAGCGGATCGCCATCAAGTTGATTCCACATTCCGAAGTTCCCGACTATCAAGGCGCGATGGACATCATGGTCGCGCCGAGCCAGACCATGCCGAATTGGAAAGAGCAGTTTGGCCGGATGTTGATCGAAGCGTTCGCCGCCGGCGTTCCGGTGATCGCCAGCGATAGCGGAGAGATCCCATTTACTGTCGGTGACGCGGGGATCATCGTGTCTGAGAAAGATGTCGATGGGTACGCCGCCGCGATCCAGCGCTTGTTAGACGACGATCAGCAACGTCAGACGCTGATCGACAATGGTCTAAAACGGGCAGATCATTTCAGCGTCAACCAAACCGCCGAACGCTACAAGCAGTTCTATCGCGAACTAGCCAGCCGGGAGAAGGTGTGATCTTGTCTACGTCCAGTACCGAGTCGGCTTGCCTTGACCTTGGCATCCTCTGCGACTTTCGAGAAGAAAAATGGGCGAGCATGGACCTGGCGGCGGAAATGCTTGACCAGGAAGTCGGCAACCTCCCGAATTGCGATTGGCGGCCTGAGCGGATCGTGCCGAAATATCAGCCTCGGTTTACGTGGGCGAAATCTCTCGTCGGCGAAAAACGAGCCAGGAACATTGATCGGCTCTATAACCGCATGCGGGTTTATCCGCGACAGCTGGCGAAACTACGTCCTTACTCGTTTTATCATGTTTGTGACCACAGCTACGCCCACCTGTTGCACGGGCTACCGGCCGGCAAAGCGGGCGTGTTTTGTCACGATCTCGACACATTCCGTTGCCTGATTCAGCCAGATCGAGACCCGCGCCCGTGGTGGTTTCGCCGCATGACCCAATCGATTCTCGACGGGATGCGGAAAGCGGCGGTTGTGTTTCATCCCACCATGCAGACAAGGCGTGAAATTCTCGAGCATGGGCTGGTTCCTGCCGAAAAGCTCGTCTTTGCGCCCAACGGAGTCGCCAGCGAATTCAACGCAGAGGGACGAAAGGAGGACGGCGAACTTCTGCAGGCCGAATCCCCTTACTTGCTAAACGTCGGTAGCTGTATACCCCGGAAGCGAATCGATCTCCTGCTGCGAATATTCGCGCACGTTCAGCCGACGTGGCCCGGTTTGCGTCTCCTTCAAATCGGTGGCCAATGGACGGTGGAGCACGAGACGCTGCTCGATGAACTACAGATTCGCCCCCACGTGACGCAATTGCGTGGGATGACGCGCGAACAGCTCGCCGAATACTATCGCCAGGCGGCAATCGTCGTCCAGCCAACCGAGGCGGAAGGCTTCGGCCTGCCGATCGTCGAAGCGATCGCTTGCGGCGCACTGGTGGTCGCCAGTGACATACCGGTGCTGCGCGAGGTGGGAGGGGAGGCCGTGACTTACGCGCCGGTTGGTGACGTAGAGGAATGGGGCCGCGCGTTGATGAACGTGAAGAACGGTCAATGCGCCGGCAGGTCTCAACGACAGTCGCAGGCCGAGAAGTTTACTTGGCAAGCCCAGGCGGAGATCATTGTGGGCGCTTGTGATCGACTAGCAAGTGATGTCGGTGGCCAGCGCTAATTCGCCCTTGGCGATTCCTTCAGCTGTTTTGCAAATTGGTCAAAAAAGTCGGTCAACAGATATCGCGAACCGTAAACCGAGAGATGATCCTCATCGTGATAGAGTGACGTGGAGCCATCAAATATCTTCGAGAATCCGTTGTCGTCAAAGCAATATGGATTGGGATCGAGCACGTTGACTCCTTCCGATTGAAGATGCTCGATAATTCGGTTCGCGTTAGCGTGTCGTTCACGATTCCATTCTCTTGACGTGCCTCTTGCGTCACCGATTCCAAATGCTTTCGCCAACACAATTTGCCGGTTCGTATCGTGCGGTTGTAACGGCACCTGTTTCATGATCCAGACTCGGACGCCGGCGATCTTCAATTCTTCGACCGTCCGCGTCAAGCTCCGCTCTACGGCTTTCTCGGACAAATTCGCTTCACCTGGCAGGGATTGACCGTCGTGAAGAAGATGACCCGTTTCGCCGGTTAATTCGCCTTTGATATAGAGGGTCCATCTCCCGATCAAAACCACGTCGGAAATGTCGTGTTCTTGAACATAGCGAACGACCGCTTGCTTCCACTGTTCTCTGTTTTGTCGCTCGGTTTCCGAATTTCCTTGGCTCCACGAGTTGATCATAAGAGGCGTTCCCCCCCGTGCAGCGATTGCGGCGGACATGCCATTTGTTTTGAACGCGTCATCCAAGACGCCCAGGACTGCGCCTAGGTGGCTATCTCCGCAGAAGACGATTTTTGGGGCTCCACTTGTGCGGTCGCCTATGATCGGCAGTTTCCCGCTCTCGGCCTCCGCCGTCGTCGAGTCAAGATTGATGGGGATATCGGTGCTGGCGAAACCTGCTTCCGGAAATTTACCCGGAAAGCCTTGGGACATAATTACGAAACTCGCAACGATCACGATCGCGCCGATCGAAGTTGCGGCGCCCATGAAATACCCATATGCGGGAATCCCCGGCTTCAGTTGGCGAATGGGCGTTTCGACAAATCTCCACGAGAGAACCGCGAGGGCGAAGCTGGCGGCCAGCACCGCGACCGCCACAACAATTCCTGGGTCGCCCAACCAATACCGGTAAAACGCAAACAGCGGCCAATGCCAAAGGTAGAGCGAGTAACTGATCAAGCCGACGAACACCAGTGGTCGGGTCGCCATCGCTTTGGCTGGCCAAGTGAGCTGTTCGGAGTTCACGTAGATCAGCGCCGCGGCCGCCAGACAAGGGACGATCGCCGTAAGGCCGGGGAAGGGCATCTCCGCCGTGTAGAACCAACCGGTTCCTAGAATCGCTCCTAACGAGATCCAACTGCATGCGGATAGCACCCGCGGACTGACCGCAGAAAGTCGCGGCAAAAAGCAGATCAGGCCGCCGAGTAGCATTTCCCAAGCCCGAGTCGGCAACAGATAGAACGTCGCCGCCGGCGAACGATTGACGAAATATTGGCTGAGCGCCAACGAGACGACCGCGATCAAGACCAAAACCGCAAAGGCGCCTTTGCGGAAGAAACGATGCAGCAGCATCAGCAGGATTGGATAGCCGATGTAGAACTGCTCTTCCACGCCCAGCGACCAGGTGTGGAGCAGAGGCTTGACATCCGCTGGGCCGGCGAAGTAGCCGGTGTTCCGCCAGAAGTAGACGTTCGACAGCATCAACTGCTGGGCGATCGCCGATTCGGCCAGTTGCTTAAATTCAGGCGATAAAAGCAGAAAATAACCGGCCGCCAAGACCAACACGACCATCACGGTCGAAGCAGGCAAAATTCGGCGAATCCGCCGAACCCAAAAATTCTTCAGGCTGAAGGTTCCAGCGTCCAGCTGCTTTAGCACGAGCCCGGTGATCAGAAAACCGGAGATCACAAAGAAGACGTCGACGCCAATAAAGCCGCCCGAGAAACCGAGCCCCGCGTGAAACAGCAAGACCAGCGTGACGGCAAGCGCCCGTAACCCGTCGACATCGGGGCGATATTTGAAATCTCGCGTGGCGGCGTCAGTGCGATCGGACTGCGGTGCTGAATCCGCAGCCGTGGTATGGGGTGCCGTCGTCGCCATGGTTTGCTGCTGATCGCCTCAATTCGGTGGTTTACGAATTGAGTATTGTAGCCGCTTAGCCCATGGTCCTTCTAGTAATTGACTGGCAGTTTCGTGGCCTGGCAGGCGTATGCAAGTAGTCGCGGATTGGGATGCCTACCGGCCAATCCCCAACCCACCTCCTTGCAAGTTGCCACCGCCAAAATACCCCCCCAGATTTTGGAACATCGAGCGATGTCCGGTGGGACTCAGCAGCGAGCTTTCGGCCTGGTTGATTTCACGCTGCTGCTTGTTGACTTCGTCGCGTAGTTGCGTGATGCGTCGCGATTGGTTGTTGTAGGCTTGCCGGATCTGATTTTCGGGACGGACGATGCGGTAATAGCTGAGCGCCGGATCGTACCGCGAGCTGCCCAACAGCAGGTACGGGCTGGTCGTCGGCAGCCGACTCGGTTGAAGGCGTGCCGGTTGCATCACGTCTTGCCCAAAGGACGCCTGGGCGGCGACCAGCAACAACAGTGACGCGATCGGCGCCAGGACTAGGACGTTGCGATTCATGCGAGTCGTTCCTTTCCGTGGGGCGAAGGAGATTCGGGAATTCGAGGGGCGTCGCTACGGTGCGATCGGCGTCTGGATGATCTCGACATCCATTTCGATCGTTTCGGCCGGTATCGGCTGGACGTACGAAGCTTGGAAGGGCCGCCATTGCGGCTCATAGTAACCATAGCCCGTGCCGCCATGCGGCGGACCGATCGGGTGCGCAAAACAATGTTTCGGCCAACGCATAATAAATCGCGTTGCGTGCTTGGCGTATTTCAGCAAGTAATTGGGGTGGTGCGGGCCGTCGCAATTATACCCGCTCGATCCGCACGACGCACAATCGGCGCCGCAGGTCAGCAGGGACGGAGCGGCCGGTTCTGATGCAATAACCAGGCGTTGCCCGCCAGGCTGTTGAGCTTGGACGAGGCTCGCCGTACCAAGCAGGATGGCAAAGCCGATCGCAGGAACAATTCGATTCATCATTATCCTTGATTTCCTAGAAGCCAAATCCATTGTTCGAGTTAGGATTGTCGATCTGCTGAACCGTGCGGGTTCCTAGCAGCACGACCCCCAGCACGCGTTCCACCGGCGAGATCAGTTTCGCCAACGCGTTGTCGACCGAGATCATTCGATCCGCTTCGACATAGATGCGGTCGCCGGGCAAAATCTGGTAGTTGGTCGTGGTGATCCCTTCGGCGACGATCTCGCTCCAGTGGACGTCCAACACCTGGGCGCACTGAGTACCGGCCGGGGCAGGGCGGACGACCCAGATATCGCGTGACGACACCTCAGACAGTCCCTGCACCTGGGCGATCGCATCCAAGACCGTCTCATTGCCGGTACAGGGCAAGCGAACGACACGTTCGCCGTAGCCGCCGCCGTCCATGACGACGTAAAAGGTCTTGCTGTTGTACGAGAGAACGTCGACGTAGAGTTCTGGCTGATGAATGTAACGCGACAGGTGCGCTTCAATCAGTGATTTGATCTCTTCCAGGGTCATCCCGGCGACGTAGACGCTGCCATAGACGCCCAGCGAAACGGTACCATCGGGGCGAACCAGATGCTCGCCATTGATCGCCTGTTTGCCGGCGACGTCGGGCAAGATCAACGTGACTTGCGGCTCTCGCAGACCAAACCGATCTTTAAGCGCCTGTTGCACCAATTGCTGGGCTTCGTCGACGGTTCGGCCGGCAACTTCATAGGCGCCGTAGTAGGGGCCCAGGTCGACGGCGCCGTTGGCGCCAACCAGGTAGATGGCGTTGATCGTCTTGAAGGCCTGCTCAAACTCGACGGCGGCTTGGTATTCCAGCGGGCTCGTCTCTTGCTCGACATCGGGCTCCAGCGGCAGACCGCGGGCGATTTGAACCAAGATTTGATCGCCAGCCTGTAGCGTGCTGCCGGGCGGACGAATGTTGTTAACCGCCTCGATCAACAAGATATCGGGCGCCGCGACGCGGTATTCTGGGTGGGTCGTCATCTCCAGCTCTCGCGGCACATCCAACAGCGGATCGCTGGGATGCGAGTGGTGAGCGAAAGAGGTGCAACCCACAGAAGTCGATAGCAATGCTAGCGCGAGTCCCCACGCGATTGGTATGTTGGCGTATCGAGGGGTCGAATTGGTGTTGTTCATAGTCCGAATCGATGCTGGCCAGCGGATGTGCTAGTAACGGCATCACTAGTATTCGGCAAACTCGGCGCAGGCCCTTTAGTTGAATTGTTCGTTACGGGCGACGAAATGGGAAAAGATTGCGCAGTCGGCAAGGTTTAACAGGCGCCTGCTGGGTGGATCTTTTGGCTGCTAGCGGCAGGGAGTAACCCGACGGCGTTTCGACGAGCGACTCGCGACGACGAAATACGCCTGGCTAAAGAGCCAAGAGAATCTCACCGAGAAACAGCAGTCGCAGTTGGACGAAGCATTCAGCCTGGGGCAAGGCCTAGGCGTACAAAGAAATGCTCCGCGATCTATGGCATCACGCCGACGCTACCTCGGCGACCGCCTACTTCGAAGACTGGTATCGCCGCGTGATCCACACCAAACTAAGGTCCTTCGGGGTTTCTTGTGGGTCGCCGCAAAAAGTGGGGATCTCATCAACAAAGGCAGGGCTACCTTCATCTGCGCCGACCATCAATCGCCTGTGAGGGCGAGCGATCGACGGTCGGCTCCGACGAAGGCGGCAACCACCGTTATTTTCCGAGTAAATTCAAGAGCCCAGCCACTTACTGGCGAAAGCTTCAGGCAAGCGATGGCGACGAAAATGCCTCCCATGCTTGATCGAAACTGGTCATCTGTTCAGACTGGCGACCCACAATAAAGTCGGATGGACCTCTTTTTTCCACTGCGGCGGACTGCAACTTTGCCCATGAAGAAGCCGGATGGGCCAAAAAAAGCTCGACCAACTCGTACACTCAGACGCGTAATCTGGGTAAAATCTGTCGGATCTAATACTGGCTACTACACGTTATTATTGCGACAGACTCACGGGTGAACCACTCGCGATTTACGGCTAGCAGTCCGTTGATTTTCTCGACGGACTGCTTGATCGCACGGATGCGCTCGCAAAATAACGACGTAAGTCGTTATTTTGCGAGCCGCGAAGAGCTATGCTCTGAGCCTGGCGAGGTTGAAAAATGCCACGATGGCATTTTTCAACAGGCAGCCTAGAGTATCGATTCTGCCAAGAAACGGATCGCAACTTTCCGACATTCGATTTGTGCCAGTCGATAGCGTCAAGAGAGCGTCAATAGGGTGCTACCATTTTGGATTCGACGTCTACCAGTCTGTTAGCGAGAGCCACTCTTCATGGCGATGGCGAATCTTGGCAGCGTTTTCATGATGTCTACGCGCCGCTGATCCGAAATTGGTTGTCGCGGCAAAACGTTTTTGGCAGCGATGCAGATGATTTGACGCAGGATGTTCTGATCGTTGTCCTGCGCAAGTTGCCCGCATTTCAACACAATGGCCGCTCCGGCGCATTTCGCCGCTGGTTGCGTTTGATCGTCGTGAATGTTGTGCGGGATTCGATCAAAAAGAAACGAGTTCAAGTGAGTTCACATGAAGGCGTTTCGCATCTTCTTAGTGAACTCGAAGATGAATCCAGTTCGATCAGCCAACAATGGGGTCGTGAGCACGATTTGGAAGTCACCCGGCGGATGCTTGACCAGCTGAAAACGTCTTTCGAACCGAAGACCTGGGAGGCGTTCGACCTTCTGACTCGTGAAGAACTCCCGGCAAAAGAGGTTGCAATGCGGCTGTCGATCTCTGTCGCCAGCGTTTACCAAGCCAAGTCTCGCGTGCTTTCCCGGCTCCGCCAATCCGCTGGCGATTTGCTTGAAGAGTAGAGAATTCACCGCAAATCCCCGCTCCGCTTCGCAAGCATTTCTTTGCTGACCCGCAAAATACTTTGAATATTGCTGTCAGACTTTTTCGCTTGCTTCCATCTATGGGTGCAAGCCGGTCGAATAGGCTCGAAACACTTCCCGAATCGACTTCGCTCGGAACGGAGAAACCGCATGTTGGCTGAAGACATCACGACAGATTGCCCCGATGCGAGAAAGTTGAGTGACTTTTTGCTGGGGTTGTTGAGTGATGAAGAATCATCGTTGATCTCCCAGCACATCGATCAATGCGATGTATGTTGCAAGGCGCTCGAGCAAATCCCCGATGATCACCTGGCGTCACTTGCGCGCCGAGCCACGCAAGTCGATGTCGAGACGCTGCACAACTGCAGTGGCGACACTGACGCATTGGGCGGAACGATCGCAGCCAAGGCCGGCGCGCAGCAACCGAATCAGTTTCCCGCTGAGCTAATCGACCATCCGCGTTACCGACTGATCCAGCTGATCGGTTTTGGAGGCATGGGCGAAGTCTATCGTGCCGAACATCGAGTCATGAATCGTGAAGTGGCTTTGAAGGTCGTGCGAAAGGATTTGGTTTCCAGCCCCGAAGCGATCTCGCGATTTCGCAACGAAGTTCGTGCGGCTTCGATGTTGTCGCACCCGAACATCGTCACCGCGCTGGATGCCGAGAGAATCGGGCAAAGTCATGTTTTGGCGATGGAGTTGGTCAACGGATCGAACCTCGCCGAAGTTGTCGCGGAAAACGGGCCTCTTGATGTCGATAAGGCCGTCGACATGATCCGTCAAATCGCGAGCGGACTGGATCACGCGCATTCGCATCAGATGGCGCACCGCGATTTGAAGCCGATGAATGTGCTGCTGGATCGCGATGGTCGAGCGAGAATCCTCGATTTTGGGCTCGCGACGGTTCGGCAAGATCTCGATGGCAGCGGCGAGCTACCGCAAGCATCCGTCGGGCTGACGTCTTCGATGATGCGGATGGGCACGCCCGATTACATGTCGCCCGAGCAGGCAAAGGACCCGCGCAGCGCCGATATTCGGTCGGACATTTACAGTTTGGGTTGTACGTTCTTCTTTCTGCTGTTCGGTAAGCCGCCGTTTGACGAAGCGACCGCGATCGAGAAATTGTCGTCGCATCTGCTTGTGGAGCCAACGATTCCGGAAAGCCTTCCGAGCCATATCGCCGACGTCTTACGAAGAATGTTGGCGAAGTCGCCCGAACAGCGATACCAAACGCCATCACAGCTATTGCAGGCACTCGATCAACTCTCAGCGGCGCCGATTCCTAGCAAACCAATCAGAGCGGCCCGTGTACCCAAGCCACTTGTGCAATCTGTATTGGCTGGGATCCTGGCACTTGTCGCGCTCGGATCAGTTGGATTGCTGGTGAACAACTTCCGTTCAGATCCTAACGCACTCGGTGTTCCCGCTTCGCCCACCGCGACGCAACGCGTTTTGGTCGTCGCGCCCATGCTGACTTACTTGCCTGACTATACCTCGGTAAAAGAAGCCCTCGCAGACTTTCCGAATATCGAAGTGGTGACGGCGTCCGACGAACTGAATTTTGAAGCGGAAGGCGATAACGCTCAGCTGATTTCGGTTCAAGCCGACTTAACGCTCGCCCAAGTCGACGCTCAGCAATTCGATGCGGTCGTGTTTATTGGAGGCGACATCAAGACGTTACTGGTTGACGAATCAGTGCGGTCCCAAGTCGAACGAATTGTCGGAGCGATCCGCCGCAAGCAAGGTATCGTCGCAGGCATCTGCGGAGGAGTCCACGTGCTGGGCCAGCTTGATGAACTGACTGGATTCCGAGTCGCGGGTAACAGATTACCGGAAGTACCTGATCTCGAGGCCGCTCGAACCATCGCAGACTTCCGCAAACAGGTTGTTGCCGACCGAGGCGTTGTCACAGCGACTGATCCCGAATGGGTAGATCGATTTGCGGGCGAACTGGTCCGCAGTATGGGTGGGTCCCAATCGAAGAGTAACACAGCTGACTAGTGCTGCATCTATCTCAATTTTGGGGTCGCGACGAAAGTAGCTCGGCTCTCCGAGCCGAGACTTCACGACTCGGAGAGCCGTGCTACAAAAAATGCCAAGCCTAATATTTTGAATTGACAAGCCGGCAGTACGTTTTGCGGAAGAGTAGCCTGACCACTTTTCTGCACGGCCTCCTGTTCCGCAAGAGATTGATTCAAAGAGCGACGCCAGTCAGCGCGCTCTCAAACGAGACTAAAGCACGGAGCAAACCAATGCGCCGATTTCGGCTGCGACGGCGCGTTTCGATATCGCTGTTGAGCCTAGGACTGATGTCGCTGTGCACCTGCGTATGGCGGGCCCAGCGCGATGATTCACGGCAACTTTCCGCTTTTATCTTCCCGTCACAATCGGAGTCTACGATGCTCTTTTCACGCTCGCGAAAAACAAAAAACAATGCCCCATCCTCAAGAAACCGAAGACTGGGAATTCTTCAGAAACTGGAGGATCGCCAGTTGCTTGCGGGGGATGCGTATCCTGATTCGCCCATGGAAGATCAAGCAGCCGAAGTCGGCTCGCCGATTGCCGGTGATACGAGTGCTGGTGACTCCGGCTCGGGGGCAACGCAAACAGAGGGCACGTCCATCGATGGCAGCCAACTCTCGCTTAACGCTCCCAACCTTCCAGCGACACCTGCGTCCGGCGGAGCATCCTTGCGAGTTGCAGCGGACGGATCGGCAGAATTCGCCTCCATCCAGGAAGCAATTGATGCTGCGTCGGCCGGTGACACCATCACCATCGCCGAAGGTACCTACGCCGAGGCTTTGACGATCAACGGTAACGACCTCACCGTCGTGGGAGAAGGAAATGTGACGATCACCGACGGCGGCGCGGGCCACGGGATCTACGTTGGTGGATCGCGGATCGAAATCAACGGCGTCACAGTGTCCGGAGTCTTGAGCGAAGGGACGAATGGCTATGGAGCTAGCGGTGTCGTGATTGCTGGTCAAGACATTCGCTTGATCGACGTGAATGCGAACAACAACGGCACAGCTGGTTTCCAAACGCTCGAGTCGGCATCGAACGTCTTGATTCAGGGAGGCGTAGCCTACAACAATTCGTACGCCGGACTTGCGTTGGGGGGTGGCAATCACATCACGGTTCGCGGCACCGAATTCTACAACACCGGGACGTCTGATTCTGGCGAAGGCAACTTTCAGTACTACGGAATCGTGGCGGACAATACCGGGAACGTTCAACTCGTCAACGGAACGCCGACATACATCGAAGACCAACTGCCGATGTCCGACATACGACTGGAAGAGATTAACGTTCACGACCACCTTCGATACGGCATCCGCATTTCGGCCGAGAACGGGTCACTCAGCACTCGTCCCAGTGGCCGCATCGACACAAGCAACTTCGCGCTCGTTGATTCGCTGATCACCGACAACGGTTCGGAAACTTCGTCATGGGTTGGCGGCCTGTATCATCATGGTGGCGTTCTGCTGCAGCACATTCAAGGCGGTTTCGTTGCCGGAAACGTCATCCAAGGAAACTACACCTGGGGGGTCGACGTCTACAACAGTTCTAACGTTGCGTTCGTCAGCAACATGATCGTCGCCAACAATCGCGGCGACGCGACGCCTGACGTGACGATCCAATCGGCTGGCTTGGAAATCAACGGTGGCCAAAGCAATCAAGTCATCGGCAACGTGATTGCTGGACATAACGCCGGGGTGTTTTCCAGTTGGATTCCCGATACGGGCGATGACTTTTCGACCGAGTATGCGGTCGGTTCGATCGTGATTCGCAATAACATCATGGCGGCGAACGCAGAAACCGATTTCGAGCTGATCGTTCCAGAACGGATCGACCGGACGATCGAAAACAACTTGATTCAATCCATGCCTGCGTGGTTGATCCAATACATCGAAGACGACGCCGTCCCTGGCTTCACACAGAACAACTATCTGTCGGTCGATCCGCTGTTCGTTGACGTGGCAGCAGGCAACTTTGCGTTCCAAGATGGAAGTCCGGCGAATGAGATCTTGGCTGGTGCGACGCTGGCTGATCCTGGTTCTGGTAACACGGATCCAGGTTCAAACACTGACGATTCATCACCGCAAACCATTCGGCAACTGATTCTTGGGCATAGCCTGATCAATCACTTTGTCGATGGCGACGACCCGCAAAACATGGGTGGCACTGCTGTGCCGTATTGGATTCACCAATTCGCATCGGCCGGCGACAACACTTATTTAGTCGATGGCCAATGGTACTCGGCGGAGTCCTTTAATAGCGGCCAAGAATTGTCGGTTCAGTGGGGATTCCAAGGCGGAGCCGAAGGCGTCTGGGATTCTGAAACGCCACTGGGCGCCGCAGATTTCCAATCCGTTGTGCTCTCGCCGTACAACTACATCCAGCAGCACGCGCCGGCTGACGACGTAAGCGAGTACTTGCCGCTGATCGATTACTTGACGGCAGCTGAGCCGGGTATTGAAGTTCAGATCTATGAAGGCTGGCCTGACATGTCGCCATTCCTCACAGCCTTCCCGGCGACCGATGCCGAATTCGCCAACTACGCTGAATACTCGCTGGGCGATTATCAAGCGTGGTTCGATACCCTGATCGATTCGCTTCGCGCGGCCCGCCCCGATGTGACATTCCGTCCGATCGAAGTAAACGAAGCACTGATCGGATTGCTGAACGATAGCGAGCTTGGCTTGCAAGGACGTCTGTCCGGCGTAACTCAGACCGACTTGTTCTCCGACGACGCGCCACATGGAACGGAAACGACTTACTTCTTGGCTGCGATCGCGACGTACAGCGAGAACTTCGGCCAGCCGATTCCTGCGGACTATGTAGCACCCGAAAGCATCCACCCGCTGGTCCGGGCGAACCTTGCCGACATCAGTGAGTTCATTTTCCAAACCGTCACGGATGGCTCATCAACAGGAATTGGCGATCCGTCCGATGATCCGGGAACAGGCGATCCCGCCGTGGACGCTGGTTTCGGAGATTACTTGTTGACGCTTGAGAACGCGATTGCCGAAGGAACTTCTGCGGATCAAGCCAGTGTCCGGGCGGCGTTGGAAGCATCGCTGGCCGAAGTAACTCTGCCCATCAGTGCCGATCGATTCTGGAGCGACATGGGCGATGTGGTTGGTCGCGCGATCGACACCTTGGGTTTGCCGGACGCTGAAGCCGACATCGTTTGGGAACAGCATGACTTGATTGGCAATCAGTATTTGACGGGCGAAGATCTTTCCGATGCGACGGAAGACCCGTATCCCGCCGTGGACGCTGGTTTCCGAGACTACTTGTTGACGCTTGAGAACGCGATTGCCGAAGGAACTTCTGCGGATCAAGCCAGTGTCCGGGCGGCGTTGGAAGCATTGCTGGCCGAAGCAACTCTGCCCATCAGTGCCGATCGATTCTGGAGCGACATGGGCGATGTGGTTGGTCGCACGATCGACACCTTGGGTCTGACGGATGCTGAAGTCGACATTGTCTGGGAACAGCATGACTTGATTGGCAATCAGTACCTGACTGGCGAAACCGTGTACAACGGAAGTGAAGATACCGTCGATTAAACGCCCGTTGATGGCGATGTAACAAGCGAAGAAACTGTCGATGGCTCGGCGAGTGACAACTCCGACACACGGTACGAAACCGCTGACGCTTCCGTGCGTGAATTCTTGATTGATTTTGAGACAGCGATTGCTGCTGACACTAGGTTGGACAACGAGACCGTACGCAGCGGGCTCAGCCAATCCTCTTGTTGCAAGCGACGTTGCCGATCGAAGGCGAACAACAATTTCGCGCAGAGATGGCGAACCTGGTTTACCGAGCCATCGACAACTGGGGATTCACGGATCAGCGGGCCGACCGCACCTGGGAAGCTTTGGAAAGACTGGCGAATCAACGCTTCGCGGGATCAGATGGCGACTCTTTGGCAACTGATGACTCTTAGAACGTGTTTTGAAATTGCCTGATTAAAGAAAAACAGCTACAGCTCCCTCTTTGGGTTCACGGCCTGAGGAAGGAGCTGTAGCATGAAAACGGAAGTCAAGTATTCCAGTGATTTGACAAATCGGCAACGGCAATTGATCCGGCAACTGCTGCCGGAGAAATCAAAGGGGGCGGGCCATTTCGATCAAGCATGGGAGGCATTTTCGTCGCCATCGCTTGCCTGAAGCTTTCGCCAGTAAGTGGCTGGGCTCTTGAATTTACTCGGAAAATAACGGTGGTTGCTGCCTTCGGCGCAGATGAAGGCAGCCCTGCCTTTGTTGGTGAGATCCCCGCTTATTGCGGCGACCCACAAGAAACCCTGAAGGACCATAATTTCTAGCGATAGACCGCCATGCCATCTTCACTGGTCGCCAGTCTTTGCTGTGCGCGAGCGGCGTCTAACTTTTGTTTTTCCAAGCTGTTCAGAAACGCGTGGGCAATCTTCGTGTTTGGCTCTAGTCGAATCGCGTGATTGAAGGCGGTTTCCGCCTCGGTCGTTCGACCTTGCTTGGCGAGCAAAACGCCAATGTTCTGATGCGCGGCGGCGGGACCGACAATTTTCTCGAAGCGCTCGTACGCTTCCGGCAGACGGTCCATGCTGACCAACGCGACCGAGAGATTCATACTGGCCTTCTCGTGCTGTGGATCGATGCTCAGCGCTTGGCGGAATGACTTTTCGGCTGCGGCGAATTGATTCTGGCGATATTGAAAATAGCCGTAGTCGTTCCAGAGATCCGCGTCTTGGGGCGATGCGGACAGCGCCAGTTGGTACTCCGCTTCCGCCTTTTCGGCAATCTCCAGGTTGCTATAAAGCGCCGCCAGATGACGCGAATAGTCGTAACCCTTGGGCGCCAGCGTTCGTCCTCGTTCTAGCATCGCCGCGGCTTGGGCAAATTCACCCCGCTGGTGCAGCTGTTTGGCAGTCGAAACGCAAACTTTGGCGGCGTCCTTCGGCGGCAAAGTTGAATCGCCCAGCGCGGTTGACGTCTTACCTGACAGCGGCGACTTCAGCGGAATGGCGGAACAGCCAACGCTACAAATAGCCAACATGCTGAAGATAAGAACGGTCTGTTTGGTGAATGGGTTCGTCATTAGTTGTAACCGCCGAAGCCTCCATATCCGCCCCCCACGCCGCCGCTGGTGAAGCCACCACCGAAGCCGCCGCCCAAACCGGAGTTCGCGCCGCCGAAGCGAGAGCCGCCGGTTCCTCGGCCTCCCTGGATGCCGCTGCGGATCGCTGGGGCGTTAAATCCATAGAGGCCTTCGCCAAGGGGATAACCAATCACGACGCGCTGGTCGGGCTCGGGGATTTCCATTTTCGCCAAGACAATCACCAGGTGGTCGCGACGGCGGGCGTCCAGCTCCGAGTCTGCCGTCTCTTCAACCACCAGAACCTGGCCCGCTTCCATGACCGCCGGCAACACTTCGCCCAGGTGACGTTTGCCCCCTTGGCTCAATTCGAGCGAGTCGCCGACCCATTCTCGACGAAAGATGACGTAGTTTTCCTGGTTGGCCAGTTCCGCTTGGGACTTCTGCCAACTGCAGGTGTAGGATCCCAGCGGTTGGGCGATCGCGCCGCTCGGAAAATCATCGCAGCAATGTCCCCACGACCACTTACCGCAACGATCACAGCAGCAACCGACCAGCGAAAGCGCGAGAACCGCCAACAGCGAAAGCGAGATCTTTCCGTTCATTCTTCTAGTCCTTCGTCGCTTCGCTATTTGAACAGCATCGGTTGATTGCAGCAGTTAAAGCTTTGACCGGTCGGGCCGATTAAGAACTGCGCTTCATGACATCGCTCTCCGGCAAGCTGTTTGCCGAAATCGGTACGAACCGAACTTCGGAAATCGCGGGCTCGATGACTCTCCAAGCGATTTCCGAGGAAGAATTCGATATCGGTCGGTTCAAACACGTCGGCGCCGGGCAGCGGCGGCGTCATGCACTGTTCCAGCGGATGAACCAACTGCGGCGTGACGATGATCACCAGCTCCTGCTCTTGGGCCGACGTCGACTTATTGGAGAAAAGCGTGCCGACAACCGGTATGTCGCCCAAGAAAGGGACTCGCTGATCGTTGGTTTGCAGCGTCGTTTGCATCAACCCGCCGATCGCCAGGGTCTGCCCATCGCGAAGTTCGACCGTCGTCGAAAAGTCGCGGGTGTTGGTGCCTGGTACGTCAGTGCCGCCGACGTTGGCCGACGTTTGATCGTCACGGGCGCTGACGCTTCCTTGGATGATTAAGCGAACGCGATCCCGATCGGTGATATACGGAATGAAGTTGACGTCAACGCCGACAAATTCCTGCGAGACGCCTTGGGCGGTTCCGCCAAAGCTCGATTCGGCCAGGGGAACCGGGAAGGTATCGCCAGCCCGGAACATCGCCGCTTGGCCGTTGAGCGTCGTCAGGTTCGGCTCGGCCAGCGTGCGGGCGTAACCCATGTCGCGGAGGGCGTTGAGCGCCAGTTTGAAGTCGGCGGAGTCGACCGCTAGGTTGCCGCCGGTAATCGACCCCAAGGTCGCTGGAAGGAGCAGCGAGAGAAAGCTAACGTCTCCTGAATTGCCGATCTGCATATCGGCGCCAATTTGACGTAGCGCGTTTCGATTGACTTCGGCGACGGTTACGCGGAGCATTACCTGCTGTTCGCCGGGAATTTTCATCAGATTGACGACGTTGGCGCGGCGTAGACGCTGACCGAGATCTTGGATCTCGTCTTGTACCAACTGATCGGTGGCGTTGCGGATGTACTGCTCGCGAATTTCCAAGGGGTTCGCTTCGTCGTAGGAGGCTTGGCTCGTCGGGCTGTTGACCGCCAGGACCTCCAAAATTTGCGTCGCCTCGACCGCGTCTTTCGCTTCGCCGCGAACGATCAGGCGGTTGCCGATGAAGCTAAGCTGCACGTAGCTTTCCGGAAAGCCTTTATTGATTTCCTGTTCGAGTCGCTTATACCTTTGTTCCAGGCTTTCCCTAGACGCTACCTCAGGAGCGACGCGGACAAAATAGCTCAGCACGCGCTGCTTGTCGGGGGCGTCGGCGTCGGGGACCCAGATGTTCAGGACCGTTGTGCCGGCGTTATTGCCGACGATTGAGATCTCCCGATCCGAGATAACTTGGTAGGTGGCGACCCGTTCGTCAGGCAAATAGATACGGATCGGCGTTTCGTTGAAGACCAGTATTCGCGGACGCCCAAGCACTAACTCGAGAACGTTCTGAGAATCGATGATCTCCCGGACGAAGTTGCCATACAGGCGTTGCGTATCGGCGTTGGGGGTTGGCGCTCGCAGTCCTGGCGGAAGTTCTTCGAGTTGTTCCAGGCGATCGATCGGCGGTTGGTTGACGGCGGCCGCAGGAAGGGGAGGAATTGACTCAATTCGCTGGGGACCGGTCGCTTGTGCGATCCGAACCTCTTGATCCGGCTGGGAAGCAAACTCATAGAGTTTCCCCGGATACCGTGGCGCCTGCGCTGGATATTGGGCGAAGAGCGGGCTGATCAAGAGCGCAGCGCCGACCATCGTGGCCAAGAAGAAACCGTTCTTTCGTCCTGGGCGATTGATCAAGGGATATCCAGCATGCGGAACCAACTGAGGAGGATTGCCGGCGGTGATCCGACGAATCCGGTAATACCGATAGTGGCGCTTCTACAGAAGTTATCGGCGCGAACCGGAGCAGAAAGTAACGCAATTGGATGGCCGCAAACGAATTGCAGTCACCTGCTAGCAGGAGCGAAGAAGCTCGACCGGGAGATGGCGGGAATAGGCGGAGTTTAACGCCACTTGGACAGGGCGATCGGGATGAAAGCGTCGCTGGCAGCGCGAATTGGTCTCGATCACGATCGCCGCATCCCGTACTCCGGCACTAGCCCGAAAGGGGCGAACGTTGAGCTGTTCTCCCAACCAGCGGCCATTGCTAGCAAAGAAATGGAGGTCAAGCGAGAAGCGAAGAAAGCAGGTGTGAACCGATCGGCATGGATAGAGGAGGAGGCCTTCGTCGTCTTCGAGGGGACGATGCAGTTGCAGGCCGCGAAAGCGATGCCAGAAGTCGGCCGCCAGATAGAGCCGCGGCAACAGGATCTCACCATCTTCCGCGTCAACGAGTTGTCCCGTGGAGAATCCCATGACGCTAAAAGTCTCGGACCCGTACGAAGGCGTCCGCCATTTGAATTAACTCAATAAAGACCGGCCCCAATGTCCAAACAAAAAGTCCGGGCAAAAAGCAAATCACGAGGGGAAACATCCGCTTCGTCGCTAGGCTGAGCGCGAACATGTTTGCCTTCTCACGGCGTCGCGAGCGCATGTCAAGCGCTTGACGCCGCAACACTTCAGCGATCCCCATGCCAATCTGTTCCGCTTGCACCAGCGCCGACGTCAGGATGGTGACGCCGCTGACGTTGACTCGCCAGGCCAATCGCCGCAGGCACTCGATGCGCGATCGCCCGGCCAGCAGGTCCGCCTGGTAGCTCCGCAGTTCTTTTCCCAGTGGGCGATCGCCGAGACGCGTATCGAGTATTCGGGAGATCGCAACGTCAAACCCAAGCCCCGATTCGCTTAGCGTCGACAAGAGATCGAGAGCGAGCGGCAGATCTTGATCAAATTCTTGTACCCGCGTTCGGCGCGCTCGCCGGACGTAGAGCCAAGGTAGGCAAGCGGTAGAGATTCCCAAAATCCAAGGGGATAGGTACGCGGCTGGCAGGAAAACTTCCCCGGTTCCGCCTGGGATCAACTGAACGCTGGCGACAAACGTTTCCTGAAAGCCTGCAAAAACGAAGAGCGTGGCGGCGCCAATGCCAAACAGGATCGAGAACGAAGTCGCCGTCAGAAAGATTGTTGGATCGGACGCTCCGCGAAATCCGGCTCGATACAACCAGCGACGAAACAGGCCCATCTGCCGCAGATCGGTCTGGGCGACTTCCGGCGAATCGGCGGCGCTGGCGAATAGACGCTGGCGAGCCGTTTCGGATCGCGTAAAGCGACTCCAAACGACCCAACCGCCGCCGGCAAGCAACATCCAAATGGTAAAGAGATAGAAATATGCCATGATCTTTTATCAGAACTTTGCGCGGCTCATCAAGTACATCCAGACGATGCCGACTGCCTGCAGCAGCATCGACCCGGCAACGAAGAACTCGCCGGTTGGGGAGGTGACGAACTCAACCGTTGGCTCGGGACTATTGCGCCACATCACCGCGGCGATGAAGTAAGTCAGGCCGATAATCGCGACGGTCGAAATGTTCGACTGAGCGATGTTTGAGCGAATTTGACGTGCGATCTCGATCCGGTCGCGAATTGTCCGTCCGACCGAAGCCATCGTCGGCGCCAAACTTCCGCCGACATCCCAGTGGACCGAAAGCGCCGAGGAAAAGAGGAGAAACGTCTCCATCGGTACCCGCGCACTGACGTCTTGAAAAACGACTTCTGGATCGTCGCCATACCGGATTCGTTCGATCACGTCCCGCAAGAGTGAACGGAGCGGATCGCGAGTTTCTTCGAGAGCGACGCTCATCGCCGTGTTGACGCCAGCTCCGGCGCCAAGGGCGCCAACCATCAAGTCGATCGCTTCGGCCAATTGGGTTTCCAGCTTCGCTCTCCGAAACTCGGCGATCTGGATTTCCAGCATGAACGTCAGCAGGGCGGCGATGATGCCGATCGTGCTGGAGATGACCAAACTGGCGCCGACCAGAAAAAAGAGGACGATCGCCGCCAAAATGCCGGCGACCAGCGAGACCCAATAGAAGCGACCGATGACAGGCCGCAGGTTTCTCCGGCGAATCGGCGCCGCGTCGGCATCGTCCGGCGGAGCGGCGAAACGATCCCTGGCGATCGACTGCGTCCGCGCATACTGAAACCGCCACGCGATGCCGCCGATCGCGCCGACCAACAGGACGAGCAATCCGAACGGTATCACGGTGTGCGCCTTTGAAATAAGTCGATGGGCGCTTCCAAGCCAAGTCGCCGCATTTGGTCGACGACGCGGGGAATGATCCCTGTCGGCTCAAACGAACCGATGATCCGTTTGCCGTCTCGTCCGGTCCGTTGGAACTGGAAGATCTCCTGAAGTTGAAACACTCCACCTTCCATCCCGACGATTTCGGCGATCGACTCGATCCGCCGCGTTCCATCTTCGTAGCGGCGAACGTGCACGACGACTTGAATCGCCGACGCGATCTGTTCTCGAATCGCGCGGGAAGGAAGTTCAATCCCCGCGGTTAGCACCATCGTTTCCAGTCGCGAGAGCGCATCACGCGGACTGTTGGAGTGAATCGTCGTCAAGCTGCCGTCATGGCCAGTGTTCATCGCCTGCAGCATGTCGAGCGCTTCGGCTCCGCGGACTTCGCCGACGATGATCCGGTCAGGCCGCATCCGCAGCGCGTTGATCACCAAGTCGCGGGCCGAGATTCGGCCTCGTCCTTCGATATTGACGGGCCGCGTTTCCATCCGCACGACGTGCGTCTGGTCGAGCACCAGTTCCGCCGCGTCTTCGATGGTGATGACCCGCTCACGCCTCGGGATCGCTTCGGCGACGGCGCCCAACAGCGTCGACTTACCGGAACCGGTACCGCCTGAGACGAGAATATTGCGGCGGTTTAGCACCAGCCATTGCAAGAACGAGTACATGTCGTCCGAAAAGGCGCCGAGTTGCAGCAAGTCCTGACAGCGCAGTCGGCGACGGCCAAAGCGCCGAATCGAAAGGGTCGGGCCATCGATCGTCGCCGGCGGAAGAGTCGCGTTCACACGACTCCCATCAGGAAGCCGGGCGTCAACCATCGGCGAACCTTCATCGATTCGTCGGCCCACGCGCGAGGCGATGCGCTGGATGATCCGAATCAAGTGATCGTCGTCGCGAAAGCGGACGCTGGTCAGCTCCAACAGGCCAAAACGCTCGACGTAGATCTGAAAGGGACCATTAACCAAGATATCGGTAATGGCTGGATCAGCCATAAGCGCCGCCAGCGGACCAACGCCCAGCGTCTCTTCCAACAGGTCGGCGGTCAGCCGCTCCCGTTCAGCATCATTCAGCGGCAGATCGCCTGAATCGATCGCCTGGTCGACGAAGTCTTGCACAAGCTCGGCAAGTTGATCTTCGCCAGCGCCAATCAAGTTGCGGCGATCGAGATCATCCAGCAACGATTGGTGCAGGTTCGACTTGACGTTCAGGTAGTTGACTGCGCCTCGCTCTTCGATTAGCGGGGCAGGGGATTCTTGCCCAAACTTTTCACGAACGCGGATCCGTTCCAGCGGTAAGTTGGCGGACTGAGAGCCGAGTAGACGGCGAGCGTCGTCTTTCATGGCGTTACTCTCCTTCGCCCAGCGTTTGCACAAATTCGGCTTGGAAACGTTCCAGCGTCGATCCATTCGAATTGGCGTGGCCAACGACCTCTTCCATCGAGTCGACCAACTGGGCGAGCGTCCGCCGAAATTTGAAAAAGGTTGGCGAGTATTCGATGATCGGCCTTCCCAGATTGGCGGCCGAGATCACCCGCTTGTCGTACGGAAGAACCCAGTCGACGTTGCGGCCGATGCGGGCGGCGATATCTTCACGCCCCAGACTGCCGCTCAAGTTTTGAAATCGGTTGATGATCACTTCGACATGGTCGGAGGGAAACGCAAGCTGGTCGAGCAGTTCGATCAAACTCGCCGCGCCCAGCAGCGTTGGCACCACGTTTTCGCTGACGACGTAAGCGCGGGTCGTCAAGTCGAGCAGCGCCACCGTGATCGCGTCGAAAACCGGAAAAGTATCGACGATGACATAGTCGTAAGTGCGACGTCCCAGGGTCAGCACCTGCGTCAAAATCTCTTCGGTAACGCGGGTCGCTTCGATCGGGTTCTTCGGCGCTGCCAGCAAGTGAAGTCCGCTCGAATGGCGAATCGTCAATTGTTCCAGCAGCGTCTGGTCAAGTCGGTTCTGCTCCCGTGCGGCGTCGGTCAGCGTCGACGTCGGTTGCAAATCAAGCAGCGATGCCGCGACACCCAATTGTAATGAAGCGTCGACCAGCAGCACGCGATCCGGATGGCGCTGCGCCAGGGCCGCCGCCGCATTGACCGAAAGAGTTGATTTGCCGACGCCTCCCTTGTTGCTGATGAAGGAGAAAACCGCGCCCAACTGGGCGGGACTGCGGCGCGTCTCGTTGCCAAGCCGGCGGATCAGTTCTTCCAGTTCTCCCTTGGAAACGGGATAGTTCAAAAAGTCTTTTAAACCGCTCCGGAGCGAGTCAATTAACAGGCGACTTTCCGACGGGGCGCTGGCGAAAAACTCCGGCTTCAGCAGGCCCACGACCATCGTATCGGGAGCGACCGCCGACATCTCACGCGCGAAAGACTGCGCCGGAACCGTGTTGGCCGAAAGCTCCACGATCGCCAACTGCGGAGAACGTGTCCTGGCCAGTTCCAACCCCTGGCGATTGTCCGATGCGACCAACGGCGCCGACCCGACTGAGTCAATCGACTTCAGCAAATCGCGCAGCTCGGTACGCAAGCTTTCGCTGGGAGTGACGATAAGGACTTGGAGTTTCTCGGACATGTTGGACGGGGCGTTAGGGATAGGGAGTTGGCGAAGGGGCGAGGACGGGAGCTTTTAGGAGATAGTTGTTGCTTTTTAGGTAGTCGAACTTCGTTTGAAATGCGTTCCGAGCCGCCTCGCCCTCTTGAGTCCAAGACTTCACAATCGGTTGCGGTTTTGCCGTCGAAAAGTGTGCCGGTCCCCGCAGAGAATCCTGTTGCTGCTGTGAATCGTCGCTCCAATATCCGAACCCGACGACGCGTTGATCATTCGGCTCACCTTCTTCCGCGGAAGGAACCGATTGGTAGAAAACGACGTAGCCGTCTTCTTCCGGAGTCCCATCGATCAGCGTCCGTTCGAACGGTAATTCGTCGGCGATGCGGTATGTGAAGTCGCTCGTATTTCCCGTCAATTCTTCGTAGACCCAAGGCGCCGACGGATCGGCGTCAACCGTTGCGATATCAACGGCGTAGCGTACTTCAGGGCTACCCGTCAGCGTCGTCGAACTTGCGAGCGTCGTAACTGGTTGCAGGGTCGCTTGGCTCTCCGACCTAAGGGGAATTCCAATCACGCCCTCGCTGGGGCGGACGGACGCTCTGGCAAATAGATAGGGAGACCGTGGCCCAAAGTTGTTGGCATCGGTTGGGGTTTGGCCGTCACGAATCAAGTGTGCGGTAAACTCCGTCTTTTCGTCGTTGTAGTAGAGATCGGCCGAACTGTCGTTGGTGCGCGGATAGGGAACCCAGCGACGCCCCGTTGGATCTTCAATCAGCTGGCTCGCCAACAGGTCTTCTCCTCCCAGCCCTCCCGAGAAAACGATTTCAGCCTGATTGTATTCCGGAACCGATTCGCCGATCTCGTGAAGGAAATTGGCTGTCGCGATCGATTGAGCTTTTTCTTTGCCTTGGGCCGATTCCGCATAGCGCAATCCTTCCAGCGCCGCCGCATCGGTCGCATCTTGCATCCGCTGCTGCGTTACCCGGGCTAGTCCAAAGTCAATGACGAGCGCCGCCAGTCCGAACATCGCCCAGAGAAGCAACACGAACAACACCAGCGTATATCCACCACGATTCTTCCGGCGCATCCCTACTCCTCCTTCGCCGGCAGTAATCCCTGCAGGTCGAGCGGTTGGGCGGGGCCGGTTTGTTCGTCGGTCAGAAAGACCAGCGTCTGGCGTTTGCGGCCGACGACCGCGTCAAGCGTTCGTACGCCGTCCAGTGGGTCGGCCGCTGGCGGGATCTCGCTCTCGTCGTCGCGACGGGCGACGGCGGTCAGGTGCATCTCGGACGCCAGCGCCTCGGTCAGTTTTGTCGTTTCGGCAGGGGAAAGGGCGATCACCATCGGTTGGGCCGCCTGTTTGCCATTGCTGCTGATCTTCGAGCCGTGATATCGCAGCGCGGTCGAGCCTGGTGGAGCGATCACGATCGCATTGCGGAGCAGCGTTTCCATCTGCACCGAGCCATCCAGTTTGAGCGCCCCGTCTCGAATCGCCGTCGCCAGCATGATGTCGCTACCGCCGATCTTTTGGGCGACCTTTTGGAAGTCGATCGACCGGCTGGCGATCAGGTCGAAGCGATCGCCCAACTGCAGCGCCGCAATACCGTCGAGGAGCGCGGCGTCGAGCGTAAACGCGCGATACCCGGTCGGCACCGCCGCCGTCAGTCCCGCGGTCGTGCCGATCGGATAGAAGTCGGCTTCGGTGAAAAATGTACCCGGCGGCTTGGCCGCTTTTAATACGCGACCAACGATCTCATTTGGCTCGGTCAAAATTCCCATCCGAGCAACTTCTGCCTGCGCGATGAGTATCGTGCGGGGAGTACGCGTGCCGGTCGGCCACAAGTCAGCCTCTTGAATTTGGCTGTAAGGAATCGCCCGCCGCGGATTCAGCGGAACGCTTACCATGCCTTCCGGCGGCGCCGCTTCCTCCGGTTCCGGACGGGCCGAGTGGGCGATCACGGCGATCTCGCAGTCCATGACGCTTGCTTCGGTCACGGCCGGAACATCCGCCTCGTGCACCGCCAGCGTCACTTCTTCCACCGGTACGTTGCGCCCAGTCGTTCCTTGCGTCAGCGAAGAGGATGTGACCACTTTCGCGCGGCGAAAGACGGGCGAAATCACCTGCGCGTCGACCGCGATCAGGCGGGCCTCTTTCGGCCCATCCTTTTTCGCACCCCGCTTGTCGCTGCTGCGCGGAAGCGAAGTGGCCGAAGTTCGAGAGCCGAGCGAACTGTTGGGGCTCAACCGATCGACATCAAGCGTCGCCAACAGATCGATCCGATCTCCCAGGTTCAAGCTATGGACGCCAGCCAGCTTCGACGCCAGCAGCGTGATCGCCTTCATACCGGGCGGAACGCCGCCGACGAGGCCGGGACGGGTTCCCTTCGGCAAAAAGTTCGATTCGGTGAAGCCAAAGCCGGGCGACTTTTCGTTGGCGACGACTCGGCCGATCACGTCTTGTGGATTCAAATAGGCGCCGCCGATTTCGTCGGCATTGGGAAGCGGAATCTCGCCACCTTCGGCCAAGACGAAGAAGGGGTAGACGTTGCCCTGGTATTCGCGCTGTTCGACGCCCGCAACGCGCCCCGTGATCTTCTCACCGGAAAGATTGGCGCCAACGATCTGGGCGCCGATCGCCGAGTTGACCGGCATCTCCAAGTAGTGGATTTGCCCTTTCTCGGGATGGATCAAATCGTTACGGCTCACCCGCTCGTAGGCGGCGATCGGCCGTACCGACGACGGAATCCGGATCATCGGCGGCTTGGCCGCCTGCAAGAAGGGCAACTCCACCCCCATCGCCGCCAAAGCGGCGACCGAACCGCCGACGGCCAGCAGCGATACGCCCCCCAGCAGAAAAAGGGGAAGCCAGATGGAGCGACGAGCAGGTGGTGCGTTACGAGCCATGAATCTCTTGAGGAGTTAGCTATTGAGCCGGGGGGATAAAAACTTCCCGGCGATAGACTGCCTGGCCGGAGAGGATGTGACGGTAAGGGCGGACCTGGGTACCCCAGGCATATTGGCGACCGAGTCCATTGGTGCCGCCGTAAAGTTCGGTTCGCGGATCGAGAGGTTCCGGAGCAGCGACGTCAAACTCCGTGACGTCCGCTTCGATGTATTCGCCCATGTTTGAGTCGCCGAACACTTCCGGCTTCCGCATCGCCGACATAGAGGCCGAATGGAAGGGATAGTTGATTCGTGCGGCGACGATTCCTCCCGTTTCTGGATCGGGAGAAAATGGAAATTTACCGCTGCTGAAATCTTCAACAACCGGTATCCACTCGACAGACTCGCCGTCATTGGATTGAGCGATGTAGAAACCGGGGGACTCTCCCATTGGATCCCTGACTGCGCCAGGAAACCGGAAGTACGTTCCATCGTTGATCATGACGACCGATAGCATCTTGTTGACCGTCGGCCAATCCTCGTCGATGTGTTGACGCAGAGTTTTTCCCGCTGGCAAATTCGCGTCGACATCAAAAATCAGTAACTCCGGATCGAAGACGCGGGAAGCGAACGCGGCTTTTCTGCCTGCAATGTCGTCGCTGTCCTCGTTTCGCGGATAGATCCAATCTTCGACGTCTTCGATTTCCGGCTCCTCTGGGATCTCCGCCACCGAGATCTCCCGCGCCAGCGTATTCGCCGCCGACTGCACCACCTGCGCCGTAAAAAACAATTGACCGAACGTCAAAATCGCCGCCAGCAGCATGTAGGTGACCAGCGCGACCAGGGCGAATTCGACGAGCGATTGTCCGCGGCGTTTTATTCGAGGGGTCATGATCGATTCGAAGGGGTGAAAAGACTACAGCAAGGAGCGGGCGCCAAACCAGTCGTAGCCGACGCACAGGAACCATCCGGCCAAAATCGCCGGGACATAGGCGTAGTCGGCTTGCCCACGCAACTTGGCGACAATCGCCAGCACGCCGCCGGCCAGGGCCATGCCGAACAGCGTCACGATCAATCCAAGCGGCCCAATGGCGAACCCGAGTGCGGTGATCAGCTTGCCATCGCCGCCTCCCAGTCCGCCCAGGTAAAAAAGCAACAGTCCCAGACCGAGCCCGATACCGCCGCCGACCAACATCCCGAGCCAGGGTATGTGGCTCCACCCCGCGAGCTTCGCGATCACGCCCCAGGAGAGGAGAGCGAGCGATAGCCAGTCAGGGATCTCTCGCGTCCGCAAATCGCAAGCCGTGGCGATAGTTAACACGATAGTTGGAATGAGCCAAATCATTCGCAAAATGCAATCGGGTTGCAGGGAAAAGTAACGATAAGAAAACCTCGCCGCCAGGTTTTGACGGCGAGGTTCGTATCGCAGAGAAGCAAATGTTATTCCGCTTCGAGGATCAGACCGCCGAATCCGCCGGTTGAAGCAGAAGCAACACCGACGTTGTTTCCGAGACGTTCCGTTGCAGAGTTGGTAACGATGGTGGCAGCGTCCAGCGAGATGGCGTTCGTCGTGCCGTCTTGAGCAGTTTCGATCAGCTTGCCGCTGACGATCGGACCGTTGTCGTCCGCATGAGCGCCGGGGATGATAGTCGCGACAGCCGAAATCAGATCGCTGGTCTTGTGACCAAAGACCGAGACGGCGGCGGCGCAGATCAGGGCGACGCCGGCGATGATCAGACCATATTCGACCAAGCCTTGGCCTTTGCGGTTACGTACGAACTTGCGAATCATAATAAACTCTCCTGAGGGGATAGGGCCGCAACTTGGGGAGGGGCGGCCAATTTCAAAACTGTAAATCGTGTGAACGCGTGCGTCGCGGTTGTAGCGCTGACTGGTCGCGACTCACCAGTCGCATCTCATCAAGGGAACAAATCCCGGGTCGCTTTGCGTGAGCTTGGCAAGTGCGACCCTGGTGAGCTCGCCGTCGCGAACTTCCATTTCCTTGATTCTTCTTCAAGAGCATACGCACGTCAACAGAGGATGGTTTGCAAAATGCAAAACTTTTGCAATATTGGCAAGGAGAAACAAGTTTCCGCCGCGGCGCGGCCACGATCTAAAGTACGCTGATTCACCAAACTCATGCCGCACCGCAATGGTCGACAGATTATCGAACGGGTTTTGCTAACCCCGTCGCGCCTCGCTCGGCTGCTTGAAAAGGCGAAGGTGCGCGTCACCGAAGCACGTATGGACGTATTGGCATGTCTTGTCGCCGCAGATCGACCGCTGACGCACCACGAGATTGCCGCGCGACTTCCGCAATATGACGCTTCAACCGTATTTCGCGGGCTCACGGAGTTCGCCGCCGCGGAAATCGTCTGGCGAATCGAGACCGGCGAAAGCGATCGCTTCTTTGAGATCGCCGACTTTCGGTACGATGGCGAACCTGCCGTTCGCCATCCCTATTTCTACTGCGTGAAATGCGGCGAATTGCGCTGCTTGCGCGAGGTGTCGGTGCAGCAGAGCGTCGCCGTTCTCGCAGGGGCGAGCGACATCGAGGCGACCGACATGCTGATCAAAGGGCGTTGCCGAGTCTGTCGACCCCAGGCATAACAAGCGAACGCAATGTCCCTGTCGCGGGGGCTTCTGGCTGTGTGCAATTCAATTGCGATTTGTACACGTTCTGTGCAGGTGTACGGACTGATTATCGCACGATCCGCGGCAAATATTTTTTCGCCCCAACCGCCAAACGCGTGCTATATTCTCACACCGGTTGGTTACCCCCCCAAGCTCTCGATTGGAGATCGAAAATGACTACTTCCCATTATGCCTGGCTGTTGATGGGCGCTCTATTGTTTGCCCCCGGGATCGCGGTTGGCGCCGATGCTGAGCATGAAGAGATGCACGAAGAGCATCAGAAGGATGTCGCCGATCATCAAAAGTGGATGACGCAGATCGGCAAAATGCGGATTCAGCACAAGGAGGCGCTCGCCGCCTTGGCGATGCTCGAGGCCGAGATCCTCGCCCATGACGCCGAACTGGAAGAAATGGCGGAAGAAATCCGCGTTCATGCCGAACACATCGCCGAACACGAAGAAGAACTCGACTCGCACGACGAAGATTCGCACGACAAGCTCGAAAAGTCGCACGAGAAATTGCAAGCCGAGCATGCGGCTGTCGGCAAGAAGCTGACCGAAATGGAAAAGGATCACGACGACCTGATCGACGGCCTGCTGAAGTTCGTGAAAAAGCATCTGAGCAAGTTCCACGAGCATTCGCACGACTAGCAACGCGCTATTTAGCGGCGAGTAAAACGAACAGGACGCCCGGCCAACCGCCGGGCGTTTTTCGTTCTTTGGCGCTCGATCGCGTGAAGATGAGGAGGGAAAAGGCCATCCCTGGCCGACTTTGGAAGATCGAATCCATTCTTGTGCTGTACCGCTCTAGCAGTCCGTTGATTTTCTCGACGGACTCCGTGATCGCACGGATGCGATCCGCGAAGAGCTATGCTCTGAGCCTGGCGAGGTTGGAAAATGCCACGCTGGCATTTTTCAACAGGCATCTAGCCGCCTAGCTGCAGGAATCGCAACGACCTTTCAGCAGAACCTCGGTTAACTCGCCCGGCAAGTCTTGCAGGTTGTCGTCAGGCGTCACGTTGACATGAAAACCAGGTAAGCAGATCAGTTTTCCGCATTCGGTACAAAGGAAATGAGGATGCGTACCGCCGTCGCTCTCCGGGAACGGCGTTAATTCAAACCGCCGGCTCGAATTCCCCAATTCGAGCATCGCGACGAGACTGGCTTGTTCTAGGTCGATCAGCGTGCGATAGATCGTCGACTTGTCAAATCCAAACTCCGCCAGATCGTCGACGACGTTGTTCATGCTCAACGGGGCTTCGGAATCGCTCAACGACTGGATGACTGCGATTCGAGCGGCCGTGCATCGCATTCCGGCGCCGCGCAGCAAAGACCTGACGTTTTCAACCGAGTAAGCCGATCCGCGGGGCCGTGTCATGGGTGTTTCCTTTTGCAATAGAATGTCTATTGTAGTGCAGGTGCAAAAGAAATGCAAAAAGGAAATGTCGGTAGGAGGTAACCGTTCGGCCAACCGCATCTTCCCGCCCATGATAGCCTGATCTCATCACAGGCGGTTTAGCAGTCCGTTGATTTTCTCGACGGACTGCGTGATCGCAAGGATGCGAGCCGCGAAGAGCTACGCTCTGAGCCTGGCGAGGTTGAAAAATGCCACGAGGGCATTTTTCAACAGGCAGTTAGATTCAAGTGGGGAGAAAAAAGCGATGACGAAAGGGCCGCGACGGGATGTTGCGGTGGAAGTGGTGGTTGACCGCGAGCGGTGTGCAAACAACTTGATCGTTGCGGGTGAGCCGTTGCGGATTCACTTCGCTGGCGTTCGCGTGGAAGTGCCGCCCGGCTTTGACCGCGCGACGCTCGCGATGACATGGGAACTGCTGCGAGGCTCTGCATGTTAAGCGTGCCTGGCTCGTCAAAAATCTTCGTCGCGTCTGCGCCGGTCGATTTTCGCAAGAGTCATGACGGGCTCGCCGCGATTGTCGAGCAGGCGATTGGTAGAGAAAAGGGGACGGTAGAGAAAAGGCCCGCGTTGTGAATTTGACCCCCGTCCCTTCAGATTGCTCCCAAGGTTCGACGTCTTGACCAAGGGATCGCCGTACGCACCCAGGTCGCAGTTCATATCGTCAGCCGCAATGAACAGCACATTGGGGCGCTTGGCGCCAGACGTAACAGAAGCGGCAACCAGGCAAATCGCGGCCGCTAAAAAGATCGATCGAAGGGGGCGTTCACGGGATGGTTACTCGCTGTAGGCAAGCAATGGTGGGTGGGTACCGTTAGCCTACACCAAGAGAGCACGCCGCGAAAGTTTTTCAGTGTTAGGAGTACCGTAGGCTGGGTCAAGACCCAGCAACTTGCAGCTGGAACGAAGAGCTGGGTCTCGACCCAGCCTACGTGCCTCCGCGTCTACCGCAACAGCGGATCAACGATCTCCGCCTTCACGATCACGACCAACTCGATCTCTTCCGGCTCGCCGTCTGCGGTCTTGTTCTTCCCTTGCTGCACCAGGCCTGACAGTAGATAGGTCTGCCCGCTCTTCATTTCGATGTGGGTGCGGATCCCCCGGCTACGTAGGCCAGGTACGGTGACGCCATTGGTCGTCACGTTCAGTTTGGGATCGAGTTCGCTAACTTCGGGGTGCAAATCAAGTTTGATCTTACCGTTGCCGAGCACTACCGGGGTGATGTCGACGTGGGTGCCATAGCGGCGATGTTGCGTCGCCGTTTTGCCGTCCGCCTGGGTGGCGAGAATCGGAAATTCACCGCCAGAATGGAAAGCGGCGGGGCGACCGCTCAGGGACATTACCGTCGGCTCGGCGATGAGTCGAACGGCGCCTGCCTTCTTGAGATCGGCGAGAACCTTGTCTAGCCGCTGATCGTTTTCGAGAAGGTGCGCTCCGGTCGATACGTCGCCGCCGACCTGTTGCGCCTGGCCCGCAGGGAAGAGCAGCTTCGCAAACCGGAAAGGCTGCAGCGTTTTCGTATCGACTCCTTCAATCTGTAAGTTCGCCCGGCGGGCCTCGTTCAGCGACAACTCGAGAAATTTCACCGAGACGCACACCTGCTGAGGCAGGCCGGCCGTCTTTCGCAGGCGATCAATCTTGGCCGTCAGCGCATCCCGCGCCGTGACCAATCGCTGCAACTCTTCCGCCGGCGAAATCTCCGCTTGGTCCACTTCTGGCCGTGGATTTTGACCCCAGCTGATCGCCGGCAGACCGAACAGCAGCAGTAACGAAAGGGGACGGACCAACATCGCAAATCTCCAGCGCTGGCAGGGGAATAAGGACAGCTGAATCGGGGGGAAGTGTACCGGCCCGACGCCGTGGTTAGAATGGCAATTGAGGCTGCTAGCAATCGGCGGCGCCATGGTCACTGCCTTGAGTGGCCATGAATGCGGTCCGCCAACACCGTTTGTTCGAAACGTCGCGAATTTATAGCAAGTCCGCGTAGGCTGAGTCGCGACCCAGCAACTTGCGGCTGGAAGGAAGAGCTGGGTCTCGACCCAGCCTACGACGCTCCGGTCATGGCGACCGACAAGAAGAGTCTTCATCATGCGCAAGAGAACGATCCTCGCCGCCTTCGTCCTACTACTCGGCTGCAACACGTTCACTCTCGGAAAAAAACGCCGGCAAATGACTCAGACGCCGCGATCCTAACGCAACACGGCAAACGCAACATCAGCGTCCACGATCCCTCTTCGATCGTAAATTGCAACGGCGAGTATTGGTGCTTCTCGACCGGGCGGGGCGTCCCTTCCTGGCGGTCGACCGACCTACAGACCTGGCGGCGAGGGCCACGCGTTTTCCCAGAGATACCGGCCTGGGTGACCGACGTGGCGCCCGATCAGCGCGGCCACTATTGGGCGCCCGATGTCATCCGTCTCGGCGATCGCGCTCGCTTCCAATCCAACGCTTGACCCCGACGATCCCCACTATCGCTGGACTGACGAAGGAATTGTCGTCCGGTCGCACCGCGGCGACAACTTCAATGCGATCGACCCGGCGGTGATTCGCACCGACGACGGCCAGTTGTGGATGACTTTTGGTTCGTTCTGGAGCGGTATTCAGCTGATCCAGCTCGACCCGCAGACGGGGCTCCGTCTGGACGGCGACAAGACGATGCGCACCATCGCCAGCACCAAAGAGATCGAAGCGCCTCACCTGTATCAGCACGACGGTTGGTACTACCTGCGTGTGAATTGGGGCAAATGCTGCCGCGGCGTCGAAAGTACCTACAACATCCGCGTCGGCCGCAGTCGCACGATCACCAGCCCCTATCTCGACCAAGAGGGCGTTGACCTGGCACAAGGAGGCGGCACATTACTGCTAGAAACCAACGCCCCCTTCATCGGCCCCGGCCACGCCAACATCCTGGAGCAAGGGGATGACTATATCTCCTCAGCTGCCACTTTTACGACGGCACACAGCGGGAACGATCGATGCTGGCGATCCAGGAGTTGGTGTGGGGCGAGGGTGGTTGGCCAGAGGTAAAGCCGTAGGCGTCGTCATCAACATCGGCTTGCTTGACGCAGCGCAAGAGTTGCGGTAGCGTGACCTCCCACCGTCTCCGCTCTTGTGCCGGTGGTTGGTATAGGGAAAAAAGCGGCGTTTTGTAGCAATGCACGTTGGTTACGGAAGCGGAGTGAGACGATGAAAGTCTGGTTTTGGCTGATGCGGCCGAACATGGCGATTGCCCGGGTCCGTTACTGGTTTTGGGAGCGGGCCAATCCCGACAAGCCGTGGCTCTGCCCCGGCACAGTCGACTTTGCGAGGCCCATTTGTCCAAATCGATGACCGCCATCGAGTTCGGCAGCGGCCGCAGTACCCGTTGGTTCTCGACTTTGGTGGGGCGCCTGATCAGCATCGAGCATAACGCTGACTGGTACGCCGAGGTGCGAGATCAGCTTGACGACAACGTCGACTATCGGCATATACCGATGAGCCACCCCGTGACTGATCCCGAGCGGCCGACGTACGACGAGACGCCTGCTTATGTGGCGGTGGCGGACGAACTGGCCGATCAGAGCATCGATTTCGCCGTGGTGGACGGGGCCTACCGCACGCATTGCGTCTGGCATCTGATTCCGAAAATCGCGCCCGGCGGATACCTACTCTTGGATGATGTCGGCATGTGGCCCTCGCTGGACGAACTGGCCATTCCCGCCGATTGGTCGATCGCCGACGACAGTACCAACGGCGTCAAGCGTTGCATCATCTGGCAAGCGCCCCCGGCGGAAACTGCCGCAGGCTAAGAACCAAGACTAAACAACGCCGTATACAGCAAACCAGTCACGCCGCTTAATCTTCTCCCCACGCTCGGGAAACTAGCGCTGGTCGCGCCGCCGACAAGGCTCGCGGTCGTGACAACGTAAGCCGTGTGGTCCAGCGACTGCAGCCCACTGAGCACCAGCACCACACAAACAATCGCCGCCACGATCGAACCAAAGGCGCACCCAATCAGCAGCGCCGCCAGCCGAGATAGCGAGGCGTGCAAAATCGGTTCCGCCTCGCGGTTGATCCATTGGTCCAAGCGGGACAAGACGTCGAAGGCCGCCAGAAACGAACCGACAATCCCGGTCAGCAGCAGATAAGCCAGGCCTGCGACATACCCAGCCGTCGCCACTGCGGCCGCCACGCTCGTCATGAAGAGGAGCAGGTCGAAGAGGGAGAATTTCCAGGCGCCAGTTGGCGGGGCGGCGTTGGGTGGCTCGTCTTTTAGTTCCATGGTGTTGGCGTTAATCGGTCAGCGGCGCCTCTTGCTCCCAGGCGCCAATGCACTGCAGCTTTCCGACAGCGAACAAACGGGGCGCAGCGTCGTCGGCAAGCTTCGCATTCCAAAGTAGCAGAATGCAATTCGCCTCGGCTCGCGGCGAACGCCGGACGATTTCCTCGATCAGTTCGTCCGGCTCCATCTGATTTTGGCGGCAGAGTTCGGTGATCGTTATCGCGGTATCGCTCGCCTCGGCCCAGATGAAATCATGATCGTACCAATCTCCCAGATCACGCCCCAACGCCGAGATCGGCTCCCCATACGCGGCGCCCCCTGGTTCGTCGAGATAGGCCCGCAGTTCTTCTCGATTGAGATCGCCGATCCAAACGATGACGTGGTGGTCTTCGAGGGCGTGGAAGGGGTTTGGCATTTTTGGGTTCGGCTTGGGGGGAAAAGGAGCGGCGAGGGCTATTTTACGCGAGACTTGGTCCCGTGTCGTAGTTGGTCGAATTTGCATCGAGGCGCCGCGGAACGCGTTCCCTATCTTTCCCTTGACAAAGCGCACGCAATTTTGGTCGATTACAGGGTGGCGTCGATTTCGCCTTGTCGGCGCAACTTATGGGTCGGCGAAAAAAACGTGACGAACTGGTCCAGTCCGGCGTCAGCGATTGGTGGCTCATCGCGGACCGCAGGGCTACATCGCCTTTCTGGCGATTGCGCCGCTGGGCTAGGTTGGCGGCGCCCCGGCCGAGGCCGAAAAAAACGCGCCGGTCCAGTCCTGTTTGTTGGGGGGCAATCAACGCACTGGGCGGGACTTAGTAACGGAGCCGGGTAAGTGGTTGCAGGCATAGAAGTTGGGGCGGCGGATTAGAAAAATGAGTTCGGCGGTCCAGTCGTGGGCTGGGGCGGCGGTGGAAAAAAACGAAACGGTCCAGTCCTGTTGCTGAATCGCGCCGCAAGGCGTGATCGAGCTGCGGTTTAGATCTTTCCCATGGGGCCGAAGAAAAAAACGAGTTCCGCGGTCCAGTCCGGCGGCTCGTCCTTCGGGCTTTCGGATTGGATTCGTCGTTCGCTCCTTCGGCATTTGTCATTTTTTGAAACGGTCCGGTCCGGTTTTTGGGTTCCGGCCGCAGGGTGAGGCATCTTGTCGCTGCGCGACCCGCCTGGTCTCGGAGAGCCCGAGGGGCCGCCCGTGCGGAAAAAAATGAAATCGTCCGGTCCAGTCAGTTCGGCAAACGCTCAGGGTTGCCTAGTTTGCCAGTTGGGCGGGGGTGAGGTGAAAAAGATGGTGAGCGGTCCAGTTCGTTGGACGGCAGCGAAACGGGACAGCCCCACGTCAGCCCCAAGGGGGCGAACTAAAGTAGCCCGGGGTGGAGTCGCGCCAAGCGACGTAGCCCCGGGTAAGGCGATGTAGAAAGAGGGAAGCCCTGAAGGGGCGCGCTAACGAGACAGATTCACGTTAAAAAACGAAACGGTCCGTTGGTCCGTCATTGGGGCATGCGAATTTGATTCGTCATTCGGATTTCGAAATTCGTCATTTGGTGCCGGGACCAAGACATGCTCATCCGGCGAAAACGCCGCAAGAGCATGGCACTAGGCTTGGAGAATCGTGGTACCCAAGAGAAATAGTTGGCGCAGGAAAAAACGAGCCGACATTTCTGCCTGCTCGTTTTTGTAAGTGGTTGCTGAGAAACAGCTTAAGTAGCGGCAGAGGGACTCGAACCCCCGACACGCGGATTATGATTCCGCTGCTCTAACCGACTGAGCTATGCCGCCAGAAGATCGTTAAATCTAAGCGTCGTCTTGATATAGGTCAAGGAGGGTGCAGGCCGCGTAAAGGTTCTCGCGGTTTTTTGGGCTAGGATTGTTCGGTATGGATGGAGATTGTTCCCCTAACAGTCCGTTGATTTTCTCGGCGGACTGCGTGATCGCACGGATGCGATCCCAAAATAACGACGTAAGTCGTTATTTTGCGAGCCGCGAAGAGCTATGCTCTGAGCCTGGCGAGGTTGGAAAATGCCACGATGGCATTTTTCAACAGGCAGCTAACGTTTGGTGCGGACGTGCGGAGATTGGTGATGCGGACTCGACTTACGACTTGGGCGGCTTTCGCTTTGGTGCTGCTAGCGGCGGCGCCGGCGCTCGCGGCGAAGGGGATTTTGCATCTGAAAGTGGTCGATGCCGAGACCAAGGCGCCGCTGGCCGCCAGGATGCATCTGATCAATCCCCGCGGCAAGCGGCAGCGGATCTCCGGCGTGCCAAACCTGGGGGACCATTTCTCCTTCATCGGAGAGCTAAACCTGGAGTTGGCGCCGGGACGGTACACCTTTGAACTGGAGACCGGGCCCGAATACAAGAGCCGCAGCGGCTATTTCGAGCTGAAAAGCGGCGATGAAGACAATCAAACGCTCGACATGCACCGCTATGTCGACATGGCGAAGGATGGCTGGTGGGCCGGCGACTTGTTCATTGCGCGGGAAGAGCGAGACGTCGAAACGCTGATGCTGGCCGAAGGTTTGCACGTGACGGTCAATCACGCCTGGGACAACAAGCAAAACGCCTATGAAGGAAAGCCGATCGACGATCCGCTGGCGACCTTCGGCAATGACCGGGCCTGGTGGAAACTGGGGGGCCGCGACGAAAGAGCAGGGGGGCGGATGATCGTCGCCAATGCCAACTCGCCGCTGCCGGTGCAGTCGGCCAAGCCGGAGTTTCCGGCGACGCTCCGCTATTTGCAGGAACTCAAGGGAAACGCCAACGTTCATCGGGCGGTCGACGCGGCGGCGTGGGACTTGCCGCTGTGGGTCGCCAGCGGCGTGGTCGACTCGGTGGTGATCGCCGGGCCCGAATTGGAGCGAAACGGCGTCTCGAAGATCGCGCCGCCAGGTTCGCGACCGGCCGATCGACTGCTGTACCCCGGCGCCCATGGCAAGGCGCGGTGGGCGCAGAAAATCTATTTCCATCTGCTTAACTGCGGGCTGCGGATTCCGCCGTCGGCCGCCAGCGGCAGCGGGGCGAGCGATAATCCGCCTGGCTACAACCGGGTTTATGTGCACTTGGACCAGCCATTTAGCTACGACGCCTGGTGGCGCGGGCTGGCGGCTGGGCATGTGGTGGTGACCAACGGGCCGATGTTGCGGCCGATGGTCGAAGACAAAATGCCGGGCGACGTCTTCACCGCGGCGGCGGGGCAGACGTTGGAGATTGACCTGGCGCTAAACCTGGGCACCCGCGGGAAGATCTCGTATCTGGAGGTGATCAAAAACGGCGAGGTGGTCGAGGAAGTGTCGCTGATCGACTACGCCAAGAATCAGGGGCATCTGCCGAAGCTGCGGTTTGAAGAGAGCGGGTGGTTTTGCATTCGGGCGGTCGAAGAACTGCCGGAGACCTATCGGTTTGGCCTGACTGGGCCGTTTTACGTGCAAATTGGGGATCAGCCGCGGATCAGCAAGGCGTCGGCCAAGTTCTTCTACGACTGGGTGTTTGAGCGGGCGGGGAAGCTCGATTTGACCGACAGCGACCAGCGGAATGAGGTGCTGGACCTGCACCGCCAGGGACGCGACTTCTGGCAAGCGATCTATCAGAAGGCGAACGCCCCCTAACTGCCGGTTGGAAAATGCCCTCGTGGCATTTTCCAACCTCGCCAGGCTCAGAGCATAGTTCTTCGCGGCTCGCAACATAATGACTTACGTCGTTATTTTGGGATCGCATCCGTGCGATCACGCAGCCCGTTGAGAAAATCAACGGACTGCGAACAGCCGGATGGGGGCGCCATGAAGCGGCGATTGTTCGTTATACTGGGGGTTTTCACCCCACTTGAAGCTGATTGCCTGTATGCTCGCGCCGGCCGACTGGCGGAAGTTATATCCATTCGTCACCAACACGCTCGACCTCGACGGTCAACGGTATCACTACGTTGACGAAGGGGACGGGAAGCCGATGCTGTTTGTGCATGGGAACCCGACCTGGTCGTTCTATTGGCGGAATCTGATCACGGCGTTCAAAGGAACGCACCGGACGCTGGCGGTCGATCACATCGGCTGCGGGCTGAGCGACAAACCGCAGAACTACGAGTACACGCTCGAGCAGCATATCGACAACCTGACCCGGTTTATCGAGCGGCTCGACCTGCAGCACATCACGCTGGCGGTGCATGACTGGGGCGGCGCGATCGGCCTGGGAGCTGCGGTTCGTCAGCCCGAGCGATTTGAGCGGCTGGTGTTGTTTAACACCGGCGCCTTTCCGCCGCCGTATGTGCCGTGGCGGATTGCGGCGCTGCGGTTTCCGATATTGGGCGAAGCGGCGATGCGGGGGCTGAATGCTTTCGCGCGGCCGGCGATTTCGATGGCGACCGAAAAGCCGGAACGGATGACGCCGGAAGTGGCGGCCGGTTTGCTGGCGCCGTACGACAGCTGGAAGAATCGGGTGGCGATCGCGCGGTTCGTGCAAGACATTCCGCTGACGGCCAAACATCCAACGCACGCGACGCTGCAGCAGATCGAGCATCAACTGCCGAGCCTGGCGAACAAGCCGATCCAGATGATCTGGGGGGCGAGGGACTGGTGTTTTACGCTGGAGTGCATGCGGCGGTTCCAAAGCTATTGGCCCGACGCCGAGTCGCACTCGCTAGAAGACGCCGGGCATTATGTGATCGAAGACGCGCACGAGCGGATCATTCCGCTGATGGAATCCTTTCTAGAACGAACCGCAACATGAGCGAGCACGACATGTCCGACCAGCGGTGGTCCGAGATGACGATCGGCCAGATGGCGACGCTGGCCTGCCTGTTGGAAGTGAACGCCCCGAAGCCGGGCAATGTGCATCGGGGCGCCGACTTCGCCGACTTGGGGTTAAACGACTTTGCCGCCAGCGCGGTGGCGATTGGGCCGGCGTTTGACTTGGCCGGCCGCAGCCGGATTGGCCGCACAATCTTGACGGCGGTGCGCGCGACGCGGCGGTTTGTCGACTCGAATACGAACCTCGGCCTGGTGATGCTGCTCGCGCCGCTGGCGACGGTGTCGGTCAAAGAACTGAACCCGGCCGGAGTCGGCAAATGCCTGGCCGACTTGGACGAAGAGGACGCCGCCGACGTTTACCAGGCAATCGCCATCGCGCGGCCGGGCGGACTAGGAACGGTCGACCAGATGGACGCCGCCGGACCGCCGCCGGCCGATCTGTTGGCGGCGATGAAGCTGGCCGAAGAGCGCGATTTGGTCGCCCGGCAGTATGGCAATGGCTGTGAGCAGGTCTTCGCCGCGGTCCGTTTTCTGACCGATCCGGCGATCGCCAGCTTGCCGCTATCGGACCGCATCGTGCACGCCTATGTTCAGCAAATGGCCGCCTTTCCTGACAGCCTGATCGGGCGGAAATGTGGCGCAGAGGATGCCAAGAAGAGTCAGCTGACGGCAAGCCGTGTGTTGGACGCGGGCTCGCCGATCGACGAAGAGTATTTTCAAGAGCTGCGGAATCTCGACTTCTGGCTGCGGGCCGATGGACATCGCCGCAACCCAGGGACTTCGGCCGACATCATTGGAGCGGCGATCTTCGTCGCGCTGCGTCAGCGGAAAGTCGCGCTGCCGCTACGATCGTCATAACCCACCGCTGCGGAAATCATCGCCATGTCGGAAACCTACTGGGTACGGATCGCCAAAGACAACTTGGTCTTCAGCGCTGGGCACTTCATTACGTTTGGCGGCGGCACGTGCGAACGCGTGCATGGGCATAACTATCGGGTCGAGGCCGAGATCTTCGGCCCGCTGGATGAGAACCACTATGTGGTCGACTTTATCGCCGCTCGCGACGCGCTGGGCGAGATCATCGGCGAGTTGGATCACCGCATGCTGCTGCCGACCGAGCATCCGCAGATCAAGGTCGTCGCGGATGGCAAGGAAGTGACGGCGACTTTTGAGGATCGCCGCTGGGTATTTCCAGAATGCGAATGCGTGTTGCTGCCGGTACCGAATACCACCACCGAACTGCTGGCCCGCTACGTGGGGAGGCGGCTCTTGGATCTGCTGGCAGCCAAAACCGGCGCCCGGCCGCAGCACATTCGGATCGCCATCGACGAGAACTATGGTCAGTGGGGCGTGTGCGAGTTGCGCGGAGAGTAGCGATTATTTCGCGCCGTGAGAGCCGCGGGAGCCTCTACCTACTTGGTGCGGTTGATTGCGGGTAACACGGCGCAACCCCAATTACGGCCATTTCTCGCTTGACGCCGCGTTAGCCGGACCTAGGATTGCTTGGCGCAGATAGGCGTCGAGGCGACACATCCTTCTCGTTGTATCGAGACATTCACGCTCTTCGGTTCGGTAGGAAACCCGACAATGCAGGTCGAATATATTAACCCGTTCATTCGGTCGATGACCAAAACCTTCGACACGATGCTCGGCTGCGAGATCAAGCGCGGCTCCTTGATTCTGGCCTCCGATTTCAAGGCGAACTACGACATCTGCGGCGTGATCGGGCTCTCGGGTCGGGCACAAGGCGTCGTCGTCGTCAATCTATCGCGGGACGTCGCCATGCAGGCGGCCGCCACGATGTTGATGATGGATCCATCGGAAGTGACCGACTTGAACGAAGACGTCATCGACGCAGTGGGCGAAATCGCCAACATGGTCGCCGGCGCCGCCAAGGCCGAACTGGACGAGTTCGAGCTGTCGATCAGCCTGCCGAACGTCGTTGTCGGCGCTCCGCCGGACATTCGCTTCCCGTCGGAAGTGCACGCGATCGCGATCCCGTTTGAGTGCCCCTGGGGCGCGATGTCGATCAAGGTCGGCTTCACCCCGTGCAGCGTGCCGGCATAGCTAGCGTGAGCCGGCGGTTGGCGCGGCACAGTTTTCCTCATCGTTACGATCCGCCGCGACGATAAAAGAGAGCAAGCGCTTTTATCGTAGGGAAGGGCATGCCAAAAGTTCGCGACAACGGGTCTCACCAGACCAACCCCAATCTGCGCAAAGCGGCCATCGTCTTGATGAGCCTGCCGGAGGACGATGCGGCTCAATTGATGGGCCGGATGACTCCCAGCGAAGTCGAGTCGGTCTGTATCGAGATCGCCCATCTCGACCGCCTGACCGGAACCGACCAAGAAGCGGCGATCCTCTCCTTCGCCGAACAGAACCCCAATCAACTTGCTGGCGCCGGCGGCGGTATTGGCCTGGCCAAGAATCTAGTCACCCGGGCGCTGGGCAAAGGCGCCAACGAGACGCTCGACAACGTTCGCCAGTCGGTCGAGTCGATTCCGTTCGGCTTTTTGCGGAAAGTCGACAGCCAGAACTTGCTGACCTTTATCGTCGACGAGCATCCACAGACGATCGCCCTGATCTTGTCCCACTTGCCGGCGTCGTACGGCGCCGAGATCATCTCCGGCCTACCGGCTGACCGCCAACTGTCGGTTATCCGCCGGATCGCCAACATGGGGCAGACCAACCCCGAGGTGATCGAGGAAGTGGAGAAGGGGCTCGAAACGCGGATGGCGAGCGTGATGAGCCAATCGTTTGAGAACGCCGGCGGCGTCCCTACCGTCGCCGAGATCTTGAACGTGACCGATCGTGCGACCGAGCGGGCCTTGCTCGAGCATCTGGCCCAGGAAGATCCCGACCTGGTCGAAGAGATTCGCCGCTTGATGTTCGTCTTCGACGACATCCAGAAGCTGGCCGACAAAGACATGCAATCGGTGCTCAAGAACGTCGAGAGTTCGCAGTGGGCGATGGCTCTCAAGGGCGCCAGCCAAGAGCTGCGAGACAAGGTGGTCGGCAACATGTCGAAGCGGGCCGCCGATATGCTGCTGGAAGAAATGGACTTCCTGGGCGCCGTCAAAGTGTCGGAAGTCGAAGGTGTGCAGCAGCAGATCGTCGATATCGTTCGCCGCCTGGAAGATGCCGGTGAAATCGCCCTATCGGCCGGAGACGAGGAAGAGCAATTGGTGCAGTAGCCGCGCACGCAAGAAAGACGCCGTCGCCCCTGGCGTCTTTCTTGCGTCGCTTGACGGCTGCTTCTTGCTTGTCGAGTTTGACCTTCAGTCGCGGCCACCGTTTTTCGAGGCTCTTGGCGCCTTCTTTGGTGACATTGGTGCTGGAGACGTCCAGGCTCGTGAGCATGAAGATCTCGGTAAAGCCTTCCAGGCCTTGGTCCGAAACCTGCGTGCCGTTCAGGTTCAAGTCGAACAAGAACCCGTGAATCTTCGTGTCGTTGATCTTTGCGATCATCGCATCGTTGAAGTTGGTATTGCTCAAGTCGAGACTCGAAATGCGGTTAACAGTCCGTCGAGAAAATCAACGGACTGTTAAGGGTGGGGCTACTCCTCAAACGTAAAAATCGTCTCCCAATCATCCTTCATGCTGATCACCACCCAGCCGCTTTGCTCCGCTTCTTCCATCAGATCCTGCGGAAAGGCGCCGAACTTGGTGTCGGGCAGGCCGTTGGCCGGGCCGTAGGCGTATTCTCGTTTGGCGTCGTCGTGAAAGACGAGCATCTTCAGGCTCAGCCCTTCGCCGGCGCTGGTCCACTGCAGCATCTCGCGATCGCCGCCGGAGTTGCCGAACGAGGCGATCGGGCGTTTGCCGATGAACTGGTTAATGCCGACCGGTTTACCATCGTGGTCATCAATAAAGTTGATTTCGGGAAGACGCATCAAGACCGGTTTGCCATCTTGCATCTCGAACCTGGTTTTGATCGTCGTTCCGACAACTTGTTCAGGCGGAATGCCATAGCAGTCGAGCGTGATCGGCCGCATGAACTCGATTCCGCCGCCGGAAACGATGAAGGTCCTAAAGCCGTTTGCCCGCAGGTACGCAAGCAATTCGACCATCGGCTTGTAGGTGCATTGCGTGTAAGGCTGATCAAAGCGGGGATGACGATGGGTGGCGAACCACTCTTTGACGACCGCTTCGAAGTCGGTGGTCGTGATGTCGGTATGCGAGGCGAGAATCAACTCGACTAACCCTTTTTTGCCCGATTCGCCCAGGGCCTGCAGGTCGTTCTCCAGTACCGCCTTGTAGGGTTGCTGGTCTTTCCAATCGGGATGCTTGGACGCGAGCGTTTTGACTCGATCGATCGCAAACGCCATTTGCGTGTACATCGGATGCTCGGTCCATAACGTTCCATCGTTGTCGAACGTGGCGATCCGATCGGCCGCCGGCACGAAGTCGGGCGAATGGGGATCGGTCACTTTGGCGACAAAGTCGATAATCGCCTGGCGAGCGGGGGTGTGGTTCCAGGAGGGCAATAAGTGATCTTTTTCGGCGGCTCGCGTGGTCGCCGAACACAGCAGCGTCAGCAAGGCCGCGGCGAACCACGAAAGACGCGAAACGGACGGGGCGTTTCCTCGGATCATCGGTCGTCTCCTCGTACGCAGGCAGGCAGGGCTTGGGGGCAATTACCCAACGAAAACGCCAAAAAGGAACCGTCAGGCCGATCCAGTTGATCGGGCCTGACGGCTGAATCATCATTGTGCGCTTGCTCAACGCAAAACGCACGGAGTTTTTCCGCTGCGGCGACTAGTTGCCGGTCGGCAGCGGGATCGAAATCCCTTGCTTCTGCAGCTTTTCGCGCACGAACTCCAGGTTCTGGTATTCCGAGATCGTGATTGGGCCGGTGTAGACCTCGCTCTGCAGCTTGCGAGGCGGATACTTCGCGTAGGTCTTCATCAGTTTCGAGATCTCTTCGTTGAACGTCACCAACGTCCAGGTCCGTTCGGTGTAGTTGTTCATGAAGACGTCGTACCGCTCTTGCGGATCTTGCCACAGGTCAAATACTTGCGGAACGGTCGCGACGTACTTTTCGGCGCCCTTCCAACCCAGGTTGGTGTCGACCGCCAGTCCGCCGGTCGCCTGGCCGTCGTCGCCGCGAAGGTTGAAGACCGCTTTGTAATTGCCGCTGCGAGCCGCGCCAGGCGTCAGTTCATTTTCGGTGAAATAGAACCACGACTTGCGCGCGCTTTTGCCAGTCCCGGTCAATAGCGGCGTCATATCGTAGCTGTCGAAGTAGATCGGTTTTCCATCACGATCGTTTTCGGGCAGTTTGACGTCGGCCACCGCGGCGAAGGTCGCCATCAGGTCCAATCCGCCGACAATGTCATGGTTTCGGACGCCGGGCTCAATCTTTCCGGGCCAGACGGCGATCGCCGGAACGCGGTTTCCACCTTCTCGGACGGTTCCCTTCGTGCCGCGAAACGGCGTGTAGCCGGAGTCGGGATAGACGTCTTGCCACGCGCCATTGTCGGTGGTGTAAAAAACGAGCGTGTCTTGGTCGAGGTTCAGCTCTTTCAGCTTGTCCATGACATGGCCGATGCGGGCGTCAAGCTCAACAATCGAGTCGGCGTACTTCGACTTCGAGAGCGACTTGTGCTTGTACTCGGGCGCCGGCATATTCGGCTGATGATTCTTCATGAAGTTAATGTTGATGAAGAAGGGCGTGTCGGGGTTCTTGGCCGCATCTTCCAGAAATTTCAGGCCCGACTCTTCGACATACTTGTCCAAAAACGGAATACCGACGACCCCTTTCTCGGGCGTGTCGACATATTGACCGTTGACTTTCCAGTCCTGCTTCGGCGCTTCGCCCGCTTTGCCTGACATCGAACCCTTGGTCACCTTGTTGAACATCTCACGCAGCTCGGCCGGCATGTCGGGGAACCAGGTTGGATCGCCATAAGTGTAGGCGTTGCAGTGATAGAGGAAGCAATGCTCCATCACGTCGTAACCTTGCGCGTTGGGCAATGCGTAGTCCGACTCGCCCAGGTGCCATTTGCCGGTGAAATAGGTCTTGTAGCCAGCTGATTTGAGCACCGATCCAAGCGTCCATTCGGCGGCCGGCAAGCCTCCACCTTGCCCTTGAAACGCGACGGTGGTCATGCCGCTACGATTGGGGATGCGGCCGGTTTGCATCGCCGCACGGCCGGGCGTGCAACTTGGCTGGGCGTAGTACGAAAAGAAGGTCATCCCCTGGGCGGCCATCTTGTCGATGTTGGGCGTCGGCATGCCGCGTCCAACGCCGCCGCCATAGGGGCCAAGATCGCCATAGCCGGTATCGTCCGAGACGATCAACAGAATGTTGGGAGTTTTGGCCTGGACGACGCCTGCGCTTACTACGCATACGGCGAGCAGGGCGAAAAAGATGCGTGACAATGACTGGGGGGTTTTCATATCGATCGATCGCCTCTTGGGAGTGAGGAATGAGAGCAAGGAACCGGAGATTAACGCTAACGCCAGGGAGTCGACTGCACCAAGTTGGGAAAGGTGGCAGCAGGTAGCGGCACAGGCGTCAAAGCTGGTATACCCCGCAATTCGTTGGGAAGCAAACGATCGCTTCGCGATCACCGCAAAAAGCCGATGAAGATTAACGGCAATTGGCCAATCAGACGGGGCATCGGCTTTATTGCGACGCCGCGGCCGGCCGACCCGGGGCTTCGACTGCGCGTTTCCAGCGGAATCGTTCTCGCGCTTGACAACTTCGATTCGTCTGAAGATTCGCGCGGTCATTGACACCGGGCGCTCCGAAGCTGGACAATCAATCGTCAGTTATGTCAAACCTGGAGCGCGGCCGCATTCTTTTTGATCTAGGAGACGGAGCATGGAAAACACATTGGATATCGTCGAAGTCGGCAAACTGGTGCATGTCAAAGCGACCGGCAAGCTGACCAAAGAGTCGTACGAAACGTTCGTGCCGGTGCTCGAACAGCAGATCGCCGAGTTTGGCAAGTTGCGGGTATTGTTCGAGATGCATGACTTCCATGGCTGGACGATGAGCGCCATGTGGGAAGACATGAAGTTCGACTACAAGCACTTCAAAGATATCGAACGCTTGGCGATCGTCGGCGAATCGAAGTGGCAAGAAGGGATGGCGACGTTCTGCAAGCCGTTCACCGCCGCCAAGATCGAATACTTCGACCACACGAAGCTGGAAGAAGCGAAAGCCTGGCTGGCCGAAGACTAACTGCCTGTTGAAAAATGCCATCGTGGCATTTTCCAGCCTCGCCAGGCTCAGAGCATAGCTCTTCGCGGCTCGCAAAATAACGACTTACGTCGTTATTATGGGATCGCATCCGTGCGATCACGCAGTCCGTCGAGAAAATCAACGGACTGCTAAGCGCGTTAGGCAACAGCGCGTAGGGCAGGCCGCGGAGGCCGAGAGCTAGCCGGAACGACCTCAACTGCCGTAGGGTCCGCTGTGCGGACCAAGATCGGCAAATGGATCAGCACCCATGAGAAAGCTGCTCGCCGCCACAGTGACGCCGTTGGCGTCGATCTTCGGCAGCGGCTTTTTGGTGATTGTGCCGATCCTCAGCGGAGCCGTCGGCAGTTACGCGCTGCCGGCGATGGCGATCGTTTGCGTGGTCGCCTATGGCGTTGGCGCGGTGATTCGCTACAACATCGCCAACGCCGAGCCGCAGTTGGAAAAAGGAACCGCGCCGGAGATCACGCGGCGCCTAGAACAGGCGTCCGACCTGGCGCTGGTCGGCGCCTATATCATCTCAGTCTGCTTGTACATCAATATTCTCGCCTCGTTCCTGCTCGGCGGAATCGACGAGCGTTACGATACGCCGCTCAATAATCACCTTATCTCGGTGGCGTTCATCGTCGCGATCGGCGCCATCGGCTATTTCAAAGGCTTAGCGGCGCTGGCGAAACTGGAAAAGCTGGCGCTGGGCGTCACGTTATTGATCATCGTGGCGTTGTTCGTTGGGTTTGGGCTTTGCGATCTGCGAGCGCTTTCCAGTGGGATCACCTGGCCCGATGCGCCGCAGCATAGCTGGTGGGAGATCGTCACCATCGTCGGCGGCACGCTGATCGTCGTGCAGGGATTTGAAACGTCCCGCTATCTGGAAGACCTGTACGACGCGCCGACTCGCATCGCCAGTTGCCGACTGTCGCAGGTCATCTCCACCGTCGTCTATTTGATCTTTATCGCCCTGGCGACGCCGCTGATGCACTTTCTGGGAGATACGGTCAAAGACAATGACCTGATCTTGCTGGCCGGCAAAGCGTCGATGCTGTTACCGCTTCCGGTGGTGATCGCGGCGGTGCTGAGCCAATTTAGCGCCGCGGTCGCCGATACCTTTGGCGGCGCCGGCAATGCCGAAGAAGCGACGCATGGCCACGTCGACTTGAAGCATGCCACGGTGCTGATCTGCGGCGGAGCGATTATTCTCTGCTTTACGCCCACACTGACGATCCTGGCGCTGGCGTCGCGGGCATTTGCGTTTTATTACTGCTTGCAGTGTCTGGTGGCGACCAGCGTCAGTAAGTCGCTGCCGCAGCGGGCTTTCTTTGTGGCGATGGCGGTGGTTTTGGCGTTGATTACGTTGTTTGCCGAGCCGGCAGGGTAGACCTATTGAATTTCTACCGCCTCAGTTCATTCAATTTAGTTCGTATCTTCGCGATCGAAGCGTACCACAACTCTTTGATCTTTGCTTTGCAATCACTCTGCTCAACCAAGAACGCCGTTCGGTTCACGCCGGCCAGCGCCAGTTCGACAATCTCTGGCGGGCATTTTCCGCGAAGCTTTACCACCGCAAACGCCAGTGCGATGATCGATTCGTTGGCGACGTCTAGTCCGATAGGATCGCTGCTCCCCATAGCGTTCACCATCGCGGGATCGGTTACCGTCCAGTCAATCGGCTGAAAGCCCCACTCGTCGAGCAGTCGATCGAGAAAACGCAGGGGATCGGTCGTCCGGTTGCGCTTGTTCCACTTAAGGAAGCTATGCAGCAGATCGGCGCCGGTGTCGTTGCCATGCGGCGCCGTATCGTCGGTGCAGGACCAATAGAACGGATCGTCCAAGATCTCACGGGCACTCGGGTGATAATCATCCCAGTCGATGTCTAGCAATTCCCACGGACTCATCTTGGCCAATTCGGCCCGCCGCTTCTCGTTCGACTCTTGTTCGATCTGCCGCCACTCGTCGACCGAGCCCAGGCCTTCGCAAAGTAAGCGATTGGCGTCTTCCAGAAATCGGACGACATCAAAGTCGTCCGTCTTCTTAAGTCGCTTTTTGATGAGCGGCAGGAACTGGGCGACTTCAGCCGCGGCGTCGTTTAGCATCTGGGCGGCCGGATCTTGCCGCTGGTCCCCGGCAAAGAAGCGGCTGCTGGGAAAAGAGAGTTCAAATCGGTTCGATTTGCGGCGGAACGTCATCCGCGGCAACGTCTTGATCTCCTTATGAAACTCGTCAAAGGATCGCTCTAAGGTCGGGCGAAACATGCGGGTGCGACTCGGAAGCCAGGTAAGCAGATCGAGTTCGTCGATCGCCGGGCCGTAGTCGCCCAGTCGGAGAGACAGCAGCGCCGCAATCGGCGAAAACAGCTTGCTATACCCATAGCTGTCGTACGTTCTGACCAAGATAGTGACTTGCACGAAAAATCCTTTCGGCATTCCCCCCTTTGACTTGCCGGCCCTTTCGCCGTAAGCTGATACGTTCCTCTTCACTGTCGAAGAGTGACCCTCGCAGAGGGGAACCGGGAACCTGGTCAGGCCTTAACTGGAGCAGCCATAACCGGGGTACTCTGGTGCGGGGGTCTCTCCTCGACAGTGTTTTTTTATGGCTGGTTTTTTTATAGCTGGGTTTTCTATTTCCGGGGCAAGGACAGTCTACGGAAGTGGTGGATCGAACCAGCGGTCAGATGGTACCATGCTGGCACTTCTATCGCATGGACATTTTGGCGGCCAAGCGGGGCCGCCTAGCGATTCTCCCCCCTCGAAACCGGCCGCGAGACGATGACGGAAGAAGGAATCGAAAACCCCGAACCTTCTGGCGCCCATGACCAGTATGTGGTCGTCGCCCGCCGCTACCGTCCCCAGTCGTTTGAAGAGCTGGTCGGTCAGCACCAGGTAGCCCAGGCCCTGAAGAACGCCATCGAGCGGGGCCGCGTCGGGCACGCCTACCTATTCACCGGGGCTCGCGGGGTCGGCAAGACTTCGTCGGCCCGTATCTTGGCCAAGGCGCTCAACTGCAAAAAGGGGCCGACGGCGACTCCCTGTAACGAGTGCGATATTTGCCGCAGCGTGACGGTCGGCGAGGATGTCGACGTGCTGGAGATCGATGGCGCTAGCAATCGCGGTATCGAAGAAATCCGACAGTTGCGGTCGAACGTCAATATTCGCCCCAGCCGGTCTCGCTTCAAGATTTACATCATCGACGAAGTTCACATGTTCACCAAAGAGGCCTTCAACGCCCTGTTGAAGACCTTGGAAGAACCGCCCGAGCATGTGAAGTTCATCTTCTGCACGACTGATCCCGAGAAGATCCCGATCACCGTCCTGTCTCGCTGCCAGCGGTTCGACTTCGGCGGCATTCGGATGGACGAAATCGTCGGCCGCTTGGCGTACATCGTCCAGAACGAAGGGGTCAAAGCCGAGCAAGAAGCGCTGCGACTGTTGGCCCGCAAAGCGAACGGCTCGATGCGCGACAGTCAGTCGCTGCTCGAACAGTTGCTCGCCTTTGGCGGAAAAGAGATCACCGTTGCCGATGTCAATCAAATGCTGGGGGCAGCCGGCAGCGAGCAGATCGCCGTCATTATGAACGGCCTGGCTGCCCGCGATGGCGCCGCCGTGCTGGGGCAATTTGATCACGCTTTGACCCGCGGGATCGACCCCGGCCAGCTGATCGAACAATTGCTCGGCTATTTCCGCGACATGATGACCCTGGCGGTTGGCGCCGACGCATCGATTTTGCAAACGGTCTTGCCAGCCGATGCCAAGCAAGAGACCGCCGTCGCCAATAGCTACGGCCTGGCAAATGTCATGGCGGCGGTGCAGATTCTGGATGACGCCCTGGTCCGGATGCAGCGTTCGGCCCATGCCCGGATTTTGGCCGAGATGGCGCTGGTGCGGGTCTGCCAGCTCGAAGATCTGCAGAGCGTCGCCGATCTGGTGGAGACCATCCGCTCGGGAAAGCCGGTGCCGGCTCGGCCGGCAATTCAGGTCGCCGCGGCTAGTCCCGCGTTGCCGACCACGGCAAATTCGGCCGCTGGAGTGGTCGCCCAGCGACCAGCTGAGCCGACCGTCAGCGAAGTTCCGGCCAGTACGCCTGCTCCCGCAGTATTGGCAGTGGCGACCGAGGAGGCGCCGCCGGCGGAAATGCACTCGCGGCAAGAAGAGCCCGCCGAAGCCCCAAAAACAAAGGGTGGGATCGCGTTAACCGATTCGACTGCGAAGAATATCTGGGACCGAGTTCTGTCAGATATGTCGGATCTAGTAGGGGAGTATGCTCGCCCTTACAAATCAGTAGCAACTTCTGGGCCAAACCGGCTAGTCGTTTCATTTTCTGCAGCGTATAATACGCAGGTCGAGTTCTTACGACGGCCAGCGGCGAAGTCGCGGCTGGAAGGATTGCTGACCGATGTGGTCGGCGATACCGTCGTACTGGAGTTCCGCGTGCTGGACGATGTTCCGGTCGCGGCCGCCAAAGAACCGCCGAAAAGAAGTGGGCCCTCATCAGGGCAGATGATTCGAAAAGTGCAGCAGAACCAGTTGGTTCAGCAGGCGATTGAGATGTTCGGAGCGGAAGTCACCAGCGTCCGAGCGCCCGAATCGGGAGGATCTTAGCCGCCTGCCTGACTGAACGCTGCAGCACTTTCCCCCATCAAGGAGAAAAGCGGTGTTCAATCTCGGCAATCTCGGCAACATCGCGGGCATGCTTCGCAGCGCCCAGGAAATGGGCGCCAAGGTCCAAGGTTTGCAAGAGGAGCTGCGTGCGAAGCGGGTCACCGGTTCGGCCGGCGGCGGCATGGTCGAGGTCGAAATGACCGGTACCGGCGAAATGCTCTCGCTGCGGATCGACCCCGATCTTATCGCCCGCGGCGAACAGGAAATCATCGAAGACCTGGTCCCGGCGGCCGTCAATCAGGCCAGCGCCAAGGCGAAGCAGATGCACGCCGATATGATGAAGGCCCTGACCAGCGGGATGAACGTCCCCGGTTTGGACGACGCCCTGGCCAAGATGACCGGCGGGGAAAACCAGTAGAAATAGACGCCTAGGTGAACGGACGCCCCGCATGGTTCAAACGACAGACTCCGTAACGCGATTGGTGGAGGAATTCGCCAAACTTCCCGGCATCGGCCGCAAAAGCGCCGAACGGCTCGCGTACCACATTTTGCGCGTGCACGAGTCGGAAGCGCTGGCGCTGTCCGACGCGATTCGCACGGTCAAGCAAAACGTTCGCTACTGCTCCCAATGTTTTAACCTGGCCGAGTCCGAACTTTGCTCGGTCTGTCAAGACTCGCGACGCGACAAGACGTTGCTCTGCATCGTCGAGCAGCCGCGCGACTTGATGGCGATCGAGCAATCGGGCATGTACCCCGGTTTGTATCACGTACTGTTAGGACGCATCGCTCCGCTGGAAGGCATCGGCCCCGATCAATTGACGATTGACGCGCTGGTCGATCGCGTGCGGGAGGGGACGTTCCGCGAGATCATCATGGCGACCAATCCCACCACCGAAGGAGACGGGACGGCGCTGCATATCTCGAACCTTTTGTCCGAGCTGCCCGTAACGTTAACGCGGCTTGCCCGCGGAATCACCACCGGCAGCATCCTGGAGTTTACGAACAAAGAGATCTTGGCCGACGCGCTTTCAGGGCGTCAAAAGCTATAATTCCCGTTGTTCTTCCGATACTCTTGAAACCTAGAAATTCCTATGCGACTTTCGCTTGGTTTAGAACAGAAGCTGGTCCAGAAGCAAGTTCTGGCGCCCAGGATGATCCAGTCGATGGAGATCCTGCAGCTGCCGGTGATGGCGCTGCAAGAGAAGATCGAACAGGAGATGAACGAAAATCCGTTGCTCGAGGTTCAAGAAGTCGAGCCGGACGGAACCGACGATCCGGTCGAAAAAACAGATAACGATTCGATTGCCGAGACCGAAAAAGAATTCGTCGTTGACGAAAACAAAGACAACGCCGACGATTTTGAGCGTCTGCTCGATCTCAACAACGAGTATCCCGATACGTTTGATGATCGCCCGCAACGTTCGCTCAACCAGATGGAAGACGACGCCAATCGCAAGCATGATGCGCTGGCCAACGTCGCATCGCGCGTCGAAACGCTGCAGGACCATCTTGATACCCAGCTGGGCGAGCTGAATATCGAGCCGGAGCTGCTAGAGCTGGCGATGCGGATCATTTCGTCGCTCGACTCCAACGGCTATCTGACCACGTCGCTGGAAGATTTGCTGCCGCCCGATTCAAGCGAAGAGATGGTGGCCCATGCCCGCGAAGCGCTGGCGATTGTGCAAGCGCTTGACCCGGCCGGCGTCGGCGCACGCGATCTGCGCGAATGCTTGCTGCTGCAGCTGGAGCCGGCGCAACCTTACTTCGACGAACTGCGGACCTTGATCAGCAATCATCTCGAAGACCTCTGCGAGAACCGTCTGCCGCTGATTCAGAAGAAGACCGGTTACACGATCGAACTGATTCAGGACGCCTGGTCGGAACTTCGCAAGCTGAACCCCAAGCCGGGCTCCGCCTACAAAGAAGACTTTGTCCCGAACGTTGTGCCTGACCTGACGCTGGAGATTAGCGATGACGGCGAGTATGGCGTGAAGACCGAAGATGGCGAAGTGCCGCAGCTGCGGATCAGCAACTATTATCGCAAACGCCTGATGGACCCGACGGCGACGGTCGAAGAGAAGGATTTCATCAAGCGGAAGATCAACGCCGCCCAGTGGCTGATCGATTCGATCAACCAACGCAAAAACACGCTGGCCCGCGTCGCTCAGGCGATCGTCGATCACCAGCACGACTTCATCGAAAAGGGGCCGGAGTATATCGAGCCCCTCAAGATGCAGCAGATCGCCGACAAGGTAGGCGTCCACGTGACGACCGTCAGCCGGGCGGTCGACGACAAGTGGATTCAAACTCCCCGCGGCATCTTCCCGCTCAAACGATTCTTCGCCGGCGGCACCACCAACGAAGCTGGTGATGAAGTGACCTGGGATGCGATTCGCCTGAAGCTGCAAGAGATCATCGACAGCGAAGACAAGGCGAAACCGCACAGCGACGACGAACTGGTCACGCTGCTGAAAAACGAAGGCCTGAACGTCGCCCGCCGCACGGTCACCAAGTACCGCAAAAAGATGGGCATCCCCAGCTCGCGGCAACGCCGAGATTGGTCGAAAAAAGGCTGATCGTCGTCGGGGATACAGAGCCAAAAGGGAGCGTGAAACGCTCCCTTTTTTTGTTTGGTAGGGTGCGTCTGGACGCACCACGAACCAGCCGTTCGGGCGGCTTGGCAACGCAACCAGCGCTGCATTTTTGCGTTACCACGCAACAGGCGAAACGTGCGGTTGGGCAGGATCCCGGTGCGTCCCAACGCACCCTACCTGGAAAAAAATTGCTTGCCGAATTGCCTCGATGTTTGGTATAAACATGTACAGGCATGCCGTGGAGATGTTCCATGCGCGTTTCTCAAGGATCGTAGTGACGCCGGCGCGTGGAGACGCGCTGAGATCTTGCCGCCCTGCCGACTTTTCCCCGCATCAGGAAGGGGCAAAAGTCGGTCGCAAGAATCGCGCGAAAACCTTCGCGAGAGAGCGAAGAACGTACGCGCGGTGGCAACCCATGGCGAGACCGCCAGGTTATTGCTGGCGATAGTGGTAAGGAAAACGCCCCACGCATCGCAGCCCGCTGCGAGTGCGCTATCGGTGCGCGCGGATCGGCCATTTCGGGCCCCAAAAGAAAATTCGTCGCGGTCCAGTCCACTACGTTCCGCAAAAAAACAATTCCGACTGGTCCAGTTTTGGGGACGGAGGAAAAAAACGCAACGGTCCAGTCCGAGTAGGGTGCGTCTGGACGCACCACGAACCTGCCACGTGGCTGGTTGGGCGACTCGCGTGGTAACGCAATTTGCGCCGCCACGCGAAAGGCGAAATGAAACGTTGGGGCAGGTTCCCGGTGCGTCCTGACGCACCCTACCCGGAAATAATGAAACGGTCCGGTCCGGCGGTCCAGTCCATCATCGCCGCCGGTTCGACCCGCGCATCAATTCCAGCAACTGTTCCGCATATTGCTCGACCCGGGCGATCACGTCCGCAGCCGGATTGCTGCGTGAAAGAAACAGCCGGCGGTAGATCGGCATCAGCGGCGTCGCCGCCAGTTGCACGGTGCGCTTCGGCGTCCAACCGGCAATTTGCGCGGTTTGGCGGATCAAGCGGGCGCCGAGACGCAATTGGCCAAAGGCGGCGACATTCCAGCCTGACTCGATAATCCGCCAGGCCAAGGCCTCGCGCAGATCCGAATCGGCCAGCAATTCCGGCTGCGGCTGCAGTTGTTCGGCGATGGCCTGCAGCACTTCGGCGAAGCCTAACGTGCTGCGGTGCGACAGATTCTGCCCATGGACGCGGCGCTGGTACAGCGGTTGATCGATCACCACCAGATCGGACCGCGCGGCCAACGAGAGGAGAAAGTGAAAATCGGAGGCGACGACAAACGATTCGCGAACTCCGCCAATCGCCTGCCAGGCGTCGCGGCGAAACGCGAGCCCTGGATAGCCGGCCGCAAACATCCCATGACGTACGCAACTGGCGACCGCGCGGCGACTGGGAAGCGGGTAGACGTCGTCGGCCAACGGTTGCTGACGCCAATGGTGATCGCGGAGGAATCGACCTTGCCCGATCGTGGCCGGATCGTTGGGGGCATGCAGCAAACTGCCCAGCGAAACGATGCACTCGGCCTGGGGCGACAGACGGATCGCTGCGGCGGCTCGCTGCAAGCGGTCGACATGAAAAAGATCGTCCTGGTCGAGCACGGCGATCCAGGGACTGTTGGCAGCTGCGATCGCCAGGTTGGTTGGTCGCGAAGGCCCGCCGCTGTTCGATTCGGTCGAGAGAATCCGGAGCGGCGAGCCATGCGACTCGTTCCAGTCGCGGATTTGAGCGAGCGAGTCGTCGGAGGAGTGATCATCGACGACGATGATTTCTGCGGCGGGGTACGACTGAGCGCGGATCGAATCGAGCGTTTCAAGAACATACGGCGCCCCGTTATAATGCGGCACGATGACCGTGATCGGAATCTCTGCAGCAGTAACGTGTTGCTCAGGCATGCCGAAACGTTCGAGAAGAGTTGAAATGTTATCAAAGAGTTAAGTCGGAATGAATTCTGACGCTTTTGCCGCGGCATCGCTGGGCGAACATGCTCGCGGATCGGCAGGGCTGAGTATACTCAATCGTTTTTGAGCGGCGGTCGTAGTTCAGCAGAACTTCCAGAAAACTTTCCCGCGTTTCGATAGACGCAAAGTTACGAAAACCGACCGGCTAGCAAAGGCGGCCTCACGACTATGAGCAACACGGTACTGGTCACCGGCGGAGCAGGATTCATCGGCAGCTGCCTGGTTCGGCAGTTGGTGCGGGAAGATGGCTTGCAGGTGATCAACCTCGACAAGCTGACCTACGCCGGCAACTTGGATTCGCTCGCCGATCTACAGGAGGACGCCCTGCACTTGCTGGTCGAAGGAGACATCGGCGACGCCGAGCTGGTCACGCGGTTGCTGCGCGAGTATCGGCCGAGTGCAATTTTGAACCTGGCGGCCGAGTCGCACGTCGATCGCTCGATTGATGGCCCGGCCGAATTTGTCGCCACCAACGTCGTCGGCACGTTCACGCTGCTGGAAGCGGCTCGCCAATATTGGAACGAACTCTCCGAGTCGGAAGCGGCCGCGTTCCGCTTTCTGCATGTGTCGACTGATGAGGTGTACGGCTCGCTCGGTAAGACTGGGCTATTTACCGAAACGACGCCTTATTCGCCCAACTCTCCCTACTCGGCGTCGAAAGCGGCGTCCGATCATTTTGTGCGGGCCTACTTTCACACCTATGGGCTGCCGACGCTGACGACCAATTGTTCGAACAACTACGGCCCGCGGCAGTTTCCTGAGAAGCTGATCCCGGTGATGATCCTCAATGCGCTGGAAGGAAAGCCGCTGCCGATCTACGGCGACGGACAGAACGTCCGCGATTGGCTGTACGTCGAAGATCACTGCCGGGCGATTCGCCGCGTCCTGGCGGCCGGCCAAACTGGTGAGGTTTACAACATTGGCGGAAACTGCGAACGGACCAACTTGCAAATCGTCGAGGCGATCTGTGCGGCGCTCGATCGACTTCGCCCTGATCTTCCCCATCGGCCTTGCAAAGATCTGATTACGTATGTGAAGGATCGCCCTGGGCATGATCGACGTTACGCGATTGACGCGGGCAAGATGAAGTCGCAGCTTGGCTGGAGCCCGGCCGAATCGTTTGAAACCGGTCTGGAGAAGACGATTGCGTGGTACTTGGACAATGCGACATGGCTTGAGCGGATCGCCACCGGCGGATATCGCCGTGAGCGGCTCGGCCTGCGTGAGCTGCAGAGTTAGACATAAGCGAAAGTTTGGCGATGGCTGCAAGCGTACATCAAAAGGGGATCATTCTGGCCGGCGGATCGGGCACGCGGCTCTATCCGATCACTCGCGCCGTCAGCAAACAACTGCTGCCGGTCTACGACAAGCCAATGATCTTCTACCCGCTGACGACGTTGATGCTGGCCGGCATTCGCGAGATTCTGGTGATCAGCACGCCGGAGGATATCGGTGGATTCGAACGGTTGCTGGGAGACGGCTCGGAGTGGGGACTGCAAATTCAATATGCTATCCAGCCGAAACCGGAAGGGCTGGCTCAAGCCTTCGTGATCGGACGCGAGTTTGTCGGCGACGATCCCGTAGCGATGGTCCTGGGAGATAACCTGTTTTACGGGCAAGGCTTTCAGCAGATCTTGGCTACGGCAGCCAACCGTGCGGAAGGGGCGACCGTGTTCGGCTATCCGGTTCGTGATCCCCAGCGCTACGGCGTGGTCGAATTTGACGAAGCGGGCCGGGTCATGTCGCTCGAAGAAAAGCCGCAGCGACCCAAGTCGAACTACGCGGTGCCGGGGCTCTATTTCTACGACAATCAAATTGTCGAGATCGCCGCCAATCTGAAACCATCGGCCCGCGGCGAACTGGAAATCACCGACGTGAACCTGGAATACTTGCGGCGGGGGCAGCTGCATGTCGAGTGCTTCTCACGCGGCTTCGCCTGGCTCGATACCGGCACGCACGCTTCGCTAATGGAAGCGTCGAACTTTGTGCAGACGGTGGAGAATCGACAAGGGCTGAAGATCGCCTGCGTTGAAGAGGTCGCCTACAACAAGGGTTTCATTTCGGCCGAGCAGTTGCGGGTCCTGGCGAGTCGCCTGAAAGGGGAGTACGCCAGCTATTTGCTTCATCTGCTGGAGCCGATGATCGGCGGCCGGAAGGTGCAACATGCCAAAGGAGATTGGGCGTCATGAAGATTACCGCCACGGCGATACCCGAGGTCAAGCTGATCGAGCCGCGCGTCTTTCGCGACGAACGGGGCGAGTTCTTCGAGACGTTCCGGGCTGATCGCTATCGCGAAGTGACTTCGGTCGACTTTATGCAAGACAACTGTTCGCGGTCGAAACGGGGCGTGCTGCGGGGGCTGCATTACCAGATCGAAAATCCGCAGGCCAAGCTGGTGACGGTGTTGCACGGCGAGATCTACGATGTGGCGGTCGATATTCGCCAAGGCTCGCCGACGTTTGGCCAGTGGGTCGCCGAGTATCTGAGCGACGAGAACCGCAAGCAGCTTTATCTGCCGGTTGGTTTCGCCCACGGCTTTTGCGTCGTCAGCGAGCGGGCCGAAGTGATCTACAAATGCTCCGACTTCTACAACCCGCAAGGGGAGCGGACGATTCAGTGGGACGACCCGCAATTGGCCGTTGAGTGGCCGATCGGCTCGCCGATCCTCTCGCCGAAAGACGCAGTCGCGCTGTCGTTCGCCGAGGCGCCTTACTTTGAAATGAACGTCGTTTAGCTTTCCAGGCGATCTTGCAGATAGCGCTGTAGCGCATCGCGCCAAGAGGGCATCTCGCTGCCGGTCGTCTGCTGGAATTTATCGAGGCTCAAGACGCTGTAAGCCGGGCGAGGCGCCGCGGCGCCATACTCGGCAGTGGTGATTGGCTCGACATGGACCGAGCGCTGGGTCAGCTGGAAGATGGTGCTGGCCAGCTCTCGCCAAGTGACGCTCTCGCCGTTGGTCACATGAAAGAGCCCGGTCGCTTCACGCTCGACCAACTGCAGAATGGCGGCCGCCACATCGCGGCAATAGCTGGGCGTGCAGTGCTGATCATTGACGACCCGCAGCTCGGATTTGGTCTCGGCCAGGCGGAGCATTGTCTCGACAAAGTTCCGCATCGACGGACCGCCGCCATACAAACCGCAAGTTCGCACGATCAGGTGGCTGGACACGGTCGCCGCGGCTTGCTCGCCTTGTAGCTTTGACTGGGCATAGATGCCGCGGGGCGTCGCCGGCGTTTGCTCGGTTAGCGGTACGCAGGGGCCAGCGTAGCTGTCGAAGACATAGTCGGTACTGATCTGTACCAAACGGGTATTGAACTGACGACAGACGTCGGCGATGGTCGCGACCGCGGCGGCATTGACCTGGAAGCAGACGTTGGCTTCCGCCTCGGCCTTGTCGACCGCGGTATAGGCGGCGCAGTGGACGAGCACGTCCGCGCGAATGTCGGACAGCACGCGGCGAATGGCGTCGTCGTCGGTCAGTTCCATGTCGGACTGGATCAAGGCGACGGCGTCGCCACCGAGCTGCCGCAAGAGCTCGCTGCCGAGTTGGCCGTCGGCGCCGGTAATTGCGATGGTTGATTTCATGCAGCGTACTGTAGCAACTTCCTGGCTGGTAAGGGATATAAGGGAAAGGCGTACGGGGACGCATCGACAGCTCTTCCCGTTAAGAAGCTGTTAAAGCGGTAGCCGCCGCCGTTTGTTGCCCTGGTCTTCGTCAAAACTTCACAGTTATGCGAGTAGAATACGACCTTTCCTTAAGAACTCTTTCCGACATTTGGTGATAGCGCCCTTCCGCCGAAAGCGAAATTGGGGCCGCCAGATTCGGAGGCGACTTCCCTTTTTGCGGCAATGCACAAAGCTCTCGACATCACCGTTTCCCGCGATGACGAAGGGACAATTGAGGACTCTGCGGAAACGAAGAGTTCGATGGTCGCTTCGTCGGACGAGACGCTGGACGCTTCGCCACCGAGCGACGATTCCAAAATCGCAGATGTGGAAGGCCTGGTCTACTTCACGCCTCCCTCGGGTTGGCGGCTGCTCGGCCTGCAAGAGCTGTGGAACTACCGCGAGCTGATCTGGACGCTGGCGGCCCGCGACCTGCAGGTTCGCTATCGCCAGACAGCGGTCGGGGTGATCTGGGCCCTGCTGCAGCCGCTGGCGATGATGACGATCTTTACGGTGATGTTTCGCCTGATGGGCCGCGAGCCGGTCGAGGAGGGCGTTCCGTATGTGGTCGCCGTCTTGTGCGGGCTGCTTCCGTGGCAGTTGTTCGCTTCGACGCTCAGTAGCGCTAGCGGAAGTCTTGTCGCCCACCAAAATTTGATCACTAAGGTTTACTTTCCACGAGCCGTGTTGCCAATCGCCTCGATGGCAGGCGGCGTGGTCGACTTTGCCATCGGGTTTAGCCTGCTGGTGCTGGCGATTGCCTGGTATGGCATCACGCCAAGCTGGACGATGTTGTTGATTCCCGCCTTCAGTTTGCTGGCGCTGATCGCCGCGCTGGCCGCCGGCTTCTGGCTATCGGCGTTGAACGCGATTTATCGGGACATCGGCTACGTGGTGCCGTTTGTGCTGCAGGTTGGGTTCTTCGTCAGCCCGGTCGTTTACGAAACGGACGCGTTGATTCCGCCGTCCTACCGTTTGGTCTACTCGTTGAATCCGATGGTCGGCGTAATCGACGGCCTGCGCTGGGCGGCGCTGGGACACGCGCCGCCGGCAGTGCTGCCGATGTTGATTTCCCTTGGCTGTTTAACCCTTGTGCTATTGGGCGGCCTGGCCTATTTCCGCCAAGTGGAGCGGCATCTCGCCGATCGGATCTAACGCCATGAGCAACATCGCCATCCGAGTCGAGAATCTCGGCAAGCGCTACCGTCGCGGCGCCGACGCCCCGTATCACCGGTTCTCGGAACTGTTGCAGCGTATCCCGTCTGCCGCCATTGGCGCCGCGCGGGGAGTGTTTCAACCTAACAACAAGTCGGGGGCGATTGCCACAGCCGACCGCAGCAACGAGTTCTGGGCCCTCAAGGACGTTTCCTTCGACGTGCAAGAAGGGGAAGTGCTAGGTGTGATCGGCCGCAACGGCGCCGGCAAGAGCACGCTACTGAAGATCCTCTCCCGCATCACCGAACCAACCACCGGCCGCTTCGGCGTCCGCGGCCGTTTAGCGAGCCTGCTGGAAGTCGGCACCGGCTTTCACCCCGAACTAACCGGCCGAGAAAACATCTACCTCAGCGGCACGATCCTCGGCATGAGCCGCGCCGAGATCAAACGCCACTTCGACGAGATCGTCGTCTTCGCGGAGATTGAAGAAGCGCTAGACACCCCGGTAAAACGCTACTCGAGCGGCATGTACGTTCGGCTGGGCTTCGCCATCGCGGCGCATTTGCAGCCGGAGATCTTGATTGTTGACGAAGTGTTGGCGGTGGGTGACGCGGCGTTTCAGAAGAAGTGTCTGGGGAAGATGGGAGACATCGCTCGAACTGGCCAGACGGTCATCTTTGTCAGTCACCTTCTGCCAACCATCCGACAGCTGACAAACCGATGTCTGTTGTTGGAAAGGGGGCGGCTTGTATTCTGCGGCAACACAAGCCAGGCGATTGACCGCTACGTAGAGGGATCGCAGCAGGCGAGCGTCGACACGAACCATCGCAATTCTGAATTCGCTATCTATCGCAGAGATGATCAATGCGGCTTCGAGGTGAGAATCACCTCCGTTGGTATTAGAAAAGTGGGCGGGGATCAAACGGCTATTACGCCCGTCCTCGAATTCGGTGAAGATTTCGAGTTCGTGTGCGAAATTGAGAGTCAAATCGAAACCAAAGCGCGACTTGGATTTAGCATCGCTCGGTCCGACGGTTCCCAAGTTACGCTTGTTTGGTCCCAGGACGCAAACTTTGAACTATCGCTTTGCGCGGGACGGCAAACGGTCTCTTGCCGAGTTAAGGGGCTGCCCCTGGCGCCGGGGAAATATCTTTCGCAGATAGGAATTGCCGATACGGCGATAGGGCGCACCTACGACGTCCTGGTGGACTATCCCTTGTTGGATATTCATTGGCACGCCATTCAGGACGGTTCACTGCACTATCCAAATCGAAGCTGGGGAGGGATTCAATGGTCTGACGTCGAGTGGTCCATTCAAGAAGCAATGCGATGCGACCAGGACGCCGACTGTACAGAAAGTTCTTGCTGATCATGCCCCAACGTGACTACATCGTCTTCGGCCAACCGATACTCGGCGAAGCGGAACTCGCCGAGGTAACCGAAACGCTACGTAGCTGTTGGATCGGCACTGGTCCCCGCACTGCTCGGTTCGAGGCGCAGTTTGCGGAGTATGTCGGGGCGCGTTATGCCGTCGCCGTCAATAGTTGCACGGCGGCCTTGCACCTATCGTTGTTAGCGGCCGGAGTAGGACCTGGCGATGAAGTGATTACTACTCCGCTCACTTTCGCGTCTACCGCGAACGTCATCATTCACTGCGGCGCTACGCCGGTTTTCGTCGATGTCGAACGTTCTACGATGAATATCGACCCCGGCCAAATCGAAAAGGCTATTACGCCGCACACCAAAGCGATTTTGCCGGTTCATTTTGCGGGCAGACCCTGCGACATGTCCGCAATTCGAGAAATAGCGGGTCGCCATGGGGTAACGGTTATTGAGGACGCGGCCCACTGTATCGAAGGCCGATATCGCGATCAAAAGGTTGGATCGATCAGCCCCCTCACATGCTTTAGCTTCTACGTCACGAAGAACATGACGACCGCTGAAGGGGGAATGATCACGACCGACGACGAGCAGTTGGCGGCGACGCTCAAGATGCAAGCGCTCCACGGTCTGTCTCGCGACGCTTGGCGAAGGTTTAGTGACGATGGATATCAACACTACGAGGTAACTTGCCCCGGATATAAGTACAACATGACGGACCTTCAGGCGGCGATCGGGTTGTGCCAACTTCCGAGATTGGAGCCTTGGTTACTGCGTCGCGAGGAAATCTGGCGGCAGTACGATGAAGCGTTCATGAAGCTTCCCTGCCATACACCGGCGCCTGCGGCAGACCACGTCCGTCATGCGCGACACCTGTATACGTTAGTTATCGATACGGAGCGGCTGGGAAAGACCCGGGATCAGGTGATCGCTGATCTTCATCTGCAAGGAATCGGAGTGGGGGTACATTATCGAGCCGTCCATCTGCACCAGTACTATCGCGCACGATTCGGCTACTTGCCCGATCAATTTCCGAATGCAAACTGGATCAGCGAACGGACGGTCTCCTTGCCGTTGTCGGCCAAGCTTTCCAGTGATAGCGTTTCGCGGATTATTAACGCGGTCGCCGAAATATTTGGTGATGAGAGATCGCTATGAATTTGGTACATTCCACAGAAGGATTGCGCTACGTATTGTATGTTAATGATCGCTCTTTGTTCGGAGCGAGCCATCTGCTTCCGATGTTGCAGATGAACTCCGGTCGCCTCGTTGGCGTCTTCCTGCCATCCAAAAAGCGGATGCAGATTTTCAATAACGTTGGCCAGACGATGGCTCCTCAGTCTCGTGGGGTGGTTGATAGAATACGCAATCGGATTTCACTAGTGTTAAGGAAACGGCCGCAAGACGCTCCCAAGCCTCGCATCATGGCGCCAGGTCGGTTCGACGTTGTGACGGTCTGCGAACAGTTCGGAATTCCCGTTCATATAGAGGATGATGTCAATAGCCGATCGTCGTTGAAGACCCTTGCGGCATTGCGTCCCGATGTGGTCGTTTCCGGGGGATACATTCAAGTCTTTTCGGAAGAACTCTTGGGCATTCCGGAACGATTGTCCGTTAATTGTCACCCATCGAGTCTGCCCCGGTACCGCGGCCGCCATCCCCATTATTGGGCGCTTTGGCATGGCGAAGCGTCGACGGGGATTACAGCTCATGTAATGGATGCTCGCGTTGACGCTGGACCAATTGTGCATCATCAGCCGATCAAAATCTTAGACAGCGACTACTACGAACACCTCTACATCAAAATAAATGCGGCGGTGCCAAGCGTCATTCGGGCAATCGACTCCTTTGTTTCCGAATCAAAGGTGGCGCAAGAGGAAGCGTCATCGGCTGATGAATCGTATTTCAGCGAGCCGACTGATGAGCACCGGCGACTGCGATGGCATGAGTTGGACGCTTCGGGAGCAAGGAATCGCATTCGGGCCGGAAGGGCGTTTGTTGAAGATGAAAGCCGACGCGTGTTCATTACCACAGCGAATCTGGACTTGGACGAGAGCACAAGTTCTCGCCCGGGTGAAATCGTAAGATGCGGTCGGAATATCGTGGTCGCGACGCAGAGCGGATGCTTGCAAATAACGGAACTGGAAGTCGATGGCCATCGACTTTTTGCGAGTGACGCGGCGCGTTTTTTGAATCTGCGACCGCAGGCTTGTTTCGGGATGTAGCAAGACGCTTCGTGGCTTCAAGAATGGAATTGGTCGGTTAGAGCGAGAGAAATGATTCGTGTTGGAATTGTAGGTTTCGGTGGGGCAGGTCGAGCTCACTTCTCACGATTGTCTTCCTTGAAGGGGGTCGTGGTCACTTCGGTTTTCGATCCCGAGATTGACACGGAGAAGCAGTCGGAGTTTCCTGAAGTGCATTTCGCGGCAGACTACTCATCCTTTCTCGACAATCTGGACGCGGTGAGCATCTGCTCTCCAGATCATCTGCACGCAGATTATGCCGTTACCTCCATCGGACGAGGAGTGGCGACCCTCGTCGAGAAGCCTATGGTGACGACCGCCTCGCAGATAGAGGCCATTGGTGCGGCCCTCGAGCAAAATCGTGTTACGTTCGGCGTTCATCATCAGATGCGCTTCGTCGAGTCGTTTGTCGCCGCCCGGAAATTGGTGCAATCGGGCGAGTTGGGTGAGATTCTTGCTATCCACGCAGACTACGTTCACGACATGCGTAAGCGCGCTACCAAGTTCCACAACTGGCGCGTTAACCCAAATTGCCCTCAGAACATCGTGCTTGGGGGACTTTCGCATACGCTTGACTTGATTCGCTGGATAATGGACGAACCGGTCGATTGCGTTTCTTCGTTTTCTTCCCAGAAAGGGTGGGACGACTATCCCGACGCCGTAACGACGCAGGTCACCCTGCGATTTCGCTCTGGAACGATAGCCAATACCTTTAAGACAATTGCAAGCGCAGGACCACAACGAAACACGCTGGCTATCTATGGCACCCAAGGTCAAATTCACAACAACTGGTTTCGTGATAAGAGCGGCGAGTTGCATGAGTTGGTCGGGCGACGGAATTTGGGGTTCGTAGGGAAGCTCCGCGACCGATTCATTGAGCGATCGTTGCGCCGCGATACGTCGGCAAGAGACTATCCATGGTCCAGCTATGAACATGAGCAGGGTTGTTTCTCTCTCTTGGGTGAATTTACCGATGCGGTCCGAGGATCGAGGCAGTTCTCAATTGGCTTCGACGAGGGGAAAGCGACGATCGAGTTATGTCTGCGATGCATCGATGCGCAGCAATTGGCGTAGCGAGGGGGGAGGTTGGTTGATCAAGCGGCCGAGTAGGCCGGTGTCGTTTAGGCTCTTCATTTTTATGAAGGAATTTCGGATGTTTCGTGGCCTTCTTCGACGCCTGTTTTCCAAGCAGGATTTGACGTTTCATGAATTTCGACAAAGGGTATCGTCGCGCCCGTTGTCAGACGAAATCTTGCAAGCGTGGCTGAGCGAACGACGCCTTTTTTTCGCATTGAGCGTTGGTCGAAGCGGAACGAAGTGGCTCGCGTCGATACTGCAAAATTGTGCCGGAGCGCACGTCTGTCACGAACCAATACCTGAAGAGAGTTGGGCTCAGCGCGAAGCGGCCGAAGATGCGGACCTCGCAGATCCGTACATTCGCGATTTTCGCCTGAAGGAAATATATTTCCGCATGAATTCGGTGGTAAGACCAGGTGATGTGTACGGGGAGAGCAATGGGTGTTTGCGGCGACATGCCGCTTCGATCAGGAAGTATGTTCCGAAGGCGCAAGTGTTTCACATTGTACGGGACGGAAGAGCAGTGGTTAGGTCGATTTGCTCACGAGGTACATACGGCGGAGGCCATCCGGTCTACGGAAACTACGTTCCCCGGCTAGTCGATTCACTGTCTAAAGACTGGTCGAGGCTCACTCCATTTCAAAAGACGTGCGCCGTCTGGAAGTGGGAGAACAGATTCTTGCGAGAGCAGATCGGAGAGTCGATCCGTTTTGAGGATTTGCTAACTTCCTATTGGGCGTTTTCGGATTCGATTCTCAAGCCTCTTGGCCTTATGCTGTCGGAGGAGCAATGGAGGGTCGCCTCGGAGAGTCCGATCAACGAGACGCGTGGTGAGAAGGCGGCCGAATATGAGGAATGGTCCAAGCAGGACAAAGATTTTTTTTGGGAGGTCTGTGGAGAGGAAATGACTCTCTATGGATACTCCACTTAACCGGCGTTTTCTCAGATTTTGGACCGCCGTTTAGTTCAATCGATCCCGAATCGCTTTTCGGCATCGTTGGATTTGGCTACTTGTACTAGAAGTAGATTATGAATTCCCAATCAGTTGCGGTTTCTGATTCTGGCAAAGAAACGTTGCCAAGGAAGATCGTTTCCAGCCATAACTGGCTGGTACACAAGATCATCGCAGAGAATATTCGGGTCTTCTCGCGGTTGTACGCGAAGGGACGTTTGGTTGATATCGGCTGCGGCCGGAAGCCTTGGTTGTCCTTTTTCGAACCGTATGTCGATGAGTACATCGGCGTCGACCATGCGGAGACTCTGCATGACGTTAACGCGGCGGATATTGTGGCCGACGCCTACAACACGACGCTTCCAGACGAATTTGCGGACACGGTTGTCTCGCTGGCCGTCTTGGAGCATCTTGAAGATCCAGGCGGCGCCATAACCGAGATGGCCCGGCTGCTAAAACCAAGCGGTTATCTGATTCTAACCGCCCCGATGTTCTGGCACGAGCACGAAGCTCCTCGGGACTTCTTTCGATATACCCAATACGGGCTCAAGCACTTGCTCGAATCCGCCAATCTCGAGGTCCTGCAGATTAAACCCTTGTCCGGATTTTATGTGACCTTCATTCAAGAATATTGTTATATCTTGCAGCCGCATTCGCAAAGGTGGGGCATCGGGGGCCTCGTGAAGTTCTTGATCTATCTGCTTCAGCGTGTGGCTTACGCTTGTCGTCATTGGGATCGGAAAACTGGATTTGCGTGGATGCACCTCGCGGTCGCTATGAAGCCAAGTTCCCAGGAGTGCCGAGGTGACGAGTTTCTGAGCGAGGTCGCGGCGACCAATGAATAGCACCTGTCATCCACCTTGTGTCGCTCATTTCGTTCACTCCGCATTTGAGCTTACCGAGACGTTCGTATTTGACTTCGTACGTTCTCCAAGACGTTACGAGAGTTGGGCCTACGCCGCTACCCGCATCAATCAAGACCAATTCCCAATCGAGCATGTGCTACTTCGCGAAATGCCGGCTGCTGGAGTAGGAAGACTTGTTTCGCGGTTCGTCAAACGCGTTTTCTCGCGATCGCGGATAGGTCCGGCGGAGTTTGTGCGGCAAGTTCAACCTACCGTTGTCCATGCTCACTTCGGTCCCCGTGGATGGGAAGCGTTGGCCATGTGCGAACGGCATAAACTACCTCTTGTGACGAGCTTTTATGGACGCGATGCGTCAGCAATTCCGAACGAGGAGGGTTGGAGAGCGAGGTACAAGTTGCTGTTTCAAAGTGGCGACGCGTTCATCGTTGAGGGGCCCGCGATGCGAGAGCGACTTGTCGCGTTGGAGTGTCCACCGGAGAAGATTCATATTGTGCCCCTGATCTTCGACGGCGCCTATAAATTTCGGGAGCGCCAACTGGTGGAAGGCGAAGAGTTGAAGCTCGTTTTTGTTGGCCGTTTCGTGGATAAGAAAGGGCTGCCGATCCTTCTTCGCGCACTGGGAGTGTCCCAGGATAAAATCGGTCCTTTTCGGTTGTCTGTCATTGGCGATGGACCTTGCCGAGAGGAAATGGAGCATTTGGCGAACGAATTGGGAATCGCGAATCGCGTCGTTTTTTGCGGGTACTGCTCGCGCGACGCCATGAAGTCGGAACTGGAGGCCTCCCACATCTTGGTCGCTCCGAGTCGAACGGCGGCGGATGGCGACACCGAAGGGGGCGCCCCGACGATCCTAGTCGAGGCGATGGCGATGGGGCTTCCCATAGCCAGTACGACGCATGCCGATATTCCTTTTGTCTGTAGCGCGTACGTCGATTTCCTAGCTGAGGAGGATGATGTTCCTGATCTTGCCGATAAGATCGTTCGATTAAGGGAATCGCACCGCCAATGGCCTCAGTTGGCTCAATCGGCTTTGCGCCACGTCCAAACGCAGCATAGTTTAGAGAATATTGAAAAACTTGAAGACGTCTACGACCTAGTATCCCGCGCTCGATTATGATCGCTATTCGTAGTGTGCCGCGACTCTCGGGTGTAGTTCACGCGACGTTTGCGACGCCGGCGATGAATACCCTCGTTGACGCAACTCTTATTGAAACCGAATGAAGAATTCTCCGCTACGAGTTCTGCTATTTTCGCACAGTGCGACGTTAACGCATGGGGGAGGTCGTTCTTTTTCCGAGCTACTGGCGGAGCTTTGTCCTCAAGCGGATATCGAAGTCTCCGTCGTCGTTCCTGAATGCGGGCCATTGGAGCAGTCGGCGAAACATCTGGGGGCGGCGGTATTTAACTTTTCGGAGCTAGTTCCCAACGTCGAATTTTCGGAATTGTGGTGGTGTGGGAGCTCTCTAGACGCTTCGCGAAGAATCTGGGATGGACAGCGAATGATCGATTGCGTTGGTCGCCTGGCAGACGCAATTGGCTGCACCTTTGACGTCGTTTATTCAAACACGAGCGTTTGCCCATGGGGCGCATTCTTTGCAGCCAAAGCTGGACTTCCCCATGTTTGGCATTTGCGAGAGTTGGTCGATCGTGATTTTGGCTGGATGTTCTACGCGGGAAAACAATTTACCTACGCGGTTGTTGAATCTCTATCGGAAGAGGTAATCGTCAACTCGGACTTTCTGGCCGCGGCAGTCGCTCCATATATGCCCAATTGTTCCGTCGTTCCCATTCCAAACGGACCGCTCGCGGAGGGATGGTTAGAGGATCCGCCCTCTGGCGTTATCGTAGGGGACGGACCGCTGAAATTGGCATTGGTTGGACGGATGAATCCGCATAAAGGGCAACTTGACGCGGTCGTTGCTCTGGCCCACCTGCGAAATCGCCACATTGACTGTGAATTGCATCTCTTTGGTGAGGCCGATCGAGAGTACGAGCGATTGCTTATCAGGCGTTCACGGCGTCTGGGGATCTCCGACGCAGTCAAGTTTCGCGGTATCAGTGATGATCCGCGGAGCGCGTTTTGCGAATGCCATATCGCCCTCGTCTGTTCTCACTTTGAGGCGTTTGGACGCGTAACCGTCGAGGCGATGGCGACTGCGCGCCCGATCGTTGCCGCAGACGGGGGCGCGACGGGCGACTTGATTGACAACGAAGAGACAGGGCTACTTTACGACGTTGGCGATTCGGTCGCATTGGCGGATTGCGTCCAGCGGCTCTCCAACGATCCTGAACTTCGCTCCAAACTAGCGACCAAGGCCAGAGAGGAGGCTCTGGGCCGCTATTCGAGGGCGAAGTACGGGCGAAGCGTAGAGGATGTGCTGCGACGAGCGGCCACCAACAAGGCTCGAAAAACATGCGCGCAAGTCTTGGGCGCACATTTGGATTTGGTTGCCGACTGGATATATCGGAGTATCGAACATCAGGCGACGATCGAGCGGATGAAAGTCTTGGAACGCACTTGGTCCGAATTCTTTTCGAAGGTCGCGGGGCGAATCCTTCGTGGAATCAGGCCATGAGTTTCGATTGATGGTCAAAGAGAAGATTTAGAGAACCAGCGCCATGTTGACACTGCTATGCCTCGCACGCCAGTTGATGAGAGTCCCCTATCTCGCCGTGCGCAATCTGGCTACGATTTGGCACTTGCCCAGGTATTCGCTCTCGCTGTTGTATCACTACCTTTCCTTCTGCTTGCTACCAGCGGCTCAAAAGACCCGTGCGAAGGAAGAGTTCGACGAAGCTTTTTATCGGGAGGCTTATTTTCGTTCGACTGACACGGCACTCTCGCCGTTTGAGCATTACATGATTGCCGGATGGCGGCGGGGGTATTCCCCTTTTGCTGGCTTCGATGGTCCTTTCTATACGGAGAGTTACGTCGACTGCAGTAGGATCCGGCCTCCCTTGCTGCACTATTGCGAAAAGGGGAGAAGGCTTGGACTTGCGATCAACCAGGGGCAGAGCAAGCGGATGGGGCGTTCGCGCAACATCAATCTTATGGCGCAGCGGCGAGACGAAGACATCAGGAAGTGGACATGTAGGTCGGCGTCGGAATTCGATCCGCCGGCAATAGACGTGAGCATCGTAACGTATAACAGCGCGTCGTGGCTGGACCGCTTTTTTGCGTCGTTGCTGGTTCAGGCATACCCGCTAGAAAGGATGGCGATCCATGTGCGGGACAATGGATCGAGCGATGCGACGGTCGAGAAACTGGAAGCGTTTCGGAAGAGCGAAGGAAGCGCGTTCGCGGATTTCGTAGTTTCCTGTGGCGCGAATGTTGGGTTTGGGAGAGGTCATGACGCCGCCATCGCCGGGGGGAGAGGGGAGTTCGTCTTGGTGACGAACGTCGACCTGGAGTTTGAGCGGGATTCTATTGTGCGAGCGGTTGAGACCGCAGTGTCCGATCGAGGTTCGAACTTCGCCTGTTGGGAGTTGCGCCAGCGTCCGTTTGAGCATCCCAAGTATTACGATCCAGTCACATTGGAGGCGAATTGGTGCTCCCATGCTTGTATTTTGTTGCAACGCAACGCGTATGCGGATGTTGGCGGATACGATCCGGACATCTTCATGTATGGCGAAGATGTCGAGCTCAGTTTTCGATTTCGGAGAAGCGGTTACCGCTTGAAATATGTTCCGAACGCGACCGTCGTACATCACACGCGGGCCAAGTCGGCATCGGGCAAGAACCGGGAGTTTATGGGGATCTTGTATGCGAACGCCTGGCTACGTTTGAAATACGGGACATTGCACGATATTGGTGAAATATTCTTGCTCTATCGGAAGCTCTTGAACTCTTGGAGCATCCTGGCTTGGCGAAACAAACGCCGCCTTATTGCTCAAACGGAGGAGCTTGCTTATCGCATGCCGGACGTTCTGAAGCAACGTGGTGAATTGCCGCAAGAGGAAGGGGATTTTGCGTTTGAGAGCTGGGACTATGATCTAAGGAGAAATATCGATTCGGATTCGCTGGACGATCCCAATACTGGCGCGCCGCTTGTTTCGATCGTCGTTCGGACGGTGGACGGCCGGCAACTCCTTTTGAAGCAAGCGCTAACCTGTCTAGTTAACCAGACCTATTTGAATATCGAAGTCATCGTCGTCGAGGATGGTGGCGAGGCGAGCCGTTCTCTAGTAGATGATTTTGAGCCGCGGCTGGCGAAAGCGGACAAACGGATTTGCTATTTGCCGCTCGAACGCGTTGGTCGCAGCGTAGCGGGCAATCGTGGGCTTGAGGCGGCGACGGGCGAATACGTGATGTTCTATGACGATGATGACCTTCTTTTCGCAGATCATGTCGAAACGTTGGTTGCGCGAATGGTCGAGGAGCCTCGCGCGGCGGCGGTTTTCGCAGATTCGTTCATTGTGGAAACGCGATTCCACAAGGATGATCAAAACGTCGTTCGCTCCTACGAAGAATTGTCGCACTATCCTCATGAGAATCTGGTCAACAGATTCAATCGAGGGGCGCTTCTGAGAACGAATTTGTTTCCGATCCAGGCGGTGCTCTTCCGGCGTCACTGCTTTGAGAAATTGGGAGGGTTTGATCCAACCCTCGATGCCCTGGAAGATTGGATCCTCTGGTGTCGATATAGTCAGTTGGGAGGATTTATCCGAGTACCGAAGACGACGTCTCTTTACCGAATTCCGGCGAGTGTCGAAGAGAAGCATAAGCGAAGCAAACATTTTTCCGCCTACCAGTCGCTGGCCGACGAATTGAGTGCTCGGTAGTCGATAGAACGCTGCCGTTCTACTAACCTCCTTCCAGCCCCGCCACCTTCGCCAATCGTCGCAGATGCCGTTCGTCTTGGCTATACTCGGCATCCAGAAACGTTTGCACCAGATCCCAAGCAACGGCGGGGCCGACGGTGCGGCCTCCCATGCAGAGGATGTTCATGTGGTCATCTTCGACGCCTTGCTTGGCCGAGAAGTGATCGTGGATCAGGGCGGCTCGGATGCCAGGGATCTTGTTGGCGCAGACCGACGCGCCAACCCCACTGCCGCAGATCGCGACGCCTCGATCAACCTGACCGGCGACGACCGCCTGGGCCAGCGGCGTAACGAAATCGGGATAGTCGTCGCCTGATTCAAGCGAGTAGGCGCCAAAGTCGGTGACCTCGTGCCCGGCGGCGCGGAGGTTGGCGACCAGTTCTTCTTTCAGCGCGAAGCCACCATGATCGGTGGCGATGCCGACGTGCATGACGCTAACTTTCGTACGGTTCCGATTGTTCGATCGCCTGACGAAGATGTTTCATTCCGGCTTCGGCGCCTTGCGAGGCGCCAAAGATCGCGGTGCCTGCGACCAGCACGTTGGCGCCGGCCGCGACGCCCAGGGGAGCCGTTTCGGCATTCACGCCGCCGTCGATCTCCAGGTCGCATTGGGGATGGCGACGGTCGATCATTTCTCGCACGCGGCCGATCTTGGCGAGGGTGGTGTTGATGAACGTTTGATGGCCGAAGCCTGGGTTGACGGTCATCACCAAGACTTGATCGACGTCGACCAGGATCTCTTCCAGCACGCTGGCCGGCGTCGCCGGATTGATGGCGACGCCGATTCCCTTGTTCAAGTGCCTGGCACGCTGAATCGTGCGATGGAGATTGGCGTTCCCTTCCCAGTGGACCAGAAACGAGTCGGCCCCAGCGGCGACGAAATCGTCGAAGTAGTCGTCAGGGTTGGTGATCATCAAATGAAGTTCAAGCGGCAATGACGTCGTGCGACGCACCGCTTCGACCACAACTGCTCCAAACGAGATGTTGGGAACGAAGTGGCCGTCCATCACGTCAAGGTGAATGCGATCGGCGCCTGCTTGCTCGGCGGCGGCGACTTCCTCGCCCAGCCGCGCAAAATCGGCGGAAAGAATCGACGGGGCGAACTTCACGACGCGGGCGTTATTCAACGAAGACTCCTCTAAAGGCGTCGCGACAACGCCGCACTGCTTAATCGGCTTAATCGGCCAGGCGATTGGCGTGCTGCGTCATGTCGAGCAGG